>CAZJRU010000049.1:0-11171 GCA_964548315.1 uncultured Hellea sp.
AATGAGGCTCCCACTAATCCAAAGTTTTGCGCGCGGGTTTCTGGCGGGCTTATATCGGCGATATAAGCGTTAGCTGTGCTAAAGGTCGCACCGAAAATTCCAGCAATAATACGCCCTAAAAACAAAAAGGCGACTGTCGGGGCAAAACCCATAATGAAATAGTCTATGCCAAGGCCTAATAAGGATAATAGCATGATAGGCCGCCGCCCAAATCTATCGGACAGGCCGCCCACAATTGGCATACATATAAATTGAAAGAGCGCGAAGACAAAGGTCAGCCACATCCCGTAAATTACCGCTTGGTTATTGGGTAGGTCAGTGAGCTCTTTGAGTAGGTCTGGCAAAACCGGGATCATAATGCCAAAACCAATTGAATTAATCATCACTGTGATCAACACAAATATCATTGCATTTTTGCCGTGGATTTTATCCGTCATTATGTGCGACTACGCTAATTTACGGCCTTGGAAAAGCGTTCAAATTCGGATGCCAGCCGTTCATAAACTTTGCGTTTAAAGGGAACTATGAGTTCGGGCGTCTGGGAAAGCTCGCCCCAACGCCATTCTGAAAACTCTTGCGGTCCGTGAGCCCTGAGGTCAATCTTTGTTTCATCTCCGTTAAAGCGAAAGGCAAACCACCTTTGCCGCTGACCTCGCCAATTCTTTGTTGCTTTTCTACCTTCATATTCTGGTGGAAAGTCATAGAAAAGCCACGGCGTGATTTCACTAATGGGAATGACCATGTCTAGAGATATACCCGTTTCTTCCCAGAGTTCACGCGCGGCTGAAACCTCTGGTATTTCGCCCTTATCCATGCCGCCTTGAGGCATTTGCCAGCAATAAGGGCCGTTTTGTCCCAAACGTTTTCCAAGCCAGACTTTACCTTCTTTATTAAAAACAGCTACGCCCACAGCGGGGCGATATTTAGATATATCCGAAGTGGGAGACGTCATGATTATTTAAGCGCGCTTGAGGCCGGGGCAAGTATTAGGCCTTGAGACTCCAAATTTCTCGCCCAGCTTTGAACCGCGACAATTGTTTCTGCGTAAGCAAAGCCTACGCCAATGGGGCCCGTGCCTTGCGCCGCATAGTCTGATAGGCGGGAAAGCTCAGAGGATATAATGTTGGGTTCGGGCGTTGCGTCGATGAGATTGAACCCGCTGGCATATGGTAATTTTGCACTAGAAGAAATAGCCGAAAGACTGGGGGCAGAGACCGACCCGTCAAAGACAAAGCTTAGGCCCATTTGAGACAGCTTTTCAAATAATGGTGCAACAGCGTCAGCGCGGTTTAAAAATTTATCGCCATTATAATTAGTGACGCCGAATGCCCCCTGAGCGCGGCTTAGCAGCCAGGCTAAATTTCTAGGATTGGAGCTTGTGTTTTTTTCTACCCGCAAGGCTCTATCTGCGCCAGGCTCTGATGTGTCAAATTGGTTGGATTCTAACGGTATCTCTATCAAGACTTCATGCCCTTTTGCGCGCGCCTTATTCACCCAGCCTTGCAACCCGCTTGAATGTGCTGCGAAAGACAAGGTCACCTCGGAAGGAAGGTCGTCGATAGCTTGTTGGGTAATGGCACGGTTTACGCCCAGCCCGCCAATGATAATAGATACTGGGGTCTTACCACTATTTAGTGAAAATGGATGCTTATAGGCTGAGTGAGGCGTCACGCCTGAGCTAGAAATAGCGGGAACTTGGCCGTACGGGCCTAAGGCTGTCAGCCCTGAAATAGGCGCTGGAACAAGGGCGGCGCTTTGTCCATTAATTGGTTTTCCGTCGATTGTAATCACCTGCGGGCTATTAGAACGAGGGAAACTTACAGCTGATTGCGCCGGGCCTTGGAAGAGCTCTATGGAGGTGGCTGGTGAGGAATTAGGAGAGTTAATGGGATTGCCCAAGGCATCAGTCGTAATATTTTGAACCTCAGTTATCTTTGATAGTGTTTCCGTTGGATTGACTTTATCTGGAACATCGCCGGCCAGCAAATCGGGGAGGGCGTCACTTGACGCGGCAAGTGTATCGGATTCGGGCGGAAGAGGGGGCGGGGCGATGGCTAGCTTTCCAACGCTTTTAGCATCTTCTGAACTTCCCAGAAAATTTGTAAAAATGGAGAGCGACCCAAAAATAACGGCTAGACAACAGGCAACGAGAAGGATGTGCTTCCTTCGCGAGGGTAATGGCTGCATATAACGCCGCCGGAAATTTTGCGATGCATCCGTCATGACAGCTAAGTGTTAGGGTGATTTGTTTTTAAAATCTACGGCTTCTTATAACGTAATGACTGCTGAGCCAAGAGGGTGTCATAACGTGAGGTTTTTAAGATTGTGACCGCTTTGTCGAGCTGGAAATCACTTGTTTCTGGCCATTCCGCAGGCGGGTAATTGATATCCTCATATTTCTCTTTGTAATCACTATCATCAGGATTTAACAAAGAATTTGGAAGGCTATCTTCTCTAAAGCGTTTTTCAATTTCGCCTGTATCAGCCGAAAGCGAGACAAGCAAATCAGGCATAATTCCGCGGCCCTGAATAGATGACCCAGACGGGGTGTAATACCGCTGCGTTGTCATGCGAAGCGCGCCGCCTTTCCCTAGTGGTATGACGGATTGTACGGATCCTTTCCCAAAGGAGCGTCGTCCGATAACGATAGCCCGGCCCCTATCTTGAAGGGCGCCAGCAACGATCTCCGCGGCTGATGCTGAGCCGCTATTGACTAGGATAACTATCGGCATGTCTGGGTATAATTCTCCTGCTTCCGCGTTATATCTTTCGGTATCTTCGGGCAGGCGACCGCGGGCAGATAAAACTTCGCCGCCATCCAAAAATAAGCTTGAGACATCTACTGATTGGTCTAATAACCCTCCGCGGTTGCCGCGTAGATCGATTATCAGGCCGGGAATGGTACCGCCGAGCGATGTTTCAAGAGATTTTAACGCGCGTTCTAAATCAACAGCAAGACGGTTGTTATTAAAGGTTTCGATAAAGACATAGCCTAATCCCTTTTCGACGCGGTGGCGTACAGCGCGTCCTCTGACAACTTGGCGTACAATTTCAACGTCACGTGAGCCTGTGTCCGCCGAAAGAACCGTAACAGTGACTGGATCACCAGCCAGGCCGCGCATACCTTCTACCGCTTCGCCAAGCTCTTTACCTCTGACGCTGACGCCGTCGACAGCTGTAATGTAATCTCCGCCGCGCAGCCCAGCTGCATAGGCGGGGCCATCCTCGACCGCGTGGTTTATTTTAACAAGTCCGGACTCCATCGTCACTTCGATGCCTAATCCGCCATATTCGCGTTTTGCAGCTTTTCTTTGCTCTTTGAACTCAGTCGGAGGCACGTAAGATGAATGAGGGTCGAGCGAACCCAAGGCGCCGTTTAACGCATATCCGATTAAGTCTTTATCGGATATTTCCGTGACATATTCATGTCTAACCCGTGCAAAAACATCGGCGAAGAGTTCAAGCTGTTTTAAAGTTTCTTGGTCTTCTTCCGGTTGTGGTTTTGCCGATAGGATTGGTGACCATAGGGTCATCACAGTACCTAGCATTAGGATAGCGGATAGATTTTTCATCCTCGATTGCAAGGTTTTACGTTTCACTGCGTGTCCTTAATTAGCCAGCATCTGCCAGCAATTTTGGATAGTTTCCAGTCTTGATAATTTCAATGGCCTTTTGCAGTTGGTAATCATCTGAAACTTCAAAGCCTTCAGGGGGGTAATCGATGATGACTTCGGCGATTTCTTCTTCTGTATCTGTATCCGTTTCTTCTTCAGATTCGTTTTCAATCGCGTTTGGTAAATCAGATTCGCGTCTTATTTTTTGTTCCTTACCATCATCAGGGATAGCGGATACAAAAATATCAGGATCAATACCTGTGCCCTGAATAGAACGGCCTGATGGCGTATAATAACGCTGTGTCGTGAGCCTAAGTGCGCCATCACGCCCGCCGCGAAGCGGAATAACAGATTGCACAGAACCTTTACCAAATGACGTCATGCCGACAACAAGCCCGCGGCCTCTATCTTGAACAGCGCCAGCGACAATTTCGGAAGCTGAAGCTGAGGCGCCGTCAATAAGAACAACAAGTGGAACGCCTTTTGCTAGCTCGCCTGATTGACCATTGTATCTTTCGGTATCATTGGCAGAGCGTCCGCGAGTTGAGACAACTTCGCCGCCATCAAGAAAGACGCTACTGACGTTTACAGATTGATCTAATAACCCACCCGGATTTCCGCGAAGGTCTAGCACGATGCCAGGAAGTGAACCGCCAAGCTCTTTTTTTAATGATTTTATAGCTGCTTCTAAACCATCAGACGCTTTTTCGTTAAATTGAGCGATACGGATATAACCGACGCCGTCTTTGACTTCATGTTTTACGGTCTGGCGCTTAATAATTTCACGGACCATGGTGTATTCTTCAGCCTCTTCATCCTCGCGGACAATCGTGATTGTAATTGGCTCGCCAGGCTTGCCGCGCATACGTTTGACAGCTTCTGTCAAAGACAAACCAATAATGCTTTCGCCTTCGATTTCAGTAATGAAATCACCAGCTTTTATTCCTGCTTTTTTGGCAGGTGTGTTATCAATGGGCGTAATGACTTTGACAAAGCCTTCTTCTGTCGTGACTTCCATGCCCAGACCACCATATTGCCCTGATGTGTCGATTTGAAGTTCACGAAATGCGTCAGGATTGACATAACTTGAATGCGGGTCAAGCGATTGCAGCATCCCGTTAATAGCGTCTTCGATGAGCTCACTGTCATTAACGTCTACGACATAATCTGTGCGCACACGCGCTAAAACATCTGCAAATAACTCTAATTGCTTAAACGTTTCATCATGTGATGGGCGTTCAACAGCAATTGCTGTGTGATCCGAATTTGCAAAAGCAAAAAGGGATACCGCGGCGACAGCTCCGAGTGTTGGCAACATATATTTCATTAATTTGGGCTCCAGTTAACTCGCCGTGTCATCCGACGATGTCTATATTGTATATTATCCACTTGCAAGTGCTGCGCCTAGCCAAGGGTTAGGGTCAATTGTTTTACCCGCTTTACGAAGTTCTATATATAAATTTGCGGTACCTTTCGCCTTAAAAGGCAGTAATCCAATGGGTTCTCCCGTCTTAATATTCTCGCCTGTCTCAATATATGTCTCGCCTAGGCCTGTGAGTAAAATGAAATATCCGTCACCGACGTTCAATATAACGACATTCTCGTAATTTTTAAACGCGCCCGCAAATTCAACACGGCCCGCATAAGGCGCAATCACTTGCGATTCCGAACTACCGCCGACGGTTATGCCTTTTTCAGCGCCTCCATATTTTTTGAGCACTTTTCCGGTTATGGGCCGACTTAACTTGCCTTTTGCCTTGCTGAATTTCGGTGTTCCTTTTGGCAATTTTACGGGCTTAGATTCTTTAGCAGAGGGAGCTTCATTCCCTTTTTTATCAGGTTTAATACGCGGGATAGCCTCTTTGGCATTGTCCTCAAATGAACGAATTAATTCGCGCAGGGTATTGGCTTCCGAGGATAGTTTTTTGACTTTTTGCGCAGCCTTTTCCTGATCCTGCGCAATCGTTTTTTTGAGGTCCGATTTATCAGTTACAAGTTTAGCAATTTTCTCACGCCGTTTGGAAAGTGTCTTTTCATTGGCTGATAGGCTTTTGTGTTTTTGCTCGATGTTGGTTTGTAAGTGTTGGGCTTCCTCCAATTTCTGGGTCAGCTCTTCCGCACGTGTATTTAAGGCGGCGCTGAGAGATGACATGAGTATCTCCGCGCGCGCGGCTTCGCTGGCGTCGCTTGGGCGAATGGCCAGAGGTGGAGGCGGGTTTTTCTCGATGCGTTGTAAGCCAGCTAAGAGCTGCATGAGGGCTTGCCGGTCCCCGTAGATTTTGTCTTTTAACTCTGTTTCTTCTTGTCTTAAGACCGACAGTTTACGTGAAAGCTTTGTGTTTTCCTTTTCAAAGCCTGCAGCTTCTTTGGCTGTTTTAACAAGCTGCTTTTTAAGATCAGTGATTTCTTTTTCGACGACCTTGCGGTTTTTTGATAAGGCGGCTTCTGCGTCACGTGCTCTTTTTTCTTCTTGATCAAGGGTCCTTAATTTTTCGGGGTCGGGGGCTTGGGAAAAGGCAGGCTGTCCCCATAACAGAATCAAAGCTAGAACTAACCACCGCATAATCTGAGCCTACGCCAATGTTAGTCGCGATGGTAGGGTGTGCCTGCTAAAATTGACAGGGCTCTGTAAATCTGTTCGCTAACCATCACCCGGACCATCTTATGCGGCCACGTCTGGGGGCCAAAGGCCCATTTAACGGCATTGGCAGGGATATCTTTAGGTTCAAACCCATCCGCGCCTCCGATGACGAGTACAAGTTCAGATACGCCGTCGTTTCGCCATTCAGATAGATGTTGTGAAATTTTGCGTGAGGTCGGAGTTTTGCCGCGCTCATCAAAAATGACGACTTTACTATTCTGCGGGAGACCTTGCATGAGAAGTTTGGTTTCTTCCGAACGAGATTTGGCTCGCCGTAAGTCCACTTGCTGTTCTTCAATGTTGGTAAAGCCAGTGGCGCGCGCCAATCCATTTGCGCGTTTAAGATAGTCGTCAATAAGTGTTCGTTCTGGACCAGAGCGAATGACGCCGCCGGCTCGAAGGCTTAATTTCATTCCTCGGGCGCAGCTTCGGGTATGGACTGTAATCCTTCTGGCAGAGGTACAGACCATATTTTTTCGATATTATAAAAAACGCGAACTTCAGGGCGAAAAAGATGAACAATGACATCCCCAGCATCGATGAGAACCCAGTCACACCCTTCGAGACCTTCTACACCCAAATCCTTATGCCCAAGCTCTTTGAGAGAGCGCAGAACATAATCCGCGAGTGCTCCGACATGACGGTTGGACCGCCCAGATGTCACAATCATATAATCGGTAACGGATGATTTTCCGCGAACGTCGATTTCAATCGTGTCTTGGGCTGAGTGCTCATCAAGGATGGAAAGGATATGGCTAGACAAAAGCCTTGAGGCTTCATCGTCTTTTTGTGAGGGCATGCTCACTTCGGCGGCTTCAGTCAGGGGGAACTCCTACTTTTCTGACATGTCTTTCATAACACAATTATTTATTATTGGCTACGGCTTTACGCAAAGCTGTAGAGGAGAGGCTATTTAACGGCGGCGTTAGAAAAGTCCAGACCGGCGGCCTCAAATTTGCTAAAAAATGTGAGTGCTCTTCAGCGAGGCGGGCGATGCCATACATACGGGCCGTTTGGGATAAGCGAGGCTTTACCCCGTCGCCAGGACGCGAAATAACGGCAATGGGGATGCGGGCTATGATATTGCGCCAATCCTTCCATTTAGGCAGCTGCGCAAAATTATCTGCGCCCATTAAAAAGACAAAGCGGGTTTGCGGATAGCGTGTTTGCAAGTTGCAGATAAGGTCGATTGTATATTGCGTGCCAAAGTCTCGTTCTGCGTGGCTGATCTCCATGCGGGGAGCAAGTCCAAGGGTCTCTACGGTTTTAACGCGGCTCTCATAACTAGGTTGTTTGGGCTTTAACGGGTTTTGCGGGCTAACCATCCACCACACGCGGTCAAGGCCTAAATCTTTTAGGCCGCAATTGGCAACGTGCATATGCCCGGCATGGGCGGGATTAAATGAGCCGCCAAAAAGGCCAATGGAAAGCCCGTCATAGAGACGCACTAGGGACGAACCTGTCCGCTACCCTCAACCGTATATTTATAGGTAGTGAGATGTTTAGCGCCAACGGGCCCGCGCGCATGAAGCCTGCCCGTCGCTATGCCAATCTCTGCGCCAAATCCAAATTCTCCGCCATCGGCAAATTGGGTCGAGCTATTATGCATACAAATGGCGCTATCGACATTGCGGAGGAAAAGCTCAGCCTTATCCGTGTCTTCTGTGATGATACTATCTGTGTGTCCGCTGCCATAAGTTTCTATATGAGCAAGAGCCATATCGATGTCGTCAACAATACGGATATTCAAAATCGGCGCGAGGTGCTCTGTTGCATAATCGGCTTCGGTTGCGGGGGTAATAGAAGCATGTAGGGTTTGGCTTTCTTTATCTCCGCGCAGTTCACATCCAAGCGCGCTAAGCTCGCTGGCGAGCGTCGGTAGAAACTTTGCTGAGATATCGCGGTCAATCAAGACTGTCTCAGTTGAGCCGCAGACACCTGTGCGGCGCATTTTAGCATTCAGAATAATTTTAAGCGCCATATCTAAGTTTGCCGCGCGGTGGACATAGCTGTGACAGAGGCCTTCGAGATGAGCGAGTACGGGGATGCGTGCATCGGATTGTACGCGCTCAATCAAACTTTTTCCGCCGCGAGGAATGATCAAATCAACAGTATTGTTTAATCCCGAGAGTAGATGTCCTACGGCTGCGCGGTCTGTAGTTGCGATAAGCTGAATACTATCTGCGGGTATGTTGGTTGTGCTTAGTCCCGCGATTAGCGCCTTATGAATGGCCTGATTTGAGGCTCGGCTTTCTGATCCGCCTCTAAGGATACAGGCATTACCGGACTTTAAACATAGCGCGCCAGCATCAGCCGTCACATTCGGACGGCTTTCATAGATCATGCCGATAACGCCAATCGGGACGCGCATTTTTGAAAACTTTAATCCATTGGGCTGCGTCCATGTTTCGTCAATCGCGCCGACTGGGTCGGGCAAGGTAGCAATCGCTTCAAGACTTCCCGCAATAGCTTGTATGCGCTGGGGCGTAAGGGCCAGGCGGTCACACATGGCATCGGATAGGCCTTTGGCTTTTGCTGCGCTCATATCCTGCGTATTTGCCTCTAATATTTGATCAGATGCCTTACGAATTTCATCGGCCATATTTACTAAGGCTGTAGACTTCGCGTCGGGCCCTGCCAACCGTAGTCGGTTTGACGCTTCTCTCGCTTTGCGTCCCAGATCAGACATATAGTCTTCTAGTTGGGTGCTTGTATCTATTACTTGGCTGTCCATCTTAAATCATTACCATATTATCGCGGTGGATTAGGGCCGCGCCATTATCATATCCGAGAATGTTTATAATATCACCTGAGTTTACGCCCAGTAACTTTTTAGCTTCGGCGGCGTCATAAGCGGCTAAGCCTCTAGCGATTTCCTGACCTTCAAAGGTTTTAACGGATACGGCGTCCCCTTTTAGAAAGCGCCCTGTAATTTGTGTTACGCCAGCCGCGAGGAGGCTTTTACCCGACATCAATGCTTTCGCCGCGCCGTCATCTATCGTTAGGACGCCGCAAGGTTTTATAGAACCTGCGATCCATTGTTGGCGCGCTTTCTTGGGGTTATCGGTCGCTTTGAACCATGTGGATTTCTCTCCAGCTAAAAGCCGCGATATGGGCGCCATATCTTGGCCATCCATAATGCACATATGACATCCGGCTTTGGTCGCGATTTTGGCTGCGGAGAGCTTTGTGGCCATGCCCCCGCTCCCCACGCCGCTGAATCGGTTGATACCGCCGCCCATCGCCATGATTTCAACCGTTAATTCCAATACGTTTGGTATATGCTTGGCATTTTTATCTTGGCGCGGGTCAGCCGTATAAAGCCCGTTAATATCAGAGAGTAAAACTAGACAATCGGCTGATAGCATCTGGGCTGTACGGGCGGCCAAGCGGTCATTATCGCCATATTTAATTTCATCTGTGGCCACGGTATCATTCTCGTTGATGACTGGAATGGCGCCAAGTTTTAAAAGTGTATCCAGCGTTGAGCGCGCATTTAACCAGCGCCGCCGGTCTTCGGTATCATGTAGTGTCAAAAGAGCCTGAGCTGTCATAATGCCGTGTGGTTGGAGGCCTTGTTCATAGGCTTGTGTGAGCAAAGATTGTCCTGCTGCGGCGCAGGCTTGCTTTTCTGCTAATGACAAGCTGCGCCCGAATAGCTTTAGGCGCGCCCGGCCAAGCGCAATCGCGCCAGAGGACACTATAATGACGTCTTTTCTTTGCTCTTTAAGAGCCGCAATATCTGCGCATAAAGAGGTTAGCCAGCTTTGGCGGAGTTTCCCATTTTTAGGGTCAACCAAAAGAGCGGAGCCAATTTTAAGAACAATTCTGGATGCGTTAGAGAGAGACATTTTAAGGTTGCCACCCTTTTACGTCTTCTATCTCTCCGCGCTGGATTGCAGCGCGTTTGATTTTATCTGCGCGCGCGCCTTCTTCTTTTTGTCTGCGGGCTTGTACATGTTGGAAGACGGCTGACAGGACTGGGTTAAGGCCTTGCTGGGCAACGCTTGAGATTGCGAGAGGAGCTACGCCGCATACCGCCTGCAGTTCTGAACGAACCAGTTCTATTGTATCCGCGTCCAAAGCATCACATTTCGTAATGATGACGATTTCGGGTTTGTCTTCAATGCCGCCGTCATAATCAATGAGCTCTTTGCGGATTGTCTGGTAATCCCCAATGGGATCATCCGCCGAAGCGTCCACGAGATGAAGCACGGCCGCGCAGCGTTCTACATGACCGAGAAATCGATGTCCAAGACCAGCGCCTTCACTCGCGCCTTCAATAAGGCCAGGTAAATCCGCCAGCACAAAGCGTTCGGCAGCCCCAAGGCTAACGACGCCTAGGTGAGGGTGTAATGTTGTAAAGGGATAGTCGGCGGTTTTAGGTTTTGCCGCTGTCACAGTCGATAGAAATGTGGATTTACCAGCATTAGGCAGACCAACCAGTCCAGCATCGGCAAGGAGTTTAAGACGTAGCCATATCCAGCGTTCTTCGCTTTCTTCCCCGGGATTGGCTTTACGCGGGGCTTGGTTAGTCGAAGATTTAAACCGCGCATTTCCCCAGCCGCCATTACCGCCTTTGGCTAGAAGGGCAGTTTGACCATCTTCAGTGAGGTCAATCAATATCTCGCCATTATCAGCGTCAATGACCTGCGTGCCTACGGGGACCTTGATGACAATATCGTCGCCAGCTCCTCCGGCGCGGTCGCGCCCCATACCATGGTTACCAGTCCCGCCTTTAAAGTGTTGTTTATAGCGGTAATCAATGAGGGTATTTAAGCTTCGGCTCGCCTCGACAATGACGTCGCCGCCTTTGCCGCCATCACCCCCATCTGGACCACCAAAGGCAATAGATTTCTCACGGCGAAAGGAGACGCAGCCTGCGCCGCCATTGCCGGATTTGACAAATATTTTTG
>CAZJRU010000050.1:0-11123 GCA_964548315.1 uncultured Hellea sp.
CCAAAGCGCGCGGCGACTGTGGCGGTGGCGACGCCGTGCTGACCTGCGCCTGTCTCGGCGATAATGCGAGTCTTTCCCATGCGCTTGGCAAGCAGGATTTGGCCCATGCAATTGTTGATTTTATGTGCGCCCGTATGGTTGAGCTCATCACGTTTAAAATAGATTTTCGCCCCGTCTGCGAATTCCGTTAGGCGCTCGGCAAAATACAGCGGAGACGGGCGGCCGACATAATGAGCAAAGAAGTCATCGAGCTCGGATAGAAAATTAGGATCGGCTTTTGCGTCTTCATAAGCGGCTTCGAGTTCGAGGATTGGCGGCATAAGGGTTTCGGCGACATAACGCCCGCCAAAATCGCCAAAGCGCCCATTTTCATCCGGCGTTTTAATGTTCTCGGCTTTACCCATTTAACTATTTCCTGCGACAGCTGCCATAAAGGCTTTGATTTTAGCGGCGTCTTTTACGCCCGCCGCGCTTTCAACGCCAGAGCTAACATCAAGGATAGGCGCATTTGTCCGCCGAATGGCCTCCCTGGCGTTATCAGGCGTAAGGCCTCCGGCCAGCGCCCATGTTTTAGGCAGCGGGGCGTTTGTGAGAATATTCCAATCAAAGGATAATCCGTGCCCGCCGCGTATGCTCTCACCTTTGGGAGGCTTAGCGTCATAAAGAATGAAATCAGCGGCGCCTGCATATTGCTCAGCGGTGACCATATCTGCGGGCGTAGAAACCGCGATAGCTTTGATGGTTTTAACATTAAAGCGTTTCCCAATCTCGGCAAGGCGCGGCGCGCTCTCATCCCCGTGCAGCTGTATGTAGTCAGGAGCCATCTGGGCCATAATGTCCGTCAGCAGCTTATCATCAGGGTTCACTGTAACGGCCACGCGCGGGATGATGCCTTTGGCAGGCGAGGCGAGGCGGGCGGCTTTAGCGGTGCTAAGTTTGCGCGCCGATTTGGCTTCAACAATAAAGCCGAGAAAGCTTGCGCCGCATTCGATGGCGGCCTCAACGTCCTGCTCGCGGGTTAAGCCGCATATTTTGACCTGCCTATTCATGAGGAGGCGTTAGCACGGGTTGGTGAATGTGCAAATCACTAGATGAATGGGGGGTATTTCTGCCTGATTTTAACGAAAAGTTTGAATATCGCCGTTTACGTGCAGGAGACGCCTGAAAACCCATTGAAATCCCTGTATTATAGCTAATATTTCCTTAATTAGGCATTGTATCCCATAATATCCCATGATATCCCAAAGTATGGCATTGCTAGCGTGCTTGTGAGGGAATTTTGAAATGTTTTTGTCCACGGTGACAAATAGTTTGGATGCGAAGGGGCGTGTTTCCGTGCCTGCTGATTTTCGTAGCGTTGTGGCCAACTCCAGTTTTGACGGTATTATTGTCTGGCCAAGCTTTGATGGTGCCTATCTTGAAGGGGGCGGCATTGCCCTTCTTGAAGATTATCAAAAATCTCTCGACCATATTGATCATTATGACGAAGGGCGCATTGCCTTACAGCGGGCCATATTTGCCGCCAGCCGTCCGTTGTCCTTTGATAGCGGCGGGCGCGTGTCGCTGCCTAAGGACTTGCATGAATATGCGGGGCTTAATGGGAAAGTGACATTTGTAGGTCTCGGGCGGCGTTTTGAAATCTGGAGCCCAAAAGCGCTTGAGGCGCAAAATGAAAATACTCGTACGCTAGCAAGAGAAAACCGTCATCGTCTTAAGCCTGTCTTGGGCAATAACGGGGGCGGTCAATGATCCACTACCCCGTCATGTTGCCAGAAGTTTTAAAGGCGTTAACGCCTAAGCATGACGAAACTTATGTCGACGGCACATTTGGAAATGGCGGCTATAGTGAAGCCTTTTTGAAGGCGGCGGGCTGTAACGTTATCGGGCTTGACCGTGACCCTAATGTGTCTGCGCGCGCGCAGGCATTGTCCTCGCAATATGAGGGCCGGTTTAGATTAATTGAGACGCCGTTTTCCCAAATGGATGAGGTAGACATCGGCTTAGTCGACGCGATCATTCTTGATATTGGTGTTTCATCTATGCAGCTGGACCAAGCTGAGCGCGGGTTTTCATTTATGCGCTCTGGTCCGCTTGATATGCGAATGGGAAATACGGGCCCCACCGCGCGTGATGCTGTGACCTTTTTGCCTCATAGTGACCTAATAAGGATTTTTCAGGTTTACGGCGAGGAACGCCGTGCGCGCCGCGCCGCTGATTTTATCGTCCGGGCTCGTGAAGACGCAAATATCGAGACGACTGAAGATCTTGCCGACATTCTTGAAAAAGCACTTGGTAGACGCGGTAAAATTCATCCCGCAACCCGTGTGTTTCAGGCACTTCGCATATTCGTCAATGATGAACTTGGCGAGCTTTATCGGGGCTTATGCGCGGCTGAAAAGATTTTAAAGCCCGGCGGGCGTCTCATTGTTGTGACCTTTCATTCGCTAGAAGACCGCATTGTGAAATCATTTCTGCGTCGGCGCGCGGGTGAGGTGGTTGGCGGTTCGCGTTACGCGCCTGAAGTCAAACAGGAAGGTCCGAAAGCGAGTTTTGAGCAAGGCAAGCGCTCTGTTATCAAGCCCTCAAAGACCGAAATCGACGAGAACCCAAGATCCAGATCAGCTAAATTGCGTTACGCTATGCGGACGAGCGCGCAGCCATTTCCGATGGATGATGATGTCTTACCGCGTGTCGTCAGCCTTGATGTTCTGCGAGACGCGGCATGAGTGTCTATATCCCCAACCATATTCGCGCCGCGCGGCGTATGTCGGCTTTCATATTGTTTGTTATCGGCGTCGCGCTCACCGTTGGGCTTTATTATGTAAAGACACGTGCACAAACAGCGAAGAAAGAAGTCAGAAGTTTAGAGCGCTTGATTTCTCAAGAAGAAGCAAGCTTGCGAATTTTAAAAGCCGAGATTGCCTATCTCGAAAACCCAGTCCGTCTTGAGGAACTATCTAATACTCATCTGGGATTAGAGCCGGTGAAGGTCGATAATGTTATCTCAATTTCTGCTATAGAGACAAATTTTCCTTTGCGTGAGGCCGAAGATGCTGGAGGCGAAGAATGAGCGTCTCCCAGCTCAATGATATGCTGCCCAATCGCCGCCGTATGGACGTGCAAGATGATGAGTTTATCTCGGTCTCTGAAGGCCGTATTCGTATCCGTATTGGCGTCGTGATATTCATGTCTGTTCTCATTCTCGTCATATTACGTCTGGCTGAAGTCTCATTGTTTGGAGACAAGCTCGGGGCAAGAAACCTGCCTCAAGCCATCACGACGACGCGGGCGGATATTATCGACAGGCGCGGTGAGGTTTTAGCAACAACTCTGCAGACCTTTTCCTTATATGCAGAGCCGCGACGTATTTGGAATGTTGAAGAAACGGCGCGCCAAATCGTTTCTGTTCGTCCAGAACTCGATTATGATATTATCAAAGAGCGTCTGGCCTCAGACCGCTCATTTGTGTGGCTCGAAAGAGGTTTGACACCCAGAGCGAGGCAGGCGGTTTTTGCCCTAGGCTTGCCGGGACTCGCCTTTCGTCAGGAACCAAAGCGTGTCTATCCAAGAGGGTCTTTATCCTCTCATGTTTTAGGGTTTACGAATATTGATCTCGAGGGCGCGGCTGGGGCAGAGCGGGCCTTTGAAGACAAACTATCCGCTAAAAATGCACCGCCCTTGACTCTGAGCGTGGATATGCGGGCGCAATTCGCGCTTATGGATGAGCTGCAGCACGGCCTAGAGAAATATGAAGCGAAATCTAATGCTGGCGTCGTTTTGAACTTAAAGACGGGGGAAATTGTGGCCATGGCAAGCCTTCCAAATTTCGACCCCAACGAACCGGGCGCAACATTGCCCGAAACTCGCTTTAATCATGCCTCAATGTCAACTTATGAACTGGGTTCGGTATTTAAACCTCTGACCATGGCCATGGCCTTGGAAGAGAATGTATCTAGCTTGACGGAGACCTATCCAGTGCAAAAGCCATTTAAGGTACGTGAAAAATTTATTCGCGATGACCATCCATCAAAAGAACCTTTGGCTATGCCGGATATATTGGCGGAAAGCTCCAACCGTGGCACAGCCATGTTGGCCTTGAAAGTCGGCGGGCAGGCGCAGAAGCGTTATTTGAAAGAGCTAGGCTTATTTGACCGTGTGCCTTTTGAGCTGGCAGAAAGCGCAAGCCCGCAAGTGCAAGACCGCTGGATTGACCTCACAACGGTCACGGTGTCTTACGGGCATGGTATTTCGGTCACGCCCTTAGGGTTGGCGGCAGCTGTGGGCGCAATGCTTAATGACGGGACTTACGTAACCCCGACGTTGCTCAAGCGCGACGCCGCTCACCCTGTTAAAACTCGCCGCGTATTTTCATCAACAACCTCAGAAACCATGCGCGATATGATGCGATATGTGGTGACGCACGGCACAGGTAAAAAAGCGGGCGTTAGTGGCTACGGCGTTATGGGGAAAACGGGCACGGCCGAGAAGCCTGCTATTGGCGGCTATGATCAAGCCCGTCTTGTAACTTCATTTGTTTCGGCCTTTCCTTATGAAGACCCGACATATGTGATGATGATTACATATGATGAACCTCAGGCCGTAGAAGGAACCCATGGCTGGGCTACGGCGGGTTGGAATGCGGCCTTGACGTCAGGCAAAGTGATAGAACGTATTGCGCCTATGCTCGGTGTGGAGCGAAAGATCGACCCTATTGCGATGAGCCCCTTCGGAAAGAGGGCCTTGCCATGAGCCTGACTTTACGTGACCTCGGATTTGATAGTGATCACCTCATAGACGGTTTGACCTGCGATAGCCGCGAGGTCGAACCAGGTTATGTCTTCGCGGCTCTGCCTGGGACGGTGACCGACGGGCGCAAATATATTGAAAGCGCCATTGAAAAAGGCGCCTCGGGCATATTGTCGACGGCCGGATTGGAACTGCCCATTCCTTATGTTGCGTCGGATAACCCGCGTTTAGATTATGCGAAAATGGCGGCGCGCTTATATCAAGGACAGCCTGAAACGCTCGTGGCGATGACAGGCACAAATGGCAAAAGTTCTACGGTAGAATTTTTGAGGCAAATTTGGGCGCACGCTGGAAAAGCGTCCGCCTGCTTTGGTACATTAGGCGTTCAGTCGCCTGCAGGCTATCAGCCCCTGTCGCACACAACGCCCGATGCTGTGGCGCTGCATAAAACGCTATCTGCGCTTAAATTAGACGGGATTACCCATGCGGCGATGGAGGCGTCATCTCATGGGCTAGATCAATACCGTTTGGACGGCGTCAAAATAAGCGCGTCAGGATTTTCTAATCTAACGCAGGATCATTTTGATTATCACGCCGACGGCGAAGAGTATTTTCAAGCCAAAGCGCGGTTGTTCACTGAGCTTACACCATCAGGCGCCCCTGTCGTAATTAATGTGAATGATGAATATGGAAAGCGCCTTGTTAAGATATGCCAAGAGCGCGGCCAAGAGGTTATGCAGGTCGGCTGGTCAGGCGGTGACATTCGCATTGACGAAGTTATGCCGCGCGCCAGTCATCAAATTGTTGACCTCGTCGTGCATGGTCAAAGATATAAAATTGACTTGCCGTTGGCCGGCGAGTTTCAAACGCTCAATGCCGTGTCCGCGCTAGGGCTTGCCATGGTTACGGGTGTTAAACGCGACGTCGCCTTGGAAGCTCTTGAAGGTCTAAGCGGTGTTGCGGGCCGTATGGAACGGGCAGGTCAAACCCGGGAGGGCGCGCCGATATATGTCGATTTCGCCCATACGGAAGACGGGCTAGATAAATTATTGCGTTCTGTGCGCCCGCATACAATGGGAAAGATCATTGTTGCCTTTGGCTGCGGGGGTGATCGCGACCCTGATAAACGCCCAAAAATGGGCCGTGTTGCAGCAAAGCTGGCAGACGAAATTATTGTGACAGACGATAATCCACGCACCGAAGTGCCGGCCATTATTCGTAAATCAGTCCTAGAAGGCTGCCCTGACGCCACAGAGATTGGCGATCGCGCAGAGGCTATACGCACTGGGATTAAGCGGCTTGGGCCTGATGATTGTCTTGTGATTGCCGGAAAAGGGCATGAGCAAGGCCAGATAATTGGAACAAAAGTCATTCCATTTTCTGACGTTGAGCACGTCAAACTATCTTTGAAGGAATTAGGACATGTCTAATTTATGGACTGCATCGGATATTGCGAAAGCGACAGGCGGCAAAGCCTCTGGCGACTGGTCTGTTACTGGTGTGTCAATAGACTCGCGCACTCTTGAGCCAGGCGAGCTTTTTGTGCCTTTAAAAGATGTGCGCGATGGTCATGAATTTATTCCCATGGCTTTTGAAAATTCAGCGGGGGCAGTTTTAAGCGAAAAACCGGTTTCTGGTAATCATGTTAAAATTGATGACAGCCTTCAGGCCCTGCGTGACCTGGGTAAAGCCAGCGTAGAGCGCTCGCAAGCGACGCGAATTGCTGTGACGGGCAGTGTTGGGAAAACAAGCATAAAAGAGGCTTTAGCTCTTATGTTTGGCAAATTTGAAATAACGCATAAATCGCTCAAATCCTATAATAATCACTGGGGCGTTCCCCTGACAATGGCGCGTATGCCGCAAGATACGAAATATGGTATTTTCGAAATGGGAATGAATCATGCCGGAGAACTCTCCGGTCTCTCAAATCTTCTGCGTCCAGATATTGCGCTGATTACAAATGTCGAAGGGGCTCATTTAGCTCATTTTGACTCCGTCGAAGCTATCGCCGATGCAAAAGCCGAAATCATTGATGGTCTGCGCAATAATGGAACCTTGATCCTTAACGCAGATAATCCTTATACGCCGCAAATATTAAAGAAGGCGGCGGGGAAAAAGGTTATTACTTTCGGGCATTCCAATGATTGTGATGTCACTATCGTAACGCATCAAACCCATGAACATGGTAGTAATACGCGCGTGCGAATTAACGCGCAGCAAATCGATATAACGCTCCTTGTTCCAGGCGAGCATTGGGTCATTAACGGGGCGGCCTGTATGGCAGTCGCTTATGCGGCAGGGCTTGATCTTCGTAAAGCCGCTATGGCGCTTCGCGGCGTTCGGGCTGAACCTGGGCGCGGGCAGACCCATATTCTGGATATTGACGGCAAATCCGTCACGCTCATAGATGAGAGTTACAACGCTAACCCAGCAAGCATGAACGCGGCTATTAGTATTTTGAAGGATAAACCTGGACGCCGAATAGCTGTTTTAGGTGACATGTTTGAGCTCGGGAAAGATGAGGTTGACATGCATGCCGCATTAGCGAAGCCGTTGCAGGAGGCTGGAGTTGCGAGGGTGGTTTTCGCTGGCGAATGTATGCGCTCGCTCAAAGGGGCTTTGCCCCAAGAAATGCGAGGCGCGTGGTGCCAAGATTGGGAATCTGCGCTGGAGGCGCTCAAAAATGAATTAGAAGATGGCGATGTCATCTTAGTCAAAGGGTCAAACGGCGTTGGACTTGGACATTTGGTTGCGGCGCTAAAAGAGGGCGCTGCCTAATGTTATATGAATGGCTTGTCAGATATGCGGACCAATTTCAGGTCTTTAATCTGTTTAATTACATTACCTTTCGCGTGGGCGGCGCGTTGATGACGTCTATGTTAATTGCCTTTATTTTGGGGCCTCGGATGATTGATCTCCTACGGTCTCGTCAGGGGAAAGGTCAGCCTATTCGCGAGGATGGTCCTGAGAGCCACATAATTCAAAAAGCAGGAACGCCGACAATGGGGGGACTGCTTATTTTACTCTCAGTGATGATTTCGACCTTGCTCTGGGGGGATCTTAAAAACCCCTTTTTATGGACGGTTGTTTTAGTTACCGCAGGCTATGGCCTTATCGGCTTCTACGATGACTATTTGAAAGTCTCTAAGCAAAATCCAAAGGGGTTTAGCGGTAAAATAAAATTGGTTCTGGAGTTCGGGATTGCGGCTATCGCGGTCTATGTCTTAACGCGGGTCTTTCCTCAAACCCCAGATGGATTTGAAACCGGACTAGCTATTCCGTTTATCAAAGATTTCACTGTTAACTTGGGTATGTTTTTCATACCCTTTGGCTGCCTTGTCATTGTCGGCGCGTCTAATGCGGTCAATTTGACAGACGGTCTTGATGGCCTAGCAATTGTGCCTGTTATGATTGCCGCGATGAGCCTGGCTTTCATTGCTTATTTGGTTGGGAACTCGATTTTTTCAAACTATCTCGGCGTGCCCTATGTCCCCGGTTCAGCGGAAGTTACGATATTCCTTGGTGCCATAATTGGCGCGTCTCTCGGCTTTCTTTGGTATAACGCGCCCCCTGCTATGATTTTCATGGGCGATACGGGATCATTAGCCTTAGGCGGGGCTCTTGGCGTGACGGCTGTAGCGATTAAACATGAAATCGTTTTGGCGGTTATCGGCGGGCTTTTTGTTCTCGAAGCTGTCTCAGTGATTGTACAAGTAGCGAGTTTTAAACTCACAGGAAAACGCGTCTTTCGTATGGCGCCTATACATCACCATTATGAGAAAAAAGGGTGGGCTGAACCCACCATTGTTATTCGGTTTTGGATTATCGCGATTATTCTCGCGTTGATCGGCCTTTCAACTCTTAAACTGCGGTAGACCGATGATAGAAGCCAAAACATTTAAAGACCAAACGCTGGCCGTCTTCGGCCTTGGCCGCACGGGCATAACGGCGGCGCTGTCTTTGCAGCGCGGCGGGGCAAAAGTATGGGCGTGGGATGATAATGAAAAAGTACGAGCCGCCGCTGAAAAGCAGGGCGTGACGTTACTCGATCTCAATCAGATTAACTGGCGCGATTGCGACGCTTTGGTTCTCTCGCCGGGCGTTCCAGATAAATTGCCCAAAGCGCATTGGACCGCGAAGGGCGCAAAGGCGGCAGGCGTTCCGATTATATGCGATATTGAAATATTCGCACGCGAAGTTTCCGCACGAGATGAAAGTGATAGACCTAAGATAATCGCGATTACAGGCACTAACGGAAAATCTACGACGACGTCTTTAATCGGGCACGTCTTAAAGGCTTGCGGGAAAGATGCGCAAATCGGCGGTAATATAGGCCGCGGCGTGCTTGATCTTGATAAAATGCATGCGGGGACGCATTATGTTCTTGAACTCTCATCCTATCAATTAGAGCGCACGAACTCGCTGCGGGCTAACGCGGCTGTTTTTCTAAACCTATCGCCTGATCATTTAGAACGTCACGGTGATATGGCGGGTTATGAAAAGGCTAAGCGCCGCATCTTTGATAATCAAACGTCAGCTGACGCGGTTATTATTGGTGTGGATTCTGAGGCGACCAAACGCATTCACTCAGAAGTTACAGCCCAAAATGGGCGGCGTATTTTTCCGGTATCGGTTAAGAAATGTTTGGGCCGAGGGGTCTCTGTGATGAAGGGTAAGCTTTATTGCAATACGCATCATAAGGCGGTTGAAATTTGTGATCTTTCGAAAGCAAAAGCTTTGGAAGGTTTACATAATCATCAAAATGCCGCCATTGCCTTTGCCGCAGTGCAGTCCCTAGGCGTTGACCCGCAAGCTATAGGCAAAGCTATTCAGACTTTCCCGGGTCTGGCCCATAGAATGGAAACCATCGGCAAGGCGGGCCCTGTACGTTTCGTCAATGACAGTAAAGCGACCAATGCTGACGCGGCGATGCAGGCCTTGAAATCCTATGACAATATTTTCTGGATTGCAGGAGGGGAGGCTAAAGCGGGTGGTATTGAACCTTTGTCAGATCTATTCTCAAATATATCCAAAGCCTATCTGATTGGGAACGCTGGGCCAGAGTTTCATAAGACGCTAACAAAAAAGAAGGTTAAACATAAAGTTTCCGGAGAACTAGAAAAGGCGGTGCTCTGCGCGACCCGTGATGCCATGGCGTCCAAAAAGCCTAATCCCATTGTTCTTCTGTCACCAGCTTGTGCGAGCTTTGATCAATTTAAGAATTTCGAAATCAGAGGTGATGCATTTAGAGCCTACGCACAAAAAATTATTGAATTATACGAACGCGAAAAGAACAGAATGAGCGCAGCCTAGATGGCATTTATGGCGACATTATCAAGGTCTCGAACCAACCGCTCGATTGTGGGCGAATGGTGGCGAAGCGTTGACCACATCACATTAGGGTTTTTGGTATGCCTGATTGGCGCGGGTTTAATCTTGTCCATGGCCGCCTCGCCAGCCGCGAGTTTGCGGCTCGGTATAGACAACCCTTTTCACTTTTTATATAGGCAAGCTTTATTTGTCGTTTTAGGCCTAAGCGGGGCTTTTATTATGTCCCTTCTGACCCCGTCTAATGCGAGGCGTATCGGCGTTATAACGCTGCTGGGCGCTATAGTGTTGATGTTTTTACTCCCCAGTATTGGTTATGAGGTAAAAGGGGCGACGCGCTGGATTAAGCTCGGCTCTTTCTCTATTCAACCCTCCGAATTTGCTAAACCCGCTTTCATCGTTTTCTCTGCGTGGATGTTTTCGGTTAGGAACCGTAATGACAATGTCCCCGTCGTTACCATTGTATTTGCGACCTATGTGACCTTGATTGCCCTCTTTATTTCTCAACCTGATTTCGGACAATCCTTTCTTTTAACGCTATGTTTTGCGGCTGTCTTTTTCTTTGCGGGTCTCTCGCTCGGCTGGGTGTTATTTATTGTTTCCTTGTCTTTATTTGGAGCCTTTACGGCCTATATGGCTTTACCTCATGTGCGTGACCGGATTTCAAAATTCCTAAGCCCTGATAGCGCGGATACTTATCAAACAGATAAGGCCTTAGAAGCAATTTCAAATGGCGGGCTTTTCGGACGCGGCCCAGGTGAAGGCGCTGTTAAATATAGTCTACCCGACGGACATACAGATTTTATTTTTGCAGTTACCGTCGAGGAGTTTGGGTTTTTAATTTCGATGTTTCTGATTATTCTGCTTGCAGGTTTTGTTATTCGCTGTTTTCGAAACGCGCTTAAGCTCAATGATTATTTTTGCCAGCTCGCCGTGGCGGGACTTGCAACCATGATTGGTATGCAGGTCGTGATTAACCTCTTTGTGAACCTGAATATGGCCCCCTCCAAAGGGATGACCTTACCGTTTATTTCCTATGGCGGTTCATC
>CAZJRU010000051.1:0-10950 GCA_964548315.1 uncultured Hellea sp.
TAGGCCGTGCAGGCTCCGCCGTTTAAGGCGATGGTTTGGCCTGTCATCCAGCTGGCTTCATCTGAGCAGAGATATAGCGCGGCGGCGCCGACGTCTTGGGGGGTTCCTGCGCGGCCTATGAGGGTGCTTTGGGCGGCGCGTTCATGGCCTTCAAAATTATTCATTGTGCCAAGGGAGAGGGCGTTGACCGTTATGCCGTCATGGCCAACTTCGGCGGCGAGGGCGCGCATATAGCCGAGCGCCGCAGATTTCGCGCCCGCGTAATGGGAGAGACCCATGGCGAGGCCTAAGCGGTGGGACTCTGATGTTGTAATCATGATCCGCCCATGATTTTGAGCTTTCATTTTCGGAATAAATAACATGCACAGGCCGCGAATGGCGTGAAAGTTTAAATCAAGCTGACGCTGATAATCTATTTCATCCAGCTCATGGGCTTGGCGTAGACGGGTTGGCATCTCAATGGGCACGCCCGCATTATTGACGAGGATATCTACGCCGCCTGTCGCGCCCAGGAACGTCTCTCGGACGCCGGGATCTGTGATATCTCCGGGCAGGGCGCTTGCGCCAATTTCGTCCGCTGCGGCCTGCGCGCGCTCTGGGTAAAGGTCGTTGACAAAGACGCTCGCGCCCGCGTCTTTGAGCGCCTTAGCGATGCCCAGGCCCATGCCTTGGCCCGCGCCGGTGATGAGAGCTTTTCGGTTTTTAAGATTAAACATAATCGTACCCATTTTATCCAATAAACACTTGGCCGCCGTCTAGGGCGATAGTTTGCCCCGAGAGATAGCGCGCGCCGTCACTACACATCATGGCGACGAATGCGCCGATATCCTCTTCACATTCCCCGACATAGCCCAGCGGAATGCTGGCTTGAAAATGCTCAGCCTCGACGGGGTTGGCTTTCATCCATCCTGCCAATGCGGGGGATTTGGCATGGGGCATGATAGCGTTCACGCGGATGCCGTCCTTGCCCCATTCATTGGCCGCCGCGCGGGTGAGCTGCTGGGTCGCAGCTTTGACCGCCGCGTAAACGCCGTAAGTGCCCACGTCCCAGCGTTTCATGACGGAGCTACACAAATTGATGACTGTTCCCTTGTGCTCTTTCAAATGCGGGTAAGCCATTTTCATGAGCCGGAATGTGGCCAAGGGCCCTGAGTTCCAATTGCCGTTCATTTGTTCATCGGAGATTGAGAGCAGCGGGCCGCGCGCGACTTCTTGAGCGTTATTAACAAGGATATCCAGTCGGCCAAATTCAGCGATAGTTTTATCAACGCTATTTTGCAAATCGTCAGCCGATTTTACGTCACAGCGCAGAGCCAAAGCTTTGACGCCCCGCCCGCGTAGCAGCTCCGCTGTAGTTTCACATTTCTCCAAAGTGCGGCCTGTAACCACAATATTCGCGCCTTGTTTGGCCAAGGCCAAGCCAATGCCTTGCCCGACGCCTTGCCCGCCGCCCGTAATAAGGGCTGTTTTACCTGTTAGCATCTACCATAGCTCCGGAATATCTGACCCCGTTATGTCGATCAGTTTTTTTAGAAATTTACCCGCCGCTTGCAGCTCATCATTTGTGAAATGTTTGAGCAGCTGTTCTTCCAAAGCTTTGGAAGAGGCGAGGAGTTTTATGAAGGTTTCGCGCCCGCTATCGCTGATGTGGATGCCCGGCGCTTTATGCTCAATCCAGCCTTTGCGGGTCAGCCGCGCGAATATCTCTGCGTCGGGATGATGGCCCGTATGTTCTAGGCGGTCGACAATCTCGTCCTGGGGCAGCGCGCCGTTCATTGAAAGTAGCGAGAGACAAAAATATTCAGGCTCGCTCATGCCAATGTCTTTGCAGGCTTTGCGCGTGGGATAGCTCGTTTGGAAATGCGCGCGCGAGAGCAAATACAGCAGGAAGTCATCTGAGAACTGTCCGCTACCCAGGTCAACGCCAAGCTCATGCGGCTGGGCGGGGGCTGTCTTTTGCTTCGCGTCTGCATAGCGTCCGCCTTGAAAGACAAGCACGGGGAAATCGTGGGTTTGATAGTCAATAACTTCACCAACGAATATGATGTGGTCACCGCCTTCATATTGAAAATGGGTCTTGCATCTAAACAGGGCCGCATATTCTGGCAGAAGCGGGAAGCCTTGCTCGCAGGGGCTCCAGTCTAGCCCTGCAAATTTGTCATCTGAAGAGCGCGCGAATTGATTAGAGAGCTCGCTTTGATGGCTCGCCAGCACATGGACATTAAAGCCGCCTGAATTTTGATAGGCGGGCATGGAATTTGCCGTCTTGGCAAGAGACCAAAGCACTAAGGGCGGATCAAGGGAGACCGAGTTGAAGCTACTGGCCGTCACGCCAACGGGCGCGGCCTGCGCGTCTATCGTTGTGACAATGGTAACGCCCGTTGCAAATTGCCCAAGAGCATTACGAAATTCATGCGAATTAGAGGCTGACATTGTTGCTTTGCGTAGAAAACATAGCTTGAAAATACGCAAAATTGCCATTGAGTCAAAAGAATAGCTAGAAATGCGTAATTTTTATGACATATTAGCTTCAGACCTTGGAGACCCTTTATGACTGACCTTGAAGCCCGGATTGACAGGTTGGAATCTCTGGACGCTATTCGCCAGCTCGTTAGCAAATATGCGCTGTCATTGGATATGCGCGATGTCGATGCCCATGTGAATTTATTCGCCCCCGATATCCGCGTGAGCCGGCAGGCCTCGGGGCGGCCCGCCTTAAAGACATGGCTAGACACCATGATGCGTGACCAATTTACGGGCACCTCTCACCATATCGGAAATCATGTGATTGAATTTGATGACCCTGATCATGCCCACGGCGTTGTCTATTCCAAGAATGAGCATGAAACGCCGCGCCAAGATGGCGGCGCGGATTGGGTCATTATGCAAATGATGTATTGGGATAATTATGAGCGCATGGACGGCGTGTGGTATTTTCGCCGCCGTCTTCCCTGTTATTGGTACGCCTCAGACTTAAACGCGCCGCCAACGGGGGAGCGTAAAATGCGCTGGCCTGACCGCGAGAGCTACGCGGGGGCCTATCATGAGCTCTTTCCCTCATGGGAGGCTTTTTGGAAAAACCCGCCCAAGGACGGCGTCACGCCCGAAGTCGCTGCGCCCGCCCCGCGTGAGGCCTTTTTAAAAACAATGCGGGCAGGCCATCCTGACCCCAAAATAAGAGTGCGTTAAATGCCTCAAGATATTGACCTCTTTGCCCCGATAACGCTGGGCGATATTGACTGCGCCAACCGTATTTTTATGGCGCCGATGACGCGCTCGCGAGCAGGTGAGGGCGACGCGCCAACGGATATGAACGCCCTCTATTACGGACAGCGCGCCAGCTCTGGCTTAATTATCACAGAAGGCGTTTATCCGAACGTTGACGGTAAGGGCTATGTGCGCACGCCGGGGATTGTGACTGAGGCTCAAATTGCGGGGTGGAAATTGGTGACTGACGCAGTGCACGCGCGCGGCGGGAAACTCGTCATGCAGATAATGCATTGCGGGAGAATTTCCAGCCATCACAATAAACCCAAAGGCAGCCGCACGCTCGCGCCTTCTGCTATTCAGGCCAAGGGCGAAATTTATACGGACGCGGCGGGCATGGCCGCCCATGATATGCCCGAAGAGCTAACGCTGACTGAGATTAAGCAGACGGTAGCAGACTTTGGCCAAGCCGCGGCAAACGCTATTGAAGCAGGCTGTGACGGGGTCGAGCTACATTGCACCAGCGGTTACTTGCCTGCGCAGTTCCTCTCTACGGGCACGAACACACGTAGTGATGAATATGGCGGCGCGCTAGAAAACCGTTTGCGCTTTGTCATCGATGTTCTAGGCGCCATGACTAAAGCCGTGGGCGCAGGCCGTGTGGGCATTCGTATCTGTCCCGGCAATCCCTTTAATGACCTCACAGATGACAACCCCGAAGAGACCTTCCGCGCTTTGATACAGGCTATCAATCCTATGGGCCTGGCCTTTCTGCACGTTATTCGGATGAAGGCGGGCGTTGATAATATTGCCTTAGCGGCGGAGTTTAGCGGGCCCGTTATCCTCAATGATAGCTATGATTTGGAGCGCGGCAACAGGGCGCTAGGTAAGGGGCAAGCGGACGCGATTTCCTTTGGCCGTCATTATGTCTCTAACCCCGATTTGGCCGAAAAATTTAAGTCAGGCACCGAGCTTACCAAGCCAGATTATAAAACGCTCTATACGGCGGGGCCAAAGGGATATGTAGATTATGATTAGAGGCGAGCTATGATTAAAGGACAGCCAAGCCGCACAGCGTTTATGACGGCGGTGCAGCGCGGGCATCATTACCACACCGCGCCTGAGCCCAAAATATTGCGCGATGATTTGGCGCTTGCGCTAGCAGGTCTGGAGACGGTGGAAGCCGCGCAAGGCTATATTGATAAAATGATCGAAACCTTTGCGGCGCTTAGCGACATGGACACAGCGGCGCTATTTATGAAGCGCGTTGATCAATCGGTCTGTATGCGCAGCCGCGTTGTCGAAGAAAAACTAGCTATTGCAAAAGAACGCGGCGTGAAACAGCTCGTTATTTTAGGGGCAGGGCTCGACTCGACCGCCTATCGCTGCACGCAGCTTACGGGTGGTTTGGAAGTCTTTGAAGTCGATCATCCGTCCACGCAAATGTGGAAACGTGAACAGCTCGTAGCGGCGAATATTCAAGCCCCAGAAAACCTGCGCTTTGTCTCTTTTGATTTTGAAAACCAGACCTTGGCCGAGGCCCTCAAAGCGGGCGGCATAGACTCAGACGTCCCGGCGTTTTTCACATGGCTGGGCGTTCAGATGTATCTGACAGATGAGGCCGTCAAAGCCACGCTCGGCGTTATGGGCGCTTTTCCGGCGGGCAGTGAAATGGTGATGGATTTCATTAGCCCAAGCTATGTTCAAACCGGTAGCCTTGTCGAAAATTCTGTCGCCTATTTGCAAGACGTCGTTTCGAAAATGGGGGAGCCGATTAAAAGCCAATATTATGAAGCCGACCTCGAAGAGATTTTAAAGACCTCGGGCTTTAGCGCCGTTCATTACCTCAATGCGCGCTGGCTCCGAGATAATTACCTTGGCGGCGATTATGCGGCATTCGATCTGCCAGATGATGCGACCTTCATCTTGAGCGCGGTGATTTAACCAAACAACCGCGCGCGTTCCTTGAGCGCCGCCTTCATGCCTTTATCTCTGACGAGTTTAAAGAACGCTAAAAAGGTCGGGCTTTGGTGGAACTCTGCGTCCAGGTCAGAGGCTTGGCGGGTGCTTTTCTCAACGCTCATATTATCATAAAAATTATTCACCGATTGCTTCAAAATCATGAGGTGATTGACGGGCGTTTTTGCGATGTCCTCGGCAAGCGCGCGGGTGGCCGCTTCAAGCTCTTCTGCGGGCACGACTTTATTGACCAGATTTGAGGCCAGCGCTTCCTGGGCGCTCATGCTACGCGCGGTATAGAGCATTTCTTTGGCTTTTCGCATGCCGATGGTCAGGGGCCAGAAAAAGACTGTTGGCGGAATGCCGAGGTCTCTGGCGGCGGGGTGACCAAATGTGGCCTGTTCACTGGCGACAACAAGGTCAGAAACGGCGAGGAGTTCACCCGCGCCCGACAGGCACGCACCTTGGACTTGCACAATAATGGGCTTGGGAAAGCGCCACATGTCGAGCCAATAATCGAGCAAGGCCATAATGTCTTTTTTGTCCTGCTCTATTTCAACGCCGCCGGGGTGATTGGCGGGATATTGAGAGGTAATCCAGTTTTCTTCATTGAGGTCATACCCCACACAAAAGGCGCGGCCTTCGGATTTAAGGATAACAACTGAGACGGCCTCATTAACGGCTGCCGCGCCTAATTCGGCTTTCAGCTCGGCCAATAGGGTCGGGGTTAGGGCGTTGAGTTTTTCAGGACGGTTAAGCGTAATGGTGAGTATTTTATCTTTGGTATCTGTCAAAAGCGTGGTGTGCATTAGCTCTCATCTCCCGCTTCATAGGCCGCCGCGATTTGCGCGCCAAGACCGCCAATCATTTCAAAAAGCTTGTCTGGTTCGGTGTGGCGCATCTCGGCAAATGATTTCTCGAAATCCCCCGCGTAAATCAGTTCAGGCACATCATTTTTTACGGCTTCCAATATCGCTGCGGCGCAGTCCATTGGGTCATCGCCATTGTCTATGTTTTCATCTGAGACGCCGCGCCGAGACCCGTCTTTGGTCAGCGCGTTGCGCGAAATATTTGTGGCAACGGAGCCGGGTAAAACATTAGTGACTTTGATATTGTGAGTGGCGTCAAGCTCGGCCCGTAGCGCGTCCATATATCCGATAAGGCCGTGCTTTGCCGCCGAATAGGCCGTGCGTAACGGCGCGCCAATACGGCCTGCAATTGAGCTAATAGCAATGATATGCGCCCCGCCAGCGTCGACCATTTTAGACAGGTTTAACTGCGTCAGCCATATCGGGGCGATAAGGTCAATATTGATGAGGTCGGTATAGACTTGCGGCTTGGTATGAAGGGCGAGACTACGCTGGGTGATACCCGCATTATTGATGAGCATGTCCACGCGGCCATTCCATTGCCACGCCATGTCGACATGACCTGCAAGGCTTTCATAATCTGTGACTTCAAACGGAATAATCAGCGTATCTGTGTCTATCTGCGCGGCGACGTCTTCAAGGGCGTCCACGCGGCGTCCCGAGAGAATGATGTTCGCGCCTGCTTGCGCAAAGGTCTTTGCCATTGCCGCGCCAATGCCCGAAGAGGCTCCTGTAATCCAGACGGTTTTGTTTTTGATACCACTCATTTAAGTCTCTTTCTTAACGCGCACGAAGCCCATCACTATGGCGGCGAGTATGGCGACGGGAATAAACACCGTAAAGGCTTGGTCATAGCTTTGATGGGTCGCAAATGATTTGCCGACAAAGCCAATAGCGATGACCGCGAGCAGCACGGTGAAGATATTCATCATGCCTATGGCAGGGGCGAAATAGTCTCGTCCAAATGTATCCGCTGTGATGCCTGTCCATACAGGATAAATACCGCCGATGGCCATGCCGACTATCGCGGCTACGGTGATAAGGGCGGCGAAGCTTGTGACATATATAGCGGCTAATAAAAACAAGAGGTTAGACAGGCAGACTAAAGCAAAAATCCAGCGCTTATCAAAACGTTCAATCAACCACCCAATGAAGAGTTTTCCGGCAATGGCAGAGCCAGCCACAACGGTGGGGATTAGGGTCGCTTGGGCGTTGCTAAAGCCTAAGTTTTCACCAAAAGGTTTAAGCGAAACCAGCAAAGCTTGATCGCTGGCGAGCAAAAGGCCGCAGGCCAGAGCAATGACCCAGAAATCTCGGTTTCTTAAAATCAAAGAGGGGTTGGCCGCGGTGATAGTCTGCGCCGTGCTTTGCGCTTCCCCGTCTGGGAATTGTCCGATGTCTTCGGGTTTGGAAATGAAGAAACGCCATATCAAAACCGCTGTGATAAAGGCGATGGCAAGCCCCATGTAAAGAAGCGCTGAGCGCCAGCCGAATTTAAATATCATATAGCTAAAAAGCGGTTGAATGAGAAAGCCGCCTGCTGAGGTCGCAACGGCCGCGATGCCAAGGGCTCGACCCCGCTTTTTGTAAAACCAATTCGTCGTCAACACATTGGCTACGAAAGGCCCGCAGGCCGTAAACCCAAAGCCGATAGGGAGCAGGATTAAGCCAATCATTTGCATCGGCGTTTGCGCCATAGACAGACCGATAAAGCCGAGCAGGAACGCGGTTATACCCGCCATAGCTAAGGGGCGCGGATTAATGCGCCTTATGCTTTTGCCAACGATGGCCGCCCATATCGCTGAGCTGAGTAGAAAGGCAATCATGCCTAGATTGACTTGATCTCTGGCTAGGCCAAACTCGGTTTCTATAGGGGTGACGAAATGCTGGAAGGAATAAAAGGTCGCTCCTGCCATGAGCATGGCCGTTGTAAAACTTGCGCCTAAAACTTGCCACCCTTTAAAGCCCATCAAAAGTCTCCGTGTTTAAACTTTGTTTGAGAAGATTTTGCGCCGCCTCTTCGCCCATGACGCGGCTCTCGCGCTTTGCAATTTTCCAGCGCCCGTCATCTATAACCATCGTCCAATGATTGATGGCTAGGCGCATCAATTTCTGCTCATGATAGACCCGAGAATATCCTGTGACATGGGCGCGCGTGCCTTCGGTCTCCACAAGCAGCGGGCCAACAGTGTGGGCGCAATCCGGGAGTAAAGATTGATGCATCTCGGAAGTTAGCATTTCGGTAATCGCCTTGTGCCCGCGTAGCTCCAAATCGCCAACGTTGCCGTCTCGTCCTGCGCGCGGATTGCTGACGATGTAAAGCGCGTCATGTGTGTGACAGCTCAGCGCGGTTTTGACGTCGCCGCAATCGGCGGCCATGCCGTAGCGGGCAATGACATTGCGAATAGCCAGCTCAGCTTCAACGCGGTCTAATCGGCCCTGCATGCTCATCCGAGTTTATGCGCCTCTTGAGCATATTTAAGAAAGCTGGGCGGTTCGCCGCCGCCAAAGACTTCAAGACACGCGCCCGAGACATAGGAATTGGACGCGTCGGCCAAAAACAGGCAGGCTTTGGCGATATCTTCGGGTTTCCCCATGCGGCCCATGGGAAGGTTGCTGGCCAGATGCGCCATGCCTTTTTCGCCGCCGTAATGATCTGCACTGGCTTCGGTTTTAACAAGACCGACAATGATTGCGTTAACGCGAATATCAGGGGCCCATTCCATGGCCAGTGACGTGGTGACATTTAAAAGCCCCGCCTTGGCCGCGCCGTAAGCCACAGACCCGGGCGAGCTTCGGGTGGCGGAGACTGATGAAATATTGATAATAGAGCCGCCGCTCTTCTTCAAAGGCTCATAGGCGGCTTGGGCAAGATTAATTGGCGCGAGCAGATTAAGCGCTATAACTTTTTGCGTAAGGTTAGGGCTGGCGTCTTTACTGGCGACAGGCGGCCCGCCCCCAGCGTTATTTATAAGGCAATCCACACGGCCCGTTTTTTTAATCGCGAATTCAACAAGGGCTTTCGCCGCTTCGGGGTCTCTAACATCAAGAGATATAAAGTGGCCTCGCTTTGGTAAAGTCTCGGGGTCTCGCCGCCCGCAAATGATGACATTGGCGCCTTGAGCCGCAAAATGGTCTGCAATACCGCGCCCAATACCGCGGCTACCGCCTGTCACAATTATCGTTTTATCTTTAAAGTTCATTACTTGCCTGCGTAATTATTTGTCTCATATGTTGCGCAAAATCAAAGCTATGTATAGTCAAACTCTCTGATTGCGTAGAAAATGAGTGAAAAATGACGACTATCCCGCAGGTTCTATTAGAACAAGCCGCGCGCAGACCGAACGCTTTAGCGATTGAAGACGGAGAGTGGCAGCTAAGCTATGCAGGGCTGGCGCAGAAGGTCAAACAGGCTGCGGGCATCATGCGCGAGATGGGGCTGGGCCACGGCGATAAATTCGGGATTTGGGCGCCCAATTGCGCGGAATGGATTATCACGGCTTTGGCAGGGCAATCGTTGGGCGCAGTCATGGTGACGCTTAATACGCGCTACAAAGGGAGCGAGGCGGCAGATATTTTACGGCGCGCGCGCTGCAAGCTTCTTTTTACCGTCAAAGGGTTTTTGGGGCATGATTACCCCGCCATGCTGGAGGAGCAAGAGCTGCCTGATTTGCAAGAGGTTATTGTTATCCGCGAGGCTACAGGCCAAACCGCTTTTGAGGGTTTTCTATCGCGCGGCGGTGAGCCTATAGACGACATAAGCGTTTCGGACGCTGATATTTCAGATATAATATTTACCTCAGGCACAACAGGCGCGCCGAAGGGGGCGATGACCACCCACGCCCAAAATGTACAAGTCTTTGAAAGTTTTACCTCTGCCATCGGCATGAGCGAAAATGACCGCTATTTGGTCGTCAATCCGTTCTTTCATAGCTTTGGCTATAAGGCAGGATGGCTTTCTTGCCTCATTAAAGGCGCGGCGATTTTTCCTCTGGCGGTTTATAATCCCAAGGAAGTTTTGGAGCGCATTGAGCGTGATAAGATTACGGTCATGCCAGGCGCGCCGACAATTTTTCAAACGCTTTTAGCTCATCCCGATTTATCAAAGCATGATATTTCGAGCCTGCGCGTGGCAACGACGGGGGCAACGACAATCCCCGTTGATCTCATTCGGTCTATGCATGAAGATTTGGGGATTGATGATGTCTTTTCCGCTTATGGTCTCACGGAGTCCACAGGTGTCGTTTCACTTTGCCAAAAGGGCGATGATTTTGAGACTATCGCCACGACCTGCGGACGGCCTTTGCCAGGAACAGAACTGCGGCTCGTCAATGACGCCGGCGAAGATGCCGGCTCTGGCGAGGCGGGAGAGATTTGGGTGCGCGGCTTTCATGTCATGCAAGGCTATCTCGATATGCCAGAAGCGACGGCAGAGACGATAACGCCAGACGGCTGGCTCAAGACGGGGGATATCGGAACCCAAGACGCGCGCGGATACATCAAAATCACCGACCGTAAGAAAGACATGGTTATTGTCGGCGGCTTTAATGTCTATCCAGCAGAAGTCGAAAAAGCGCTCTTGCAGCATCCCGCTATTACCGATGTGGCTGTGACAGGCGCGGCTGATACGCGCCTTGGGGAAGTGACTCACGCGCATATCGTTTTAAAGAGCCCGCTGGGCTCTGAGGACTTAATTGCGTGGTGCCGCGAAAATATGGCCAATTACAAAGTACCGCGCGGAGTGAGTTTTCATGACCAGTTGCCGAGAAATGCATCGGGCAAGGTCATGAAATATCTTCTAAAAGCGTAATTTTTGACAGTTTTGTTACGCATATGCGTCAATTTATTCCCCGAAAGCGTCATTTTGCGTATTATATGTCATTGAAAAATGCGCATGTGTTGATATTCTAACTTC
>CAZJRU010000052.1:0-10894 GCA_964548315.1 uncultured Hellea sp.
TCAACGCAAAAGAAGAAAAAAAATATAAGGGGAATTCATGCATAATTTAGCCAAACTTGCCGCCGTTTTGGTGGGTCTTTTTTCTATCTCTATGGGGCTTTTAGCTTGGGTTGATCCTGGGAAAGTTGGGGAGGTCATGGGCCTTGTTGCGCCGGCTGAGCTGGGCGTGCATTCATTGCGCGGCGATATTGGCGCGGTGTTTTTAGCCAGCGCGCTCGGCTGCGCTCTGGCTCTGTTTCAAGGCAAAACCATGGGGCTTAAAATTCCGATTATTCTTTACGGGCTTGTGTTAACGGGCCGCTTAATCAGCCTTGTGGTGACAGGAAATGGCGTCGGCGTTATGGGGCCAATCATCATTGAAGTCGTCTTAATCACCTTATCCGTCTTTGCTTACCGGACCCTGAAAACAGCCTAGTTGAAACAGCTCGTTAAAATGGCTAGCGCGCGCCTTTGGGGCTCAGGCGCATGCGGCCATGAAACGCGCCGACAAAGACGCGGCCTTTCTCATCTATGGTCGGGCCAGAGAACATATTATTGTATTTCTGCCCGCCCAAAATATAGTGAAAGGTCGGTTCGCCTGTCAGCCAGTTGACGGCCTCTAGCGTCCATTCATTATCGCGCGCGCCCATGAAATAAACTTGGCCTGATCCCGTAGAGACCCACGGCACGCCGTTGGGCGAGCTGATGGTTTCATTGACCCAAGCTTTCTCAAGACGGCGGGCGGCGGGGTTCCATTCAAATTTCTGAACGCCGTAGGGTTGGAACTTTGGATTGCTGCCCAGCGGGCCAATGGTTGCGCCTCGGCCTACGCCTTCTTTGGGCATAAAGAACGGCGTGTTGCGCGGTGTGTTATTGACAACCAGCGCGCCGTAGCCTGCAACAATAACTGTTTGCTCTGATTGGATGGCCTGAACATTAAGCTCGCCCATATCGGCGGGGGCTTGGCCGGCAATACGGCGAGAGGGCGCGCCGTTCAGCTGCTCCCAATCCTCCGGGATTTCATCGCGCCACATCAAGACGACATTCATGCGGATATCGCCGTCGGTGAAGACAACGAATTTATCCTCATCGCCAAATCCCATCAGGCTGGGCGTCGCGCCTGTGCCTTCGCCTGTGCCGTTGCGGTAGGCGGCGCTCCATGCTCCGTCTGCGGGGTCGGTGGAGAGCTTGTCTCCCGTCCAGACGACTTTATGCATATGGCCGCGAGAGGCGACAAAGATGCCGCCGTCTTTATCGATGGCAATGGAATTGCGCACCCAGCCATAGCCTACGCCGTGGGTGTCTGTGTTCTCGGTTTCGGAATGTGTAAGCGGGACCGAGCGATATTCGGATAGGTCCGGCGAGACGGCAATGATGGTGCCGCTTTCCATGGGAAAGACAATCCAGCCATCATAGGTCATGTTCATGCCTGCGCTGGCCCCGGCGTGCTCCGCCGGAAGTTGGAAGCGGGCTTTCTCGACGATTTTCGAACCAGCGTTGCCTTTGACCGCGTCGCCATATGCGACAACGGATCCGTCCTTATTGGCGATGTAAAACCAGTCATTCTTTCCCACGACCGTATAGATGCCAGAGAGGGATTTGAGCGGCAGCATGGATTTAATCGCCGTGGGCATTGCGCTGGCGCCGTTATTCTTATCGAGCTTGGCAATGATATTATTGGCCCAGTCTTGATTATATTCATCGGCGAAATCTGAGGGCAGGTGGTCGATTAGTTTGTAACTATCATAGTCGATTTTGAAAACGCCGTTGACGCCGTTGCTCCATAAAACGCGGCGGCCATCTGGATAAAGGCCAGAGGTGAAAGCGCCAAAATGGCCAGGGCCTAAGAAGACGTAGTCTATCTCGTCTTCTGATAGGCGGCGGGTGTCATCCATGGGGCCGGGGATAGGGGTCGAGTCTTGCTGGGCTGCGTCTCCGTGCGGGACAGGGTTGACGCCCTTGGCCGCATATGGGTTGACGGCAGGAAAGCTCAAATCCATCGGGGCAGAGGCAGGGTCTGCCATTTGAGGCGCTAAGGGGAGGTCCAGGTCAGGGCGCGGCGGAGGCGGACCAAAGTCACAGCTTCTCAGGACAATGACCCCTATGAGGAGCAGGAGTAAGACTCCTATGATTTTCAAAATGCGTTTCATATGACGTTTTGTTTTATTTCTTGATGCCTTTCATAATCAGGCCTTTATATCGGTCTGAATAGGGCGGCATTTGGACTAAGAAGTCGCGAAATTTATCAAGAGGTTGATGCACAACAGAGCGTTCATTGGACATTGTTTTGAAGCCTTCATATCCTCCAATGCGTCCCATGCCTGAATTTCCGATACCGCCAAAGGGCAGGCGCGGATTGGTCCCAGACTGGATACAATTATTATTCACGACAGCCGAACCAGAAGATGTGTTTTCTAAGAAATACTCGGTCGCTTTTTGATCTGTTGAATAGATATAGAGCGCCAGCGGATTACGGCGAGGCTCGATGATATCCAGCACCTCTTGACGGTCCTTATAACCAACCACACACATGACAGGGCCAAAGACCTCTTCGCGCATGATGTCCATGTCTTCTGTGACATCAGTGAGGAGTGTAGGTTCGATGTAATTGTCTGCGATGTTAGAACTGCCGCCGCATATCACGGTGGCGCCTTTCTTTACGGCGTCGTCGATAAGGGACTTTACGCGCTTTGTATGACGCTCATTAATGATACGCGGTACATAGGGCGATTTATCAAATCCTGCTTGGTCAGAATTATAAAGCGCGCCGATCTTCTCTGCCATGAGATTTTGAAACTTGTCTTTCACGCTTTCATGGACAATGGCATAATCAGGCGCGATGCAGACTTGGCCTGCATTCATCACGCGGCCCCAGGCGAGCTTCGTCGCTGCATTTTCCAATTTTGCGCTTGCGTCAATAATGACAGGGTTTTTCCCGCCCATCTCGAGTGTAACCGAGGCCAGATTATCTGCGGCCGCTTTCATGACGATTTTGCCTACGGCTGTGCCGCCCGTATAATAGATATGATCAAAGGGCAGGGCGAGGAGCGCTTGGGCCACGTCTACGCCGCCTTGAAACACCTCGGCTTCATCGCGCGGGAAAACGTCATTGACAATTTCTTGGATAATTTGAGCGGATTGGGGCGCGAGTTCTGAGGGCTTAATGGCGACAGAATTCCCCGCGCCTATGGCCGCAAACATAGGCACAAAGCTCTCCGCCGTTGGCGCGTTATAGGCTGCCATGTTGAGCACGACGCCTTTGGATTGCCTTCGGATTTCACAGCGTTTACCCATCGTCGCAAGGGAGTTTTTAACTTTCTCTGGACGCATCCACTTTGCGAGGTTTTTGGCGAAAAAATCGAGCTCTGATTTAATCATCACAAGTTCAGCGGCCATATCCAAATCATGTGTCCCGCGCTCTTGATGTGCGGCTTTGAATAAGTCTTCTTTGCGGTCCACCATAGCGGCCCATAGCGCGGTCATTCTGGCAATGCGCTCGGAGGCTGTTGTATTGCGAAGACGCGAGGTGCCGCCTTGCAGCGCGTCAAAGCGGGTTTTAATGTCAGATGTATTGTTGGGCATATCTAGCCTTTGTACTTATTTTTTATATTGGGGAATGCCGACGGCTTTTTGGATAGTTTTCTCAAAGCCACGTTCTGACATGAGGTTGAGCATGACTTTCATCGGCTTTACATCCTTGCCAACGAGATAACGCGGTTTCCAATTTTTTTTATCGAGTAAGGCTAAAACTTCATCCGTCACATAATCAGGGTCATTGCCTTTATTAATGGCTTCCACCATTTTTACCGTTGTCGTCTCACGCAGGTGAGGTTCGTAAACCGCTTTTACATCGTTGGAAATGCCCCTCCAAATGTCTTTTGTCGTCTCTTCGGCATTGGCGGTCATATGGGTTTTGACCGCGCCCGGTTCGATTGACGTCACTTCAATCCCGAAAGGCGCGAGTTCATTACGTAATGTGCAGGTTAGCCCCTCTACCGCCCATTTAGACATATTGTAACTGCCTGAGCAGGCGGGATTAGCCCGCACAGCGCCTGAGGCGAAATTGATAATGCGAGAGCTCCCAGCGCCTTTGCGGATCATGGGTAGGAAAGCTTGGCAGACGCGCATGGGGCCAAATGTATTGACCTCAAACAGGAACTTCATTTCCTTCATATCCACGCCTTCAATTGGGCCTGTGCCCTGATTAGCGATACCTGCGTTATTGATAAGAAGGTCCAAGGGCCTATCGCCTAAGTGTTTGGCAACTGTCTTCGCGCTTTTCGTTACCGAGGCGTCGGATGTTACGTCTTGCTCGACCTTGATTATGTTAGGGTTGTCTCCGAGTTCGGACGTATCCGCGCCAGGCAGGACACCTGCGAAAACTTGCCAGCCGCGGTCTGCTAGCTTTTTGGCTTTCATCGCGCCCATGCCCATGGCGGCGCCTGTAATAAAGGCTGTTTGTTGAGTGGCCATCTTATTCCCCGTTCTATTTATTTTTTGAGTTTCCGAACAGCGTTCAGAAAAGCCTATGGACGCCCACGAGTCAAGCAATCAGAAATCGAAAATTTGAGTTTGCCAGTCTGGATCTTTCAGTTTGAGTTGCCGTCCTGGATTCACGATGTCGCGAATGTAAATTTCAATGCCGCCGCTTTGGGCCGGGAAGAACATAATATTATCTCCAACATCTTGCGGAATGATACGGGAAGGCCGCTGCCCGCCAAAGGTGATTTCATAGGCTGGAATTTTACTTTGATTGTTGAGCGCAATGATTGGTTTTTTCACGTCTAACTCAGGATTGGTATATCCATGGCGCAAGCAATCCGCGAGGAGATCAAGTCTCGTTTTGACATCCGCCGTGTTTGTTCTTTCTTGGCGCTGTTTAAAATATTGCGCGAGCACGCCGCGCGGCGTGTTTTGCAGCCCATCGGTAAATTCACCTTTGTCAATATGTATAAGAATTGCATTGCCGACAAAGCGGGATTGTGCCTCTGTCTCAGCGTTGAAGTATCGCCCGCGCAGATCAAGTAGCTGTCCGATTTGCATGTCGTCTTTAATATCATCACCATAACTTAGCTTGGCAGTTAGGCGGGTGAAATGGGCGCAAAGAGCAACATTGGTACTTATCCAATCAAGGTCGCTTTCACGCAAAACGGTTTCTTTGAGCTGGGCGACATCGTCAGAGGTGAAATGAATTTTAACGGGCGGGTTATCCACAAGGCTTTTATCCATGGCTTTGATAATGATCGGTTTAATGAACCGACCCATAAGTCCTTTGATGGGGATAGGTTTGGGTAAGCCGCGTGTTTTTAGAACAGCTAAGCTGTCGGCTTTATTGCGAGCTGTTCCAAAATTGAAAGCGTCAAGCGTTGTGACGAATGGAAATTCTGGCGGGGTATGACCTGCTTCAATAGCGTCATAAATCTTACTCAGATGGTGCATGAGCATATGAACCCCAGCCGCATCTGAAAGGACATGACTAATCGCTACGCCAAAAACCGCGCCGCCATTGCCGCATTGCGTAAGCCTAAACGTTGATAATGCCGCGCGGCCTTTCAGTACATCAGTGCGTTTGGGTTGATTGATGAAATTGGGCCGTTGCGTCGCGGCGAGAATATCTTCAACCTTTTTGGGGCTCTTCTCGATATCCAGGGTGACAGGCTTGGCCGCCGCTTTAATTTGCCCAGAGTTCGCGCAATAACGACCAGACAAAGCCGGAAATTGTGTGGTGAGGGTTTCAATAGCCTTGGTTAAAATTTGCGCGGATATTGGGCTTTCAAAAATATATTGTAGCCCAATGAAATTGCCATAAAGCAAATGGTTCTCGTCAATGGGGCTGACGGGGTGCATCATGGCGTGGGGGTGACGTAGCTAAAACGCATCTGGCCGTAGCTGCGCGTCCGTGCCGCCGTCAACATAGATGATGCTCCCTTGCATATATTCCGCCGCGTCCGAGAGCATGAACTCGATAACGCCTGCAATTTCATCGGGTGAGGCGACGCGTGTTTTGGGGATAGGGATAGCTTCAACGCTTTTACCAATAACTGGATGATCGGCTGCGCCGCGAAACATTGGCGTTTCTGTCATGCCGGGCGCGATGGCATTTAACGTAATGCCGGCTTGTCCCCACTCTGCTGCGCGGCGCCGCACGGCGCGGGCAACGGCGTGCTTGGAAACGCCGTAGGTCAATGCGCCATGTGAGTCGCCGATATATTGCATGGCTTGGCCTTCATTTCCTTCCAACAAACATCGCACAATATCGCTCTCTGGGTCGGTCCGCATTTGGGCGGAGTTGGACGAGATGACCACAACACGCCCGGATGTTTCCTCTAGGGCATCTTTCAAACCGTCTAATAGTTCTATAGCGCCGAAGTAATTCACGCGGGCTACGAGTTGCCCGTCTTCAAGATGCCCGCCAAGGCCCGCAGCCAAGACAAGGCGGTCAATTTTTCCGCCGCTAAGCTCAAGGGCTTTATCGATAGCGTTTTGCCGTCCCTCGCGTGTCGATAAGTCCGCAGATATTGTCTCACCTTTGAGGTCGATACCAATAATGTCATAGCCTTGCTGCGTTAGGCGGGCTTTAATGCAAGCCCCAATTCCCGAGGCGGCCCCTGTGATGACGGCTGTTCCCATAATAATCTCTTAATCTTGTTTTGCGTAGTCACTAGCGCATCAAAATACGCAAATCGAGATGAAAAACCTTTTAAAGCTAGGAATTCGTAGTCATACTCAAGAAAAATAACGCAATAGAGGTGTTTTGTGAGTGATTTTCCAAATGGTGCGGCCATTGTCTTTGGGGCCACGGGCGGGATAGGCCGTGTTGTATGCTTGGAGCTTGCTAGGGCGGGAAGCGACGTCGCTATCATTTGGCGCTCCAAAGAAGTGGTCGCCAAAAAGCTAGCGGCAGAGATCGAAGCTTTAGGCCGCAAAGCGAGCCTTCACCACTGTGATGTTTTAATTGAAGGCGCCGCTAAGCGCGCAATAAAAGACGCGGTTGATAGGCATAGCCGGCTTCATACATTGGTTTGGGGCGCTGGGCCATTAGTCGAGCAAGTGCATTTTGCGGATACTGCGCGCGAGCAATGGCAGACTGCGATTAATGTTGAAGTACATGGTTTTTTTGAGGCCAGTCAGGGCGCTATCGCCCATATGCGCGGGCAGGGCGGCTCAGTCATTCATCTAGGATCGGCGGGCCACCTCAGCTGGCCGGATAAAGACGTGCTCTCAGTTGCGCCAAAGGCGGCTAATGAAAGCCTGATCAAAGCGATAGCCCGCGAAGAAGGTAAAAATGGTATTCGCGCCAATTCTGTTCTTATCGGCGTCATTGAAGCAGGTATGTTTCTAGAACTGTCCAAGCAAGGCGTCTTTGATGAGACCTGGACAGCGGATGTACAAAAGAATTTGGCGCTCAAGCGCTGGGGACAACCCGAAGAGGTCGGTCATGCTGTTGTTTTCTTGGCTTCTGACAAAGCGGCCTATGTGACAGGACAACAAATTGCGGTCGCGGGCGGATACGGTCTTTGAGCTTATAGACTCGAAAGCCAAGACGTTAGAATGCGTAACAAAAATGCAACTATGCTACGCAAAATGACACATTTGGGTCAAATAAGCACTAAATCGCGCATTTTTTAGGGTATTTCTTGCGACTCTTGCATTGCGCGCCTTTTTTTTATGGCTTAATCATTATGGTAATTAACGGTGAAAACGCCGTTCTACATACATAAGGGGAATACAACATGTCATCTAGAACCCTCAAAGGTCTTGCGGCTCTAACGCTTTCAACATCACTATTAGCTATCAGCGCGCCCGCAATGGCGCAGCTCGATGAGATTATCGTGACGGCGCAAAAACGCGAACAAAACCTTCAGGACGTTCCGATTGCAATTGCAGCGTTTGATTTGGAGTCTTTGGAAAAGAACCGAATTTCAGGTATTGAGGACGTCGCTAAATTCTCCCCAGGGGTATATACAACGCCTAACCCTGCTGACGAAACGGGTGTTCGTGTTAATATTCGAGGTATTGGTTCCTTTGACCCTCAGATTGGTCAAGATGCGCGAACAGCGATTTATTTAGATGGTGTCTATTATGGACGAACACAGGGTTTGGCTTTTGATTCACCCGACCTTGGCCGTGTTGAAATCTTAAAAGGTCCGCAAGGTTCACTTTATGGACGTAATTCTGTTTCGGGTGCGGTGAACCTGGTTTCTATTGCCCCAGATTCAAATGAATTTAGCGGCGGCATTGATGGAGAATATGGTAATTTTAATCACGTAAAAGTCAAAGGTCACTTAAATGTTCCGGTGGGTGAGAATGCGGCGTTAAGAGTTTCTGGTCTGTATTCCGACACGGATGGATGGGTTGAGAATACGGGGGCTGGTGAAGATTTTGCCGCGACAGAACGGATCGGGGGCCGCGCGGCCTTTAGATATGAGCCGACAGACGCTTTGACATTGGATTTAGCGGGTGATTACACGCGTACGGAAAGTACGCCTCTTTTCCATCAGGCCCTGCCAGGTACTGCAAACCCTGGTTCACTCTTCGCGGCTGCAATTACGCCATCACCTGACTTATCACGTCAAGATGAGGTGGCAAGTTTTGCGAATATTGAAAGAGGAGAAACGGAAATTTATGGTATTTCTGGTACTGCAAATTACGCCATAAATGATACCGACAATTTGAAACTAACATTGGCTTATCGTGAAGCGGATAGTCGTCGTTTTGTAAGCCTTGCACCAACAGCTAATCCATTAATTTTAGGCTTTATTGCTAATGCCGATGTTAGTCCTGCACCAGGCGTACAGAGTTTTAATTCAGAACTTGCGGCGCTCCCGGCAGCGTTTGCGACTGCAGGACAAACTTTAAGACCTGATTTTGCGTCTCAATTTGATGGATCTACAGCGCCTGATACAGGCTTGTTCTTATCTCCACCAGGGGGGGCCTCAACCCTTGCGGGGCATGAACAGTTTAGTGCCGAATTGACATATACTGGAAGTTTTGGAGACAAAATAGATTACACAGCTGGATTGTTCTATTTTGATGAACAAACGGGTAATGATGCTGGCGAACAAGGCAATTTGACGGATGCAAATTCCTTTCTTTTCGTATTGGGCGGGTTAGGCCCTATTCTAGGCGCGACAGGGTTTAACGCCAATATTGCGCCTACGGCGGCTGGATTGGCAGCAACTAACGGGGGTATCGCTCAAATCCAGGCTGGTTTGGATCAAATCCCAGATATTCCTGCTACCGCTGCGTTGCGGGCACCTCTACTGGCACAACTCGCTGAATTGCAAGGTACGGCTCAATTCTTACAAGGAACATTAGCATTTCTTCAGAATGGCGTTGCTACAAATGTAGCCGACGCCAGTGTTTTTCTCGCTAATGCACGCCAATCAGCGGGTAACCTTTTGACAATTGATACCGAAGCATTTGCGATCTACGGAGAAGCCACTTGGAACGTTTCAGATACGTTTCGTATCACGGGTGGATTGCGTTATTCCGATGATAGTAAAAGTGGTGTAGGTCAGGGGAATTCGCCTTTCTTCTTGGATACTACTGACTTACTCGGGAATCCTATTCTTCCCAATATAGCAGATTCTGACACAACGAGCCTTGACCCTTCTGTTATCTTGGAATGGGATGCTAACGATAATCTTTTGACTTATGCTTCATATAAACAAAGTTTCCGGTCTGGCGGGTTTAATGCTGCAGCCGTTGGTTTAAGACAAGAAGGCGAAACATTTGGCGCAGACTTTGTTTTTGGTGAGGAAGATATCGCGGCTTATGAAATTGGTTTTAAGAGTAATTTTCTAGAAAACAGAGCGAAGTTAAATGTCGCAGCTTATTATTATGATTTCCAGGACTTCCAAACAACAGTGACTTTGGATCCGAATATTGCGACGTCACGGGCTGTTGTAAATACAGATCAAGAGATTTGGGGTTTTGATATTGAGGCTGTCGTTGCCTTTACGGATTACCTGACTGGATCACTTACCTATGCGAATGTTGATGGTGAACAAGACCCAGTTGTCAATCCTGCCACTGGTGTTATTACGCAACAAGATGGACTGCAAGGTGCGCCAGAACAATCTTTCGCTATTGGCCTTGATTTTAATGCACCTATTAGCAATACAATGGATTTATTCGCAAATGGGACTTACAGTTACAAAGATGCGGCTTTAGCTATTCCAGCTCAGGGAAATGCCTCTGAAATTGGTTTTACTCAACAAAACCTGTTATCTGGTCGAATTGGCGTTGGATTTGACCTGGGTGGACGCCAGGCATCGATCTCTTTTTGGGGCGAGAACTTAACTGATGACGAATACACCATCGACGGACTGCCCTTTAATACCTTTGCTTTTAATACGGCGGTCTTCGGACAACCCCGTACATATGGCGTGGCCGCGGGCGTAAAGTTCTAGTTTAACCCGAGGGGGAATGGGGTGCAGGGTCGTCCTGAGTATTTGCAAAATGCAAATGCTCTGGGCGGCTATTTTTATGCATGCTACTTTGTTTCTACCTTCAAGATAAATTTTTGACGGACACAATTTGATGATGAAAACGGTTTTATCTATAGTCGCTAGCGGCGCGTTTTTGGCGGGGTGCCAAGATGCGGCGGAGCGCCCTATTGTTGAGCCGACACAGACACCGAAAGTCGAAACGCGCGCGCCAGTCGTGATGGCGGCAACATATGACAAACCCAATATCGTTATTCTCCTGGCCGATGATTTAGGCTGGGCCGACCTTAGCTTTCGCGGTAGCGATATTGAGACTCCCCATATTGATAGCCTCGCGCGAGATGGCCTTACTTTAAATCGGTTTTATTCTATGCCGATTTGTACGCCGACTCGCAGCGCGCTTATGACGGCGCGTGACCCGATGAAGCTCGGCAGCATTTACGCAGGATTTCAGCCCTGGCAAA
>CAZJRU010000053.1:0-10763 GCA_964548315.1 uncultured Hellea sp.
TAGAAGATATTGAACGAGACCTCATTCAATACGCTATCGAGAATTATTCCGGTCACATGAGCGAAGTTGCTCGCCGCCTCGGGATAGGGCGTTCCACACTTTATCGTAAAGTGCGCGAACACGAATTGGACGTTGATAACGTCAAATCAGCTTAAATAGGGGGAAGACCATGAAAGCGATATTTAAACTTACGATACTTGGCGGCGCTGCAATCACTGCGGCCATCGCTATTCCTGTCTACGCAGGGAGTCAGACGAACTTTTTAAGAGGGCAGTTCGCGCCTCAATCGACCATAGCCGAGTATGAAGGCCGTTATGTCCAACCGCAAAGCCAATATGCTACGGCGCAGACTCAATATGTTTCGGGGCAAAGTCAATATGTGCCTTGGCAACATAAGCGCTTGCAAGCCCAAAGCTATACACAGGCATCAAGTTATACAGGGGCACCAAGCTACACAGAGGTATCAAGTAATCATGTTCTCCCGCGAGCAGCTGGCATTTACTATACTGATGACAATAGAAAAGTAAGATCAGGTAGTCGCGCTTATTCGAAATATGCGAGTTCAAAGTCTCGCAGTACATATGGTAATGTATATGATTATGAGAGTGGTCACTGTGGAAGTGATTGTGCCGCGCCTGCGCCTCGGTATTATAGACCCGTAATTACGCAGCAATATAGGCCCGCCGTCAGACAGCAGAGCAGCGCATTGCGCAAAATTACTCAGTATAAGTGCTGGGACGGCGAAGTTGTTGCGACTGAAAATGGGTGTAGGCCACAAACGATTACAAAAACTATTCCACAGTTTCGTTGCTGGGACGGAGAAGTCGTGACTGACCAAAATGGATGTAAACCTCAAACGGTTACACGCCAAGTTCAAGCCCCCATAAGCGCTCCAAGTTCTTATGACTCAAGCTCTTATGGTTCGATTTCTTCCACTAGCGGATCAGATCGGCAAGATTGCCCGTCTGGCACCTCGTTACAAACTGATGGGACATGCTTAGAAACGGGTGGTTATAACACAGGCTCCACATATAGTGGTGGCTCAAGTTATGGTAGCGGGTCTAGCTATAATAGTGGTTACAGCGGCGGTAATTCAGCAAATTGCCCGAGCGGAACGGTAAAACAAACAGATGGAACTTGCCTAGAAAGTAACTCATCTGGTTACGTGAGTCCTTATGCAGGTTCATCCATTAGTCCTTATGCGGGATCTTCCGTTGAACTTTTCACAGGCAATGAGCCGCTATCTTTTCTACCACTACGTAAGTAATTTAAGCTCATAACATCAAATAGCCCGCTTTGTTTTCTCAAGGCGGGTTTTTTGTTGTGATTGCGTCTCGTCTTGATCGCTAATAACCAAACGTAAAAATGGCTTTGTTGCAGGTGGTTTTTTCGGCGCGGTGGGTTTGATGTTAGTTTGCGATGTTTCATGCGAGTCGACAAAATCATCTTCAATATGTCTAACACGGGGCGTAAATTTAGATTTTGGCCGCTTGAACCCTGATCTTTTCTTGTTCTTCCACGATGAATATGACGAGGACTCATTATTTTCTGGATTAGAGTCTGAAATTGCTTTTTTCTTAAGCGTTTTGACTTTCTTATTCATGGCCGCCACCACTCGTTTTTGCGCAAAACTAAGAGCGTCGCCAGGGCGGCCTTTCTCTAAGTCATGAAATGCAGACCCAAATTTATCTAGCCGCTCCATGACGCCTTCGCCAAATTCATTCTCGAAGTCAGAAATTTCGCCTTCTTCGACAAGTTTTTTATGTAGCCGTTCAATTTTACGGCGCGCATTGCGGGCCGATCTCTCACGGCGCTTAGCTTGCTTTTCACGATCACGTTCCATGGCTCGGTCGCGAGCTTCTTGCTCAGCTTGCCACAACTGTTTCTCGTAATCTCCTGACATGACCCTTTATAACACAGTGAGAACAAAAGTCGAACATTTATTCAGGTGTTAGGCGGATTGACTACTGATCAGCGACGACTTCCATGTAAATATCGAGCAAGGCTTCTTGCTCTGCGCGCTCACCAGCATCTAATTTACGTAAGGATACGACCTTACGGACGACTTTCGTATCTAGGCCAAATGTTTTGACTTCGGCGTAAACTTCACGGATGTCAGCGGCTAATTCAGTTTTCTCGGCTTCGAGCCGTTCAATACGAGCGATGAACTGTTTCAGCTTCTCACGAGTAGCCTGACCTAATTGGTCGGCGCGGTCGGCATCAGAAAGCATATCAAATCCTTATATAAAAGCGTCTGCTTTACATAAAACACTCCCGTAAATTCTCTAGAGAGCTATTTGTCTTTGTTGTGGATGGATTGCGCCTAATCAGCAGTAACAATCATTCGTGGCGAAATAGCGCAGGTTTAAGTCAGTAAACGCCGCCGTATAATCCTATGAAAGCCTATTTTTCTGGTTTAGATAGCTAACCTAAAGGAAACAACATGATCATTCTCTGGATATTAACGGCTCTTGCGTTTGTCTTTGTTTTGCTGAGCCTTATAATGGGTGCCAAGCATATGGGCGGTAAAACCGATGAGGCAAGAGCAATGTCTAACACTTGGATGCGCCGCCGGGTAGTCGGTCAAGCTGCAGCCGTAGGCCTTTTACTTTTAACGGTGTACCTGCAGTCCAAAGGACGAGGCCAGTAATTGGTTAAGCTGAACAAAATATATACGCGCACCGGTGATGACGGAACGACAGGACTAGTCGACGGGTCACGCCTATCCAAAAATGATATTCGGGTTCGCGCTTATGGGGATGTTGACGAAACAAACAGCGTCATTGGTCTGGTCCGGCTAAATTTGGAAAATCAACGGCTCGACCAAATGATGGCTCGCATCCAAAATGACCTTTTTGATTTGGGCGCGGACTTGGCGACGCCTCTTCCTAAGAAAGGTGAAGTTGATAGCGAATATGCCCTTCGTATGGTTCCTGAACAAGCGTTGCGCCTTGAGGCAGAGCTCGATGCTCTAAATGCTGATCTAGAGCCCTTAACCAGTTTTGTGTTGCCTGGTGGTTCTCCGCCAGCAGCCTATTTACACCAAGCCCGAACAGTGTGCCGGCGTGCAGAGCGCGTCTGTGTTGCTCTCGCCGCTGATCAAGCGGTTAACCCCGCTGCGCTTACCTATTTAAACCGTCTTTCGGACTTTCTTTTTGTCGCTGCCCGGTGGTGTAACGATCAAGGGGAAACGGATGTGAAATGGGTTCCCGGCGCCAACAGATAAGTTATTTTCCCGTTTTCAAGTGATAGCGCACGCGGCCTGTCATGTCTGGCACCGATGTGCGCCCGGTGAAAATATCAAGAAACTTTCCATTTTTATCCATGAAATAAATGATGTCCGAATGGTCAACTGTATAATCGCTTGCGCTATCTGGCGTTTCTACGATTTGGGAAAAGACTTTAAAGGCCGCTTTGGCTGTATCGATCTGGTCTTGCGTACCTGTCAAACCGACTAAACTATCAGGAAAGCCATTTGCCGTTACATATTGTTTGAGGCTTTCGGGGGTATCACGCTTGGGGTCTACGCTGATAAAAAGATAATTGAGCTTATCTGCCTTTTTATCCACTTGGGCTTGAACTGCGCCCATTTTTTGTAAAGCGGTTGGGCAAATATCGGGACAGAACGAAAAGCCAAAATAAATAAACTGCGGTTTACCCACAAAGGAAGCCTGCGTTACGGAAACGCCGTCTTGATTTACTAAGGAAAAGTCGCCGCCTATATCCGCTTGTCCTGAAACAACCGTTTTGCCTGTTCTGGCTGTTGGCTCAGAGCAAGCAGTCAACATACTGAAAACAAGAAGGCTTAGGATAAATTTTATCATGGCTTTCATCTGGCAGGTCTCACCTATATAAAGCGCTTATGACGCGCGCTGGGATAATATCAAAAGACGACATGGACAGACAGCCTATAGTAGTCAAGTCGCCAACTGACGCACCACTGCGGCGGCGCGCCAATACATCAGGGAAATTGCGGCGTAGTACCTTAGTCCAACTGAGATGGGCCGCTGTTTTTGGTCAAAGCGCCGCGCTCCTTATTGTCTCGCAATTATTAGGGTATGAATACCCCGTCTTCCTCTGCGCCGGAATTGTAGCGCTCAGCGTTCTCGTCAATATCGTAACAACCGCGGCTTATGAACTGGATAGGCGCGTGGGCGATACCGAAGCCGCTATGCAGCTTGGATTTGACCTACTTCAACTCGCCGCCCTTCTTTGGTTGACGGGGGGTATCAGCAATCCATTTGCGCTTCTAATCTTAGCCCCTGTTGTGACCAGCGCAACAACGCTTAATAAGAAAGTCTTGTTCACGCTTGGAGGTTTAGCCACGGCTCTATCTTTCGCGCTCTTATTTTATTATCGACCGCTCCCATGGGACCCCTCAGGTGGATTTCAATTGCCCTTTATTTTCCGTGTCGGTGTCTGGATTGCCATTATGGTCGGAAGCGCTTTTACATCGCTTTACGCCTGGCGGGTCACGCGCGAGAGCCGAAATATGTCAGATGCGCTCGCGGCAACTGAGGCCGTCTTAGCCCACGAACAAAAACTCTCAGCTTTGGGCGGAATGGCCGCCGCCGCCGCGCATGAGCTAGGAACGCCCCTGGCCACGATACAGGTCACAGCTAAGGAAATGAGCCGGGAACTTGACCCCGCCACGCCCCTTGGGGAAGATGCCGCCTTGATGTTATCTCAAGCTCAACGGTGCCGAGATATTCTGGAGCAATTATCTTTTCGGGGTGATGAAGGTGATGCCATTCATGATAGTCTTTCTATTGAAACCTTACTTGAAGAAGCGGCTGAACCTTATATCGCCTTTGGAAAGGATATTTCCTTAAATGTGAACGGGGATGGTGATGAGCCAACGGTGAGGCGCCAAGCCGAATTACTATATGGATTAAAGAACTTTATCGAAAACGCCGTAGATTTCGCAAAAACATCCGTGCAGCTCAAAGGTATTTGGGACTCTGATACGTTGATGCTGACCATCGAAGATGACGGCCCTGGGTTTGATCCTGCAATTAAAGGCCGCTTAGGCCAACCTTATGTCAGCATTCGCCAACGCCCAAAACAAGTTGACGAACTTGCTGGCGGTCTTGGCCTTGGTGTATTTATCGCGACAACCTTGATTGAACGCACTGGCGGAAAGGTGGACTTCGGTAAAAGCCCTATGGGCGGCGCGCAGATTCGCATAGTCTGGCCCCGCAAAAATGCAGAGCTATTTCTCTAGTAACCAATCGATTTTAAGCCTATATACGTACGGAAGTAGAGGAAGAATTATGACCGACTACAACGTACCCGAAGATAACACTCTAATGATATTAGATGATGATGGCCCCTTTCGTAATCGTTTAGGGCGCGCGCTAGAACATCGCGGGTTCTCCGTTCAGCTCGTTGAAACAGTCGCGGAAGCCAAAGTCGTCGCTCAATCGCAGCCGCCTGCATTTGCTGTGCTTGATATGCGGCTTGAGGATGGCAATGGGCTGGACGTTATCGATAAAATTCACGAGACGCGCCCGGACTGTAAAATGGTCATGCTAACCGGTTATGGTAATCTTGCCACCGCTGTCTCAGCCGTAAAACGCGGCGCAGTAGATTATCTTGCCAAGCCCGCAGACGCAGATGATGTATGCAAAGCATTACTCGCAACTCAGGGCGCAGCACCTGAGCCACCTGAAAACCCAATGTCGGCTGACCGCGTGCGTTGGGAGCATATTCAGCGTGTTTATGAGCTATGTGGGAAAAATGTATCTGAGACCGCTCGGCGTTTAAATATGCACCGCAGGACTCTACAAAGGATTCTGGCCAAACGCGCCCCGCGATAAATATTATCGGGGGTGCCTTGCGGGGTTATCTGATAGAATAAACCTACGGCAAAACACTGATAATTTTTGACATTATCTTTTTTAGGTGCGACCCTTAAAAGAAAAGGGGAATCCTATGATGACGTTAAATCTTAAAGGGACGTGTTTTCGAAACTTAGGCGCAAGTCTAATTGTTCTAGCTTTAACAGCTTGCGCGCCAGCTGAGGTCAGTGAAACCGTCCAAGATGTTTCCCCTCCAGCCACAGACAAGATCGTAAAAACGGCCGAGCGAACGGCGGGATTTGACACAAATAAAAATGTGTATTTTGGCGATTTGCATATTCACACAAAAAACAGTTTTGACGCTTATATTTTTAATGTCCGCAGCACGCCGGATGACGTGTACCGCTTCGCAAAAGGTGAGAGCGTAAGGCATCCTTCCGGCTTTGATATCACTATTGGCGGTGACCCCTTAGACTTTGTCGCCGCGACTGATCATGGCGCCTATATGGGAATTCTTCCGCAATTAGATAATCCGCATAGCCCCCTATCAAAATTAGAAATTGCACGGGGCATGTTTGGAACCGACCCTGCCCAAATCACGGCGGCGTTTGGAAAAATTGGCGGATCCGTTAGAAGCGGAAAGCCTTATGAAGAAATTTATGACCGGGACATAATTGATAGCACCTGGCAAGATACGGTCGCCACGGCTGATAGGCATTATCAACCTGGCAAGCTTACGACTTTTGCCGCCTATGAATATACGGCTGTCTCGACACAAGGACGGGGTGATAATAGCTTTATTGGCGGCAACCTTCACCGCAACGTAATTTTCAAAGACGCAGCCCCTAAACGGCTCTTTTCAACACTTGATTCTGTAAACCCAGAGGACCTTTGGAATTGGATGGACGGTCAGCGCGCGCAGGGGCGTGACGTTTTGGCTATCCCGCATAACTCAAATGTATCTGATGGTGAAATGTTCGCCCTGAAGAAATATTACGGCGGTGACATCGACGCCGCCTATACGGCTCAGCGCCTGAAGAACGAACCCATTGTTGAAATGACACAAGTCAAAGGCACGTCTGAAACACATCCATCCCTAAGCCCCAATGATGAGTGGGCTAATTTTGAAATTTATGAGTTGCTGCTTAGCTCCGAAGTCGTGTCTAAAATCAAAGGCAGTTATATTCGTGAAGCGCTGGCCAATGGGTTAGAAATGGAGAAAACAACGGGCACGAACCCTTATAAATTTGGCCTCATAGGCGCCTCAGATAGCCACGTCGTAGGCGGAGCTTTTGACGAGAAAGATTATTGGTCCAAAGTCGGCATATTAGACGGCACGGCTGAAGGCCGCGGATCAATTCCGCCCGGCGGGGCGAAAAGCTGGGAAGGCGTTGAGCGAATTCCCAATGCTGAAAACTGGTTTAGCAGATGGGGCGCGTCAGGTCTGGCGGCGGTTTGGTCCGAGGAAAACACGCGCGAATCTATCTACGCCGCCATGGAGCGCAAGGAAACTTACGCGACGTCTGGCCCGCGCATGAAGGTCCGTATGTTTGGCGGCTATGACTATGACGCAAGTTTGCTCAGTGATACGGATATGATTTCTAAAGCCTATGCGGGCGGCGTCCCCATGGGCGGCGACCTTGCCGCCTCTGATATCGCGCCAAGCTTTCTTGTATGGGCCATGCGAGACCCGCGTAATGCGCCCCTACAACGTCTACAGATGGTCAAAGTTTGGCACGACGGGGCCTCTGCTCAAGAAAGGCTTTACGATATTGCTTGCTCTGATGGAGGGCAGGTTAATCCTGCAACACATCGCTGCCCTGATAATGGGGCGAGCGTGGATCTGACCGATTGCTCCATTTCTACGGATAACGGCGCGCCTGAACTCAAAACGCTTTGGCAAGACCCCGATTTTGATCCAAATATGGCCGCCAGCTATTATGTCCGCGTTCTCGAAAATCCGACCTGTCGGTGGAGCACGTGGGACGCGCTTAAAGCAGGCGTCGAACGTCATCCCGATTTGCCGCCCACACTACAAGAACGGGCCTACACCTCACCTATCTGGTATAACCCCAGTCAATAATTAGGCGAATAATGAAACAGATTTTTCGCGAACCTTTAGTTCATTTCATAATTCTAGGTGGTCTGCTCTTTGCAGGCCATTCTCTTTGGCAGCGCCATGTCTCCAAAGCCGATTACACTATCACTGTCAGCCCAGATGAAATGGAACGCCAAGCGACTATTTTTGCAGGCGAGAACCGTCGTCAACCGACCGATGAAGACCTCCAAGCTTTGCTCTTTGCCTATGTGGAAGAGCAGGCGCTTATGCGCGAGGCAAGCCGGTTGGGCCTGGGCGATGATGATACAATCATTCGCCGCCGCTTAGCGCAAAAAATGCGGTTCTTAATCGAGGATGTCGACGCGCCTAAAGTTCCAGATGAGGCCACGCTCGAAAGCTGGTTTGAAGCGAATGTCAGTAAATTCATAAAGCCCGAAACGCGTAGCTTTTCACATGTATATTTCAGCCCTGAAAAACATGGCAAGAACCTTGAAACGAATGTCCAAAAGGTCAAAGCCATTGTCGCGGACGCCGAGTGGGAAAGCCTTGGCGACCCCTTTATGCTTAAACGCAAGTTTTCACGACTTTCGACTATCGATGTCAGTCGTCTCTTTGGCGGAGATTTCGCTGCGGGTGTTTTCAATGCACCAGAGAATGGCTGGCAAGGCCCGATAGACTCGGCCTTTGGACGCCACCTCGTGCGCATTGACGCGGTCACTCCCAAGGCCACACCAGAGCTTGAGCACGTGCGCGCAGATGTCATTCGCGCGTGGCAAGATGAAACGCAGCGCCAGGCTAATACCGAGCGGCTCAAAGAACTGATTGAGAAATATAAAGTTGTTGTCGAGGACGCCAATTAAATGCGGGCACTGCTGGCATTTATTGTTATTTGGCTGACAACCCTTTCCGCCCATGCGCATGAAGTGCGCCCCGCCTTCCTCAGCCTGACCGAAACAGCGCCCGCTGAATTTACAATGCTCTGGAAACAGCCTGTGCTTGAAGGCAAGCGGCTTAAAATTACGCCAAGCTTTCATAAATCCTGCACCGTTGGTCATGCAGCCTTGTCTCAACAAAATGGGACGGTCATTGAAACTCGCAATGTCTTTTGCGCCCTTACAACCGGCGAGATTGCCCTACCAGGCTTAGAGCGCACGCTGACAGATGTCTTCGTTCAAATCTCTTACCTTTCCGGCGAAAACCGATCTGCGCTCATTAAGCCCGAAGCCCCGCGTTTTGACCTTGGCGAAAAAACAGGTAGCGCGGCTAAGCAATATTTATGGATTGGCGTCGAGCATATCATTTTTGGCTGGGATCACCTGCTCTTTGTCCTTGGTCTGATTTTATTGGTGACTCGCCGTCAAATTATCGGCGTCGCCACAGCCTTTACTCTTGCCCATTCTATTACTCTGGCCTTGGCCGCCTTAGGATGGCTAACGCTTCCTATCCGCCCCGTCGAAATTCTCATCGCGGCCAGTATTGTCCTGCTGGGTGTGGAAATTATCCGTAAGCAGCGCGGCCATCAAAGCCTTGCCACACAGCGCCCTTATCTGATTGGTTTTCTCATCGGCCTCATTCATGGCTGCGGCTTTGCAAGCGCCCTCTCGGAAATCGGCCTACCTAAAGGGACAGAAATCCTCGCGCTTTTGCTGTTTAATGTCGGGGTTGAGCTTGGTCAATTCGCGGTTATTCTTGGCGGGATAATTATCCTCGCCCTCATCGCTAACGCCAGCAAAGACCTACTCAAAAAATCAGAAACGCTACTAGCCTACAGCCTCTCCACCATCGCCATGTTCTGGGTCATTCAGCGCATGAGCGAGTATTGGGTTTAGGCTCAGAAATTGTACTCAGATGCTTCATTAAGGGTTACTTTGAACTTAATCGTGAGGCGGAGGAAAAATAATATTCAGCTCTCGAAATGATGTGACCTCAATCCATTCTCGGAATGGCCGTCGTCTCTCCCAGAAGCCTACAACACTTTGAGGGTCGACTCTTCCCACCAATCGGGTAGTTTTCCTACATTTCTTATAATGTCGTAATAACGAGGCCGCATTACTACCTCAAACTCTGCGCTAATTTATCCGCTTCTACGGCGGCGCAGAAGAGGTGATAGAATGTACTGGTGGGCATGACTTTTGAGATGATATTGCCCTCGGGGTCGAGCTGGTCGGCCCAGCCGCCTTTTACAGGAACGTCTAGATAATATGTCATGAGCGCTCTAATGGCCTTGGCGGCGTCCTTAAGATATTCACTTTGCCCTGCCGCCGCTTGCGCGACGGAGGCTTTAATCAGTTCTGTTTGTGGCCAACTGCGCAGGGTCGGTTTTGACGGCGTGCCGTCCAGCTCCACCGCGTCGCATAATAAGCCAAGCTTGGGGTTAAGGCCGTAATACATGCCGCCTTCAAAGAGCGCGTTGGCATAACGGTCCATATTTTTACCTGACAGTTTTTCATACACCCGTAACAGCCAGCACCATTCCATCATATGTCCGGGTTCCGTCGGCCCGCCGTCGTCATTTTCAGGGCTCCAATCGGGGTTGAAAAACTCCAGTAAGGCTTTGCGGTCCTCGTCAAAGAAATGGGCTTCAAAGAGCGCAAACATTTTATCCGCGCGCGCCAGATACGCCGCCTCCCCTGTCAGCTCATACAGCGCCAAGAAAGCCTCAAATAAATGCATATGCGGGTTTTGGCGGCGCTGTTTAGAGGCTGGCGCTGGCAACGCTTCTAACCAGCCGCCATTACCGGCTTTCACATGTGTATCTAGATAACGTAACGTATCCTCTGCAATCGCCAAGGCCTTCTGATCGTTAAAGGCTTTGTAGCGCCACGCGCCAGAAAGTAGCACAAAAGCTTGGGCATAGGTGTCGCGCATATCATCATGCATCGCGCCCGTCCCCGTTACAAGAT
>CAZJRU010000054.1:0-10718 GCA_964548315.1 uncultured Hellea sp.
TGCGCGGTAAGGCGCGGCAAGCTGTAAAACCGCTTCTTTCAACGCCGCCCTATTGGTCAGCAAGGTCGTAATATCGCGGTACATAATCCCCGGTTTAGGGAAATCAGGAATGGTGCGTATGGCGTCTTTTAAGTTCATTGGTTTACCGCATCTGTTTCAGAGAGAATATGGGTTTCTATAAAGGCTTCTGCCTCCCAATCTTGAAAATCAGGGTCGGACATAAGTTCAGAAATATAAGTATCAGAGCGCGCCGTGCGCGGCAAATCATAACTGGCAAAACGCGTGGCTGCGGGGGTGTAAAACGCATCGGCTATTGTCCAATCATTGAACAGATAAGGGCCGTCATGGCGCGATAAAAGTTCATCCCAAAGCTCAACCATTTCCTGCGCGTCATCCAGGCAGCTTTGCGGAACAGGCTTTGATGTGCGGCGGCGCAAATTCATCGGGGCTTCGCGGCGAATATGCTCAAAGCCTTCATGCATAAGTTTGGTCACGCGGCGCGCCTCAGCCTTTTCTGCGGCGTCTTTGGGCCAAAGATTAGGCACCGCCTTGGCGCAAAACTCTGAGATGGCTAGACTATCTGGGAGGTTATCACCATTAATATCTAAAACGGGAACAGTGCCCGCGTCCGTGAGCGCCAAAAGCTTATTCTTATATCCTGGAACATCCAGATCGATGACTTCTTCAGTAAAGGGCAGCTCAGCTTTGCGAAGCACCAACCACGGCCGTAATGACCAAGAGGAATAATTATAATTCCCGATATAGAGTTTGAGTGACATAATTACCTGTTCAACAAATTTAGAGCCATGAGGAGCTTCTCACGGTCCGCCGTGAAACCACTTCTTACCCAAAGCGCCTTGAGGGCTTCAAGAATTTTTCCCATTTTCGGCCCAGCTTCGACGCCCGCCGCTTTCAAGTCCTTACCCGTGAGCGGAAACTCGGGCGGGGTCCAGCCCATCGCCAAGTCAGCCAAGCTCATCCAGCGCGTGCTTAAAATGGCGTCATCTTCACCTGCTGCGCGCAAACGGCTACGGTCTATCACAACTTGTTTCCCAGCCAAATAAATCGCTTTGAGTTGTTCTTTATTCTCAGCATGTGGGTCAAGCGAGACCGAACTATCCGACCACTGGCGCAGACGCGCCGTTTCCTTTTTGCTCATTTTCAGGCGCTTACACAACAAAGCCATCTGCAATGGCTCGCGCGCGCTCATAGACATAATCCGGAGCAGCGGGTCAGGCTTAATATTCTCGCGGGCTTCGAGTTTGACTAAGCGCATTAAGCCGTCAACATTGCTGGCTTCGCGCAAAATCGTTTCCAGAATATCATTGGTAAGCATGATATGAAGTGCGCGTGAGGGGTCACGGGCCGATAAGGTTTTCTTGAGCTCTGTCCAGACTCTTTCAGCCGAGAGCTTTTTAAGCCCCGATTTATTCTCGCGGCAGGCTTTTAGCGCGCTCGCGTCAACTTTCGCCGCCCCGCCGTAATAAGCCAAGAACCGGAAAAACCGTAATATCCGCAAGTAGTCTTCTTTAATTCGGCTATCCGCCTCCCCGACAAACCTGAATTTAAGGGCTTTGATGTCATCAAGTCCCTGCCCTGTCGGATCATAAATAGTGCCCTCATAATCCGCGTAAAGCGCGTTCATCGTCAGGTCCCGCCGCTGAGCATCCTCGGCCCAATCTTGCGTATAGCTAACAACCGCGCGCCGTCCGTCCGTTTCGACATCTTTGCGAAGAGAGGTTATCTCGTAAGGCAGGCCGTTTAAAACGGCGGTCACTGTGCCGTGGTCAATACCCGTGGGGGCATATTTAATACCGCTACTCTTGAGCAGCGTCGTCACCGCCTCTGGGTCTAATGTTGTGGCTAGGTCAACATCGCCGACATCTACGCCCAAAACAGAATTACGCACACACCCACCAACAAATCGCAGGCTATCTTTGGGAAAAGCCTCAAACAACTTCGTTACATTTTTACTGCGCATCCATGGATGTGATTTTGGATTTAGAACCGTCATGATATGACCTTAGCTATAGGAATAAAAACATCTATCCCTATTTTAGTAATCCACTTCAAAATTACCTAGATAGGCTCGCTGATACAGACGATAAAGCATCATCGCTGTCATCCCCCAAATATTACGGTGAACACCGTCAGTGTCTTCATAGGGCATATCATAGAGTACAAGGGCCTTATCCTTATACATAATCTCACGCGGAATATGATTTTCGGGATTCATCAAAAAGCTTAGCGGGGTTTCAAACACGGCATCGACCTCTCGGGGTTCTGGAATAATCGTAGCCTGCGGGTCAACAATGCCGACAAAGGGTGTGACGCGATATTCACTCACCGCGTTAAATGATGGCAGCCGTCCGATAACCTTAATCGCGGCATTTTTTATTCCGACTTCTTCTTCGGTTTCGCGCAGCGCGGCCTGTAGCGCGCTCTCGCCTGCCTCGCGCTTACCGCCAGGAAACGCCACTTGACCCGCATGTTGAGGCATCGTTTGCGGCCTCTGAGTTAAGATAATTTGCCATCCGTCCCTTTGAACTAAGGGAAGCAAAACCGAGGCTCCGCGCTGCCCTTCTCTTTTAACTTCATCTGTCGCGTCAGAAATCTGGACAGGCAATAGACCCTTTCGGACTTGCGTAATTACAGGGTCAGAATCAAAATGCATAGCGGCTTATATTTCATGTGCCCCTACAGGACCTAATGGAAAGAAGACCCCGGCTGCATAAATTCCCAGTTGCTTACCTTCGCCTGTCTCAATCTCGGCGGCGTGTTCAACAAGTTCGTAAAACACAGGACGCGACATCGCGGCTTCAAGGCGCCCGCGTACAGTAACATAAGGCATAGGCTCTAACGTTTTGGGATCGGTTTCAACGCGTATGGGGTTTTCAGGGCCCGCTTCCACAACTTCATCTAGGTTGGTTGTAAAGAAAAGGCGCTGCTCCGTGCCTTCGCCTTCTATATCGACGCGAACGCCCATAAAATGCCCGCGCTCGACAGTTATACCAATTTTTTCAACGGGGGTGACAAGATAGGTACGCCCATCCTCATCTTTACGCAAAATCGAGGCGAATAAATTGATCAGTCCTTTGCGCGTAATGCGGCTTCCCTCATGCCACCAAGACCCATCCGCCTTGATAACCATATCCATTTCACCGCAATATTCGGGCGTCCATTTCTCAACAGGCCTCTGCCCATCTTCCGTTGTCTCGAGCGCTTTCATAAGATCTTGAAGCGAGAACTGCGGCTTACTGCCATTTAACGTATTTTCCATGGACTTTCTTTTACGCTTATCCCATCATTTTTCTAGTCTCATGAACTGATTTGGTCATAAGATAACATATTACGAATATACGGATTGAAATTTATGTCTCTTCAAACTCCCCTCGCTGTTTCGGCTAATATCGAAAAAGCTGCAAATAAGGCCGCCGCGCAATTACAAAATGCCAAAGCTGGTATTGGCGAGGTCGTATTAGGTCAAGACGCTGTGGTCGAGCTTGCCATGATGGCAATTTTATCAGGCGGACATGCCTTACTCGTCGGCGTCCCAGGACTTGCCAAAACCTTGTTGGTGGAGACCATCGGAACCGTCATGGGTCTGGACAGCAAGCGGGTACAATTTACCCCTGACCTCATGCCAGCAGATATTGTCGGATCAGAAGTTTTGGAAGAAACCGCTAAAGGCAAACGTAGTTTTCGCTTTATTCAAGGCCCTGTCTTCTGTCAGCTCTTAATGGCCGACGAAATCAACCGCGCCTCCCCGCGTACGCAATCCGCCCTCCTGCAAGCGATGCAAGAACGTTTTGTAACTGTCGCGGGTCAACGCCATGACCTTCCCGCGCCGTTTCATGTTTTGGCGACACAAAACCCAATTGAACAAGAAGGCACCTATCCTTTGCCCGAGGCGCAGCTTGACCGTTTCCTATTCCAAATTGATGTCGGTTTTCCGGAGCTTGGCACAGAGAAAGATATCTTACTCGCGACAACTGGGGCAAACGATGCGACAGCCAAGAAAGTCATCACTCCCAAACAGCTTATATCTATGCAGAAACTTGTACGCCAATTACCTGTCGGCGAAAAGATCGTGGACGCAATCTTGACCCTCGTTCGCAATGCGCGGCCCGACCAAACGGCCTTATCAGAGATTAAAGAGACCGTCGCTTGGGGCCCAGGTCCACGGGCTGGACAAGCCTTGATGCTAGCCACCCGCGCCAAAGCGCTTATCGATGGGCGTCTATCGCCTTCGATTGATGATGTGCTTGAGCTTGCAGCGCCTGTCCTGCAGCACCGCATGGCCCTCACCTTTGCCGCGCGCGCGGATGGTAAATCCATTTCGCAAACTATTGCGGCTTTGAAAAACAGTATTGCTTAGGACCCTTTATGGCCGCTGTTGCGCCTAACCCAACCGAGCTGCGCCGCCGCGCAGAAACGCTCGCTGCTGGATATCCTGGCTTGCTGGCTGAGGCCGAGCGCGTGGCCGCTGTTGTGGCCCAAGGGGTTCATGGCCGCCGCCGCCCCGGCCAAGGGGAAACCTTTTGGCAATATCGAAATTACCACCCCACGGACGCGACAAACCAAATTGATTGGCGGCGCTCAGCGCGCGGCGACCAAGTCTATATCCGCGAAACGGAATGGGAAGCGGCCAATACGGTTTATTTTTGGCGCGACGGCGCGCCCGGCATGGATTGGCAATCCTCTAAAAAGCATCCAACAAAGCAAGACCGCGCGACTGTTTTATCGATGGCCTTAGCGTCTCTCTTAATGCGCGCGGGCGAGCGCTGCGCGGTAATCGGCGAATCGGAAAGACCGCGTTCCGGCCGCGTCGGACTTGAACGTATTTCTCGGCGCTTAGCGATCTCCGAGGGTAATGCTAAAACCCTTGAAGGCGATATACCCGCCCATGCCCGTCTTGTGATTGCCTCTGATTTTCTCGAATCTCCTGACATTTGGCGCGCGCGTATATCACGCCTTTCGGGACGTCCCGCCAAAGGCATATTGCTACACATCATCGACCCGGCCGAGCGCGAATTTCCCTTTAAAGGCCGCGTCCAGCTCAGAGTACCCGGCCTGTCTAAGCTGGAACCTATTTTGGTAGGCCGAGCCGAACGCGCGCAAGAAACATATAAAGCAAAATTTACGGCGCATTGCGAAGCACTAGAGCGAACCGCAAGCCGCTTAGGCTGGCCTCTTATTCGCCACGATACCAGCAAACCCGCCAACGCCGCCCTGACCGCGCTTTATAGCGCCATGGCAGGAGAGACGCTGTGACCCTTGGCCCGATTACATTTTTAGCCCCGCTAGTTTTACTCGGCTTACTTCTTTTACCTATTATTTGGTGGATTTTACGGGTTACTCCCCCTTCGCCCAAGAAAGAGACGTTTCCGCCGCTTAGAATTCTTAAGGATGTCGTCACCGAAGAAGAGACGCCAGACTCAACGCCGTTATGGCTGCTCTTATTTCGCATTTTACTCGGCGCTATATTGGCCATCGCTTTGGCCCGACCAATTTTGCAACAAAATGAAGGTATAACTACGCGGCCTTTGACCTTAATTATCGACGATGGTTGGGACGCGGCTCCGAACTGGACCAATGTTATTCGCGAAGCTGAAGCCAAGCTCGCCGATGCCCGGCGTAAAAATGTCGACGTCTTATGGATGACAACAACAACGCCCTCGCCAGAAGCAAAATTCGGGCCTGCTGAAGATGCTATTCGCGCGGTCAAAACCTTACGTCCCAAAGCGCTGCCATCTCGCCGCGTTGAAGTTACAAAAATCCTGTCGACTATGGATATATCAGGAAGCGAAGCCGTTTGGCTCTCCTCTGGCGTTGACTTTGGGAGCGCGGATGATTTGGGCCAGGTTTTAAAGACCGCTGGCAAAGCCGCGCGCCTAGACCCAATTTCAGAAACCAGCATTGTTATACCCGGCGAAATTCGCGAAACGCCTGATGGGTTTAAGTCCGTTTGGCACCGCCCTAACAATTCTGGTCTCAGAAATATCGAGATTATCGCAAACGGCAAAGATGGCCGCGTGATTGGCCGCGCAGATGTTGGCTTTGCGCCCGGCTCTTCGCGCGCGGAAGCCGAATTTAAACTTCCCAGCGAGCTTCGCTCCCGCGTCAATATTATCAAAGCCAATGGCATTAGCTCTGCGGGCGCTGTAACCCTGCTTGATGATAGTTGGGGACGGCCATTAATTGGCGTGGTGACCCCAGCTAAAGACTTAGCCAACCCGCTACTCTCAGAACCCTTTTACGCGAAGACAGCGCTCTCGCCTTACGCTGATATTTTTGAAGGCACCCTTGAAGACCTATTGCCATTATCCCCTAGCATCCTTGTCATGCCTGATATTGCGCGCACAATTAATGATGAGCTGAGAGACTATGTTGATACAGGCGGCTTATTAATCCGTTTTGCCGGAGAAAAGCTGGCAGAACGTCCCGACACATTGCTACCTGTCGCGCTCCGCTCTGGCGGGCGGGCCTTAGGCGGCGCTCTGACCTGGGAAGATCCGCAAAAACTTGCGCCCTTCTCAACGGAAAGTCCATTTTTCGGCCTCGTTATTCCCAATGATATAAAAGTAAAGCGTCAAGTTATGGCAGAACCTGGTATCGAGACCGATACAAAAACTTGGGCCCGCCTTGAAGATGGCTCGCCGATTGTGACATCGGCCTCGCAAGAACTTGGCCGCATCGTCTTATTCCATGTCACCGCCGGGCCAGATTGGTCAAACCTGCCCGTAGGCGCGCTCTATGTGAATATGCTGCGCCGTATCCTGCCTCTTGCCCGCGCAACGCCCTCGCGTAATCAAGATAGTTCAGGCGACTGGGCGCCAGAGCGCGTGTTAAACGGATTTGGCCGTCTTGAATCTCCGCCAATAGAGGCCGCTAGCCTGTCCGACGCCGAGTTTGAAAATGTCGAAATTTCCTCCGCGCATTTACCGGGTCTTTATCGTCAAGGCGCGCGGCGCAGAGCTTTGAACACCATAAAAACGCCCGAAGGTATCGAACCTATCGGCACCCAAACGGGGATTAATTTAACGCAATACGGCCTGACTAAAGACCGTACCATTGGCGGTATATTGCTTGGCTTAGCCTTATTTATGTTGGCACTGGACGCGCTCTTCGCCTTAGTATCGTCAGGACGCTTATCTTATTTAAAGCCCAAATTCGGCAAAGCCTTGGCCGGTATCATGCTCGCCACACTTTTCGTTTGGCCTGTCGACAGCTGGGCGCAGGATAAGAACCTAAGCGCGGCAACCGCTTTACATTTGGCCTATATCAAAACAAATGATGGCCGCATTGACCGCATGAGCGATGTCGCCCTTGAAAGTTTGGCGCGCCAGCTCACCCTGCGTACAACAATAGAACCCGCAGGCGCAAAAGCCATCAACCCAGAGACCGATGATCTTGTCTTCTACCCCTTCCTTTATTGGCCAGTCACGCGTGACGCGCAGCCCTTATCCGATAAAGCCAACGCGAATTTAAATGCCTATATGTCTGGCGGAGGAACTATTGTTTTTGACACCCAAGACGAAGGCGACCGTATCTTACGTGGGTCAGCACCGCATCCGGGGTTAGCGGCTGTCACTGAAAAGCTCGATATTCCAAGTGTGGTCAAAGCCCCAGACAGTCACGTTTTAACGAAATCCTTTTATCTCATTCAAAGCTTTCCGGGGCGCTGGGCCAATGGGTCAGTCTGGGTCGATAAAGATACAAACGGCGCGGCCCGAGATGGCGTAAGCTCCGTTATTATTACGGCCAATGACTGGGCAGCAGGTTGGGCTTTAGACGAAGACGGCAATGAGCTTGCCGAACTCGAAAAAGATATTCCGCGTCAAAGAGAAATGTCTATCAGGACAGGCGTCAATGTCGCCATGTATGCCCTATCTGGCAATTATAAAGCCGATCAAGTTCATGCTGCAGCGCTGATTGAACGTCTTGGACGGCAAAAACGGTCTCCAAGCGATCTTGGGAAAGAGACCCCTTAATGTTTGATCGTCTCTTAAATAATTTGCCCAATATCGCCTTTGATCCGCTTCTGGGCAATGGCTGGATTATTGGTCTTGGAATTCTGATATTTATTGCGGCGCTAGCATCTGGGATTGGAAAACTACGCAGCTATTTTTTACGACTTCTCGCAGGGCTCTTTATTGTTTTAGCGCTCTTAAATCCGCAAACCGTTGTCGAAGACCGTGACCCTTTGCAGGACGCAGTCTTAGTCATTAAAGACGAGTCTTCTTCTATGCAGCTCGGCGAGCGCGCCAAAGCCGCCAATAAAACATACGCCGCCCTAGTCGATAAGCTTAAAGCTGATCCGACATTAGAGGTGAGCACAGCAACTATCCGGCCCGACTCGGACGGAACGCGCTTAACGAGTACATTGATTGAAGGTTTAGGCAACATGCCTGCCAGCCGTCTTGCTGGCGTTATTGCGATTACGGATGGACAAATCCATGACTTGCCGGAAAATGCGCATACATTGCTACCCGAAGGCATCCCGTTTCACAGCCTTATCGTCGGACAAGAAACCGCCCGCGATCGCCGCATAAGCGCGATTGTTGCCCCGCGCTACGGCCTCGTCGGAGAACAAGCTGAATTTGAAATCCGCGTAGATGACCCTGGATTTGATGGTGAGCGCGCTCAAATCGAGATTAAACTCAATGGTGCAACCAAAGCCCGCTTTCCAGCAACAATCGGGAATAGAATTTCTATACCCATCGAAATAGAGCGCCGCGGCAGTAATACGGTCGAGCTAACCGTACAGTCCGTACCGTCTGGCGAACTTACACTGAACAACAATGTCTTTGTCGCAGAGATTTCGGGTATTCGCGACCGCATGCGTGTTTTGCTGGTGACAGGAGAGCCTCATAATGGCGGGCGCTCATGGCGCAACCTCCTTAAAAGCGACCCAGCTGTTGATCTCGTGCAGTTTACGATTTTGACCAACCCTCGCGTAAAAAACACCAACGCGCGACAAAATGAATTATCCTTGATTGCCTTCCCCACACGGCAACTCTTTGAAGAGAAACTTTCAGAATTTGATTTGATTATCTTCGATCATTTCAAAAGACGCTTTCAGCCCACTCGAAGCGGACGCTCAACCCCGATATTATCGCCCTATTATCTTCAAAATGTCTCCCAATATGTCGAAGACGGCGGCGCGTTACTTGTCGCGACTGGCCCTGCTTTTGCCGAAGAAGAGAGCATTTACCGCTCTCCCCTGGCCGCCGTTTTGCCCTCTCGCCCAACAGGGGAAACAACAAATGAAGCCTTTAAACCTGAGCTTAACGCCAAAGGTCGCCGCCATCCCATCACATCTTCATTTTCTGGAAAAGATGACAAGCTTTGGGGAAAATGGTTTCGTATCATCGACAACAAACCCATTAGCGGTAATGTTTTGATGGAAGGTCCTGACGCGGCCCCGCTCTTAGTCATTGATAAAATCGGTGAAGGCCGCGTGGCTATGTTGATGTCTGATCAAGCTTGGCTCTGGGCCAAAGGATTTGATGGCGGAGGCCCCTATAGTGAAATGTTCCGCCGAACTGCTCATTGGTTGATGGGAGAGCCAGATCTGGATGCTGAGAAATTAACGGCAAAAGCTGAAAACGGCTTGCTTGCGATAGAGCGGCGCACCCTCGAAGACGGGGTACAGAAAGTCACAGTTAAAAAACCAGACGGGACAAGAGAAAACGTCACCCTGTCCAAAACATCAGAAGGTATTTATCGCGGCAGTGTTAAATCCGCGGGACAAGGCGCTTATCGTTTGGAAAGCGGTGAGGTGAGCACTATTACGGCCATTGGAGCTTTAAACCCCAAAGAATACTCCGAGCTTTTACCGACACTGGAGATATTAGCGCCCTTAGCGGCCAATACGGGCGGAAGTCAGCACTTGACCGCCTTAACGGGTAACATCCCGGAGATTAGGCGCGTACAAGCGGGGCGGAAAACCTCTGATACAAATTGGATGGGGCTTATCGCACATGAAGATTACACAGTACGGGCCTCAAAACGATCACCGCTAGCGCCGGGATGGCTATTCTTCCTTCTCGCCTTAATATGCTTGATGTGGGCATGGCGACGCGAAGGCATATGACATTCTAACTTGAATTGTTAATTGCTAAAAATTAATTAGAAATAAGCCCACAAACACACCATTGAGTCCCCAAAGCCACTAACTATTCTGAAAGCCCAACATGACATTTCGTATCTATGGCACGGCCATTATGACCATCCTCGCAGCGACGAGTTTATCGGCACTGGCGCAACCCGTGGAACTCCCACAAGAGGAGGTCGAGCAAGTCCCTAACAAAAAGCTGGAAGAACGCGGAGAGCGCATCAAAGGCCCCATCACCTCTATATCGCCAGCGGCCCTCCTGTTTGCCAGTTTTGATAAGAATAGTGATTATGCGATCGACAATAGTGAATATGCGGCAGGCCTCACGGCCTCTTTTGAAAAAGCGGATAAAGACGCGAGCGGGACATTGAGCCTGTTCGAACTTGAAGATTGGCGCAAAGCGTCCTTAGGCTCCTTGGATGCCCGTCCGGGAAATATTTCTTTTGATAAAGATTTTGATCAACGCGTCAGTAAAGCCGAGTTCGAGAAGGCCTTTTCCTACATTCAAAAAAGAAACGATAAAGATAGTGATGGAATTATCAGCTTTGAAGAAATGGTACGCGTTTTTGAAATGCCCAGACGGTCTAGATCGGAATCT
>CAZJRU010000055.1:0-10660 GCA_964548315.1 uncultured Hellea sp.
TTTCTCTGTTTGTTATCTTAAAATTCCATCACAGTTGACTAATAACGGCATTTGAATACGGTCAAAGGATATGCGCAAATCTGGCAATTGCCAGCTTAAAAGTCGGTTTCGCGAATTAAGACTCGGACAATACTGCGCCATAGAGCCGTTGCGAGGCTTTGAGGTTTTGCTTTAATTTTTACCATGCCGCGCTGAGTTCGCTCAGGGATTGACTCCGCTTGAGGGGCGCCGCGCACCTTGAAGACAGGCATATTGGCGATGAGTTGACCGTCCTCGTCTTCATTCACAGCGAGAGGACCGCCTGTTATGGAGGTGAGAATCGGTTCAGATATAAAAGCCTCACTAGTCGGCGCGAGATGGATAATTTGACCGGTAATCTTTGAAGCTTGAACATCATCGCTAATGAAAGTGAAGTCTGCCCCTTCTTTAAGGCGCGGGGCATTGTCTTCTGTTGGCAGGGCTAGAAGTTCAAATTTATTTCTATCAACGACCCGCATGAGCCGGTCCGTATGGGTGACGTGCCGGCCTACATGTAAGTTTTGTGAAAGCGCGCTGATGATACCGTCATGCGGAGCATAAAGCGTCATTTGCTTAAGTTCGTCATCTATTGATTTTAATGTTAAAATTTCAGTTTTCAGATCATCTTCTAAGGTCGCACCTAGGCGGCGCTCTTCAAGGTTTGACGCTTGTCGGTTTAACTGCGCCTTTAGCATTGCAATACGCTGCTCTGTTTGTGTGCGGTTAAAACGAAGCTGTTCTGAGCTTAAAGTCATGAGCGGCGTACCAATTTCTACGATGTCTCCATTTTGAACATGAATAGTTTCAATTAATGCGGGAGATATTGGGAAGACTTCCGTTTGTAAGACGGGCCGAATGAGCGCGGGCGCACGTAATGTGGATTGCCACGGCACTAGGAAAACTGCCAAAGCGCTTACCGTAATCAGAAGCGTAGTTCGGCCTTGTCGAGTTGAGAGGATAGTCATGCGTTGGCTCCACCAATGTTTAAGTTCTCGCCAAATTGGCGTGACAATAAAAAATAGAATTTCGATTGTAAAAAGGACAATGCCTAAGGCTTTTGGGAAAAGATGATGCACAAGAAGCGCAATCCCGATAAAAAGAAAAAAGCGATAAACCCAAGTTGTATAGGCATAGGTTAGAAGACCTAACTGCCTGCGGGGCGCAGCTGCAATAGGCTTTGGTAGGCCAAACCCAAATAGGGTTTCACGCATCTTCCATTTAGCAAGTTCAAATCCTTGAGCTTGCATATTTTGTATGCCAAAAAAATCACCTAGCAAATAGTAACCATCAAAGCGCATACAGGGGTTTAAATTGACCATAAGGCTCAACACCCAACTTGTTGTGGCAGCAAAAAAAGCGGCAGAGCGCGTGGGGCCATCAGGTAAAAAACTCCACAAGAAAATAGCGATAGCCGCGATAGCAAATTCTACGATAATGCCCCCTGCATCGATGAGAACTCTTTTGCGTTTTTCCGTTATGCGCCAAGCATCCGTAGTATCTGTGTAAAGAACAGGAAACATAACTAAGAACGCCACGCCGATAATAGGAACGCGCGCGCCAAAATGACGGGCCGTATAGGCATGACCAAGCTCATGAAACACTTTGATGATGGTCAGAGTGAGGGCGTAGAAGATAAATCCTTCAAGCGTAAAAAAATGCATGAAGGTTGCAACAAATTGTTCCCATTGCCGAACTGCGAAAAACAGTCCAACCGCGCCAATCGCGCCAATGATGGCCCAGGTTACTTTTTTGAACATAAAGCTCAAATAAGGCGCAGTTGCGGCTAAAAATTTATGCGGTTGAAAAAGCGGAATACGGAAAAAAAGATACTTGTGAATCAGCTGCTCATGGAAAGGCTTACGCATAGCAGCTTCTTGCCGGGCAAGACCTTCTGGATCGCCTGACGGCGGTATCTCTGTCAATTTCTGGGCAAAGAGAAACTCTGCCATTTCTTTTAATTCTTCCTCTTCCATATCGGGATGAGTGCCTTGTAACCGCTCCAAAGCTTCGGGTACGGGTTCAGCGCGCCAGCTCGATAAAATATCGACGGCGCGCCGCGTTAAACTATGAAAAGCGTTACGAACAGGGTCGAATAGAAACCATCTCGGCGATCCATCATCGGCTTGCGGAGCTGGTAATAATGAAAGCTCCTGCCGGAGTGCAGGTAAGAGCGCAATATCGCCTGACATGGCGTTAGAGGCCTAAGAATTGACGAGCAATTGTTATGGGGCGCCTTAAGAGCCAAAAACCCAATGGCGCGGTACCGCCATATATTTTGGCTACGCCCCGTGTTCCAATTCTAGGGAGCTGTGAAGAATCGTCTGAACCATCTGAGCCCGCGGGTATTAACGCGGCGAAGGCTTCATAAGCCATATGACCCTCTGGCGTAGGCTGCGCATAATAGCTTGCCTGCGTCACCTCTGCCTCAATGGGATTAAGAGGGTCGCTATCCAAAAACATGCGAACACGTGAACCGTTTTGTAAAGACTCGCCTATGGTGAGCGGGGCATCGATACGCAAACGTACACGTGAAGGGTCAGCGATTTTTATAATCGCTTCTCCAGTTGCGACGGGGCGGCCTGCCCAATCTGTAGGATCTGAATAAATAGCCAAACCTGCTTTAGGGGCTCTTACGACTGTTTTAGAGAGACGATCGCGGGCATAATCTTGCCGCGCGCCGGCCATAGCTTTTTCCGCGCGCGCGACGGCTAATTCGCGTTTCGCGCTATTATCAATGAATGAGGTGAGAGAGGTTTGCCTAAGTTTGGCCTCAGCCACGCTTTGTTCTTGTCCCGCTAAGAGATACTCATTCCTATAAGTTGTATCAACGAGCTGGAGCAAAGGGGTATCCGCGCTAACTTCCGTATTTGGAGGCACTAGGATAGATTCAACAACGCCGTCAATTGGCGCGGTGATGATAAAGGGTGTTTGGGCCACGACTTCAGCGGGCGCTAATGTTGTCATGGGAACAGGAATGAGAGAAATAAGTCCGAGTAGGAAGATACTGCCGTAAAAATAACTACGTTTCTTTAAGCTCATTCGAGATCGTTTTTTTCGGCCCATTGCAGCCGAGGCAACACCAAAAATTTGTGCCAGACGTTTGATTTGCGGCAGCTCGTTTTCTTTGAAAGCGGTATCTCGAGTAAAAAGAAGGCCGCCAGCGTCCGGATTTGGAGAAAACGGTGCGTAGAAAGCATGAGAAAAGGGATAAGAAAATGAATCGCCATCACGCAGACTTTGAAATTTCCATTCATTTGAGGTTTCTAATACGCCGCCTCTTGCCCGCTGGGATAATTCAGTGCTCATCCATTGTGCAAAGGGGGTGGTTTTATCGATTTGTGCTTGTGAGGATATTGCATCCAGCGCTATTGAGCCTCCACGTCGGTTTACCCAAATAATGTGGCCTACTTTGACGAGAGTTCTCGGGCGATTGACCGCAATATGTTTTAGAGACAGATGATCAGTCGCGCTCAGGGCTTCGCCCTCAATTGCGACCAAAATTTCTAGCGGGGATGGCGTAATCTTATTGGGACGTGGCTTAGTTTTTAACTTTGTCTGCCCTGCAATTTTGAGGGGCACGTTTTTTAGAGGCGCACTCATGTACCAGTTCCAAAGTCCGCAATTCCGCTCATGCCAGCGAGTGATTTTGTGCTTTTAGTGGGTTTGGCCGTAAGCTCAATTGTTTGACTAACAGGGTCAACCGAAGCGCCTGTACGTATAATCCGGGCTTTGAAAGTTTCGCCAGTTTCATCCACAGTGAAATCAAACTTTTTACCAACTTTCATCCATCTCATCCACTTTGATGGGGCGATGATTGATAATTCTAGGCTACCATGACGCTGTATAGAATAAAGAGGTTGACCCAATTGTGGCGTTTCAAAAGCTGACACGTGACGCTCAATAACATGTCCTGCATAAGGAGCGTAGACTGAGCAATCTTTCAGCCCTGCATCTATGGCGTCGCGTTCTGCCGCGGCTTGCTGCATTTCCGAGCGGGCAATTGTAACATCCAACTGACCGGCCGCGCCAAGTGAGAAGAGCTCTGACGCGTTATCATATTTTGCAGATAGAGTTTGATGGGCTTGCGCAAGAGCCGCTCGTTCTGCTTTTTGCCGCGTGCAATCAAAGCTCGCGAGCAGAGCGCCAGATTTAAACGCCTGACCTGGCTTGTAATTTGCGCTTAATAGCCGCCCTGACATTCCAGCGGCAATTTCGGCTGTTTGTCCAGCTTCTAAAACACCGCGAGCTTGTTGGGTTACAACATCTTGCGTAACTGCAATATCAGCGTTGATATCTTCGCTCCAACTTGGTTTACTTATCAGTAGGCTTGCTAAGGCGAAACTTGAGACGGTGAATTTGAACATAATGCCCTCTATTAAAGTGTATACAATTATAAATAGCATGATTGCTTTAAAGAAGCTTTAAAAAGAACAACCATAAAGAGATTATATGTCATAAATCACCTATGACATTATATATATGTGTTAATTTGCTCTCACAATTCAACTTAAGCTCATGTTTTATAACAAATAAATTATACATAAAGTTAATTCTATTTAACCGTGTATTTTAAATATAACTTCACCCCCTTTCTTTATAAGCAACCTAAAATAGAAGAATGGAGAGGCGTCAATGAGACACTTATTAATAACATCAGCTTTGGGAATGGGCCTTATTGGTTGCACCACGGTACCCTCAGCAATTACTGAAAATGATGCCGCCGCGCAGGCAACGGCTATGCGGGCAGAAATCAGCGCGCAGCAAGAACCCGTAGCGCAATCTATTTCCTTATATGAAGCGATGGCGCGATCTTTAAAATATAATCTAGATCACCGTGTCTCCATGATGGAGCTCGACTTATCGAAAGCAGATTATGACGTTTCGCGTTACGATTTGTTGCCAAAAGTCGTTGCAAATGGCGGATATTACGGACGTAGCAATGAAGCGGGTTCCTCAAGCCTTTCACTCCTCTCAGGCCGTGAGTCTTTAGAGCCTTCAACCTCAACGGACCGCAATGTCTTTACAAGTGATTTGACTGCTAGTTGGAACATTCTTGATTTCGGGTTGTCAAAAATCCGCAGCGAACAATTAGCTGACGAGGCGATGATCTATGAAGAGCGTCGCCGTAAAGCCGTTATTCAAATTATGGAAGATGTGCATCGCGCTTACTGGCGAGCTGTGTCTTTCGAAACACTAAGTAATCGCCTTTCCGGCCTCGAAGGGGACGTAAAGCAAGCTTTTAATGAATCTCGTACGCTATACGCCTCTCGTAGAACGGCGCCGATGCCCGCTTTGTCCTATCAACGCGAGCTCAATGACATTCAAGGGCAAGCACAGCGCATGTCTCGTGATTTAAAATTAGCAAAAATGGAACTCGCGTCGCTTATGGGATTAGCACCCGATCAAAAATTCACATTGCGTACGCCATCTCAGCAAACACATCCAACAAGCCTAGCGATGAGTTATAACGACATGATTGACGTGGCTTTAGCTCAACGTCCCGAGGTTCGGGAAACAATTTACGCAAGGCGTATAGGCGAGCAAGAAATGAAAAAAGCTGTATTAGAAGCGCTTCCATCTCTGGAAGGTTTTGCCGGATTGGATGTGAGCTCAAATGGTTTTTTATTCAATAGTAACTGGGTTGATTATGGCGCGCGCGCCAGTTGGAATTTGTTGAAGGTTTTTTCTGTTGAAAAACGTAAACGTAAAGCCAAATCCCGGGCCCTTCTAGAAGAACAAAAGGCACTTGCAGCTGCTATGGCGGTCATGACCCAAGTCGGAGTGGCCCGTGCCAGCTATGAAAGCCTTATGGATGAATATCAAACAGCCAAAATTGGAGCAGAGGTTCAGGGTGATATTTTAGGGCAAGTGGAAGCTTTATCTAAAGCAAGTTCAGCCTCTCGTCAGACCTTAGTTCGCGAACGCATGAACGCAATTATATCCGAAGCACGAAGAGACGCTGCGCATGCTGAAATGCAAGAAGCGTCTGCGCATATTTATACGGCAATGGGATATGACCCTTACGGGATTGACATTCGCGGCGATGAAGATGTCGGAACAATCGCAAGAAGTCTGGAAACTCTATGGTCCAACCGCAGCCAAACGCCTGGAAAATAAACGCAACTGAGAATAACGAAACAGACTGATGAGCTTTGAGGTCCGTGGATAGCCGGGTGGCTATCATAATCGGCCTTCAAACCTCCCCCAGTCTCCAAAACTGAAAAATGAAAAACCGGGCTCGCTCGGACCGTAATCGATTGGCCTAAATTAGGCCGTGCTGGAGGAAAACATGTCAAACAAATCTAAAAAAGCTGCACTTCTTAATACCGCGCTTACACCCCTTTCTGCCAAACAGAAATTGGGGCTTATGTCGCTTGAGCCTCGCCTCTTGTTAGATGCAGCCGGGTTTGTGACTGGTGCAGAAGTTGCCATGGATGTGATGATTCAAGATGATGCGGCTGCGGCAACGGCTGATATTTTTGAAAACGCGGTAGGAACGAACGAATGGTTAGAACAGTATAGCGGCCTGTTCAAAGCAGACGGGTTAGAAAGTTTCAGTAAAGTCGATAGCACCTCTGATACAGATAGCGATGGCGTATTAGATGAAAGTGACATTGACGACGATAATGACGGTATTTTGGATGTTGATGAAGGAAATGGCGGGACCTTTTTAGGTCAGTTTGATTACACAACAGACGATTTTGATACGGATGGCGTGATTGGATTTTCTTCAAGCGTGGAAGAGCTTGACGGCGTAGAAATCACAACAGGTCAAAGTACGGACCAAGAAGATGGTGATCGCTCACCATTACTCGCTGAAGGAGATATCATTACCTATTCCATGAATGAGGGCTCTATCATTCTTGCGATTTCAGTCGATACCCTAAGTGAAGATGCCGAGATTGGAATTAAGTATCGCGACGCGGGAGGAAACCCAAATTTTGAGCTTCGCGGTGTAAATGATACAGAAAATGCAGAGGAAAGCGCAGGGCTTAGCTTGCGTTTTTATGATGCGACAGACCCAGCTTTTGCTGATGCAAATGGTCTGGGGGAAATTGCTCAAATTATCAACGGCGGCGGCGGGGACCCCATTCAGGCTACGTCCAGTATCCGTATCTCAGATATTGATTTAGATGGGCGCCTTGAGGGTGTGTCTGCGAGCCTGGATAGTCTGGCCTCTTATACGCTTGAAGGCAATGATGGGTCTTTCTCTCCTGTCATAGAGGATGATTTTATTGTCTTTAGAGGGACAACGGTTGATCCGACTGACAATGTTCAGCTCAACTTCCTCAATTCGGACGTTTTTGAAATTACGCTCCTAAATAATCAATCCTCGCGCGCGGGTTTCTCTTTTAACTTCTCGCAATTTAATTTTGATCAAGCCGAGACCACCACAACCGGCCTAGACAGTGATGGAGACGGTATTGATGATCATCTTGATATCGATTCTGACAATGACGGCATTACCGATAATATCGAAGCCCAAACAACCGACGGGTATATCGCGCCAAATGCTGACGATGCTCAGACTCTAACCGCGAATGCTGGTTTAAACTCCGCTTATGTACCGACAACGGGCCTAACGGCAGTAGATACGGACAATGATGGGACACCTGATGTCATAGATACCGATTCTGATAATGAGGGCGCAAATGATACAGTCGAAGCTGGACTAACGGGCACAGCCGCGGGTTTGTCTAACGCCACAACAGATATAGATGGCGACGGCTTGTTTGACGTGTTTGACACGCAAAACGGCACGACGGCCGATGACGGATTTGACGTAAATGAGAGCATCGCTACTGGCGCGTCTGCGCTGCTAGAATCTGATGGTGACGCCAGCGAAGGCGTGCCGCTTGAACAGGATGTCGACTTCCGTGATGCGAGAGAAGACCGTCTTGATACAGACGGAGACGGTGTCTTTGACAGTGAAGATGTCGACGATGACAATGACGGTATTTTGGATGTTGATGAAGGGGTTCAACGCACCCAAGTTCAAGGCCAATTACAATTTACTCATAATGAAAATAACGGCCAAGGCACTGGACCAACCTTTGTAGAGTTTGGGGGCTCACCGCGCGTTGCCGATGTTATCGCAAACGGCGAAGACACCATTATTGGTTCAGGTTTGACAGTGCTTATGACGGGTCAGGGCACGGATAATGCCTCCCTTTTCGAATTTGATCTCGCGGGTGCAGATTCCACTACATTCGAAGAAGCTTTAGCCGATGATGATTTTATCGAAATGTCATTTACGACACAGGATACGCTCTCGTCTCTCAGAAACCTATTTCATTCTTTCTCAGCTGAAGATGTTGGCGGGAGTAACCGGGGTGACTATCGAGTCACTTTCTTAATCTCGGATAATGGGTTCGCATCGTCCGATGTCTTAGTCGATGATTTCCAATTCCAGTCTGGAGCCAGCGGCGACTTCAATGGTCAATTCCCACCTTTTGAAGAATATTTCTTGGACCCAGAGACACGATATTCAGTGCGCGTCTATGTTTATGATGCTCAAAACAATCCGGCGGGTCAGATAACGTTCAATGATCAGACGTTCGAGTTTAACCAAATCATTGAGTTAGATACCGACAATGATGGAATCGTGAACCGCCTGGATATTGACTCGGACAATGATGGCATAACCGATAACATTGAGGCTCAAACCACCTCGGGATATATTGCTCCATCAGGTGTCGGCGGGACACCGGGCTTCACAGATGTGAACCAAGATGGCCTCGACGATAATTTCGACAATCGCAACGCAGACAATGGCGATACATTGGATGCGGCCTCAAGCGCAGCAACCTCAAATGATGCCCTTATCAACCCCGTAGATTCAGACAATGATGGATCTGCTGATTTTGTAGATACGAATTCTGATAATGAAGGCGCAAATGATACGACTGAGGCTGGCTTAACGGGAAGTGCGACGGGTCTATCTAATGCCTCAACGGACATCGATGGCGATGGCCTGTTTGATGTGTTTGATACGCAAAATAGCACCGCCTCTGATGACGGATTTAACGTCAATGAAAGCATAGCAGCTGGGGCAATCGCCCTGCCCGACTCAGATAACGATGCCAGTGCAGGTGTACCGTTGACGGAAGATGTTGATTTCCGTGATGCTTCGATTCCGGTCGATACGGATAATGATGGCATTAACGATGATGTTGATGTCGACGATGACAATGACGGTATTTTGGATGTTGATGAAGGGGTTCAACGCACCCAAGTTCAAGGCCAATTACAATTTACTCATAATGAAAATAACGGCCAAGGCACTGGACCAACCTTTGTAGAGTTTGGGGGCTCACCGCGCGTTGCCGATGTTATCGCAAACGGCGAAGACACCATTATTGGTTCAGGTTTGACAGTGCTTATGACGGGTCAGGGCACGGATAATGCCTCCCTTTTCGAATTTGATCTCGCGGGTGCAGATTCCACTACATTCGAAGAAGCTTTAGCCGATGATGATTTTATCGAAATGTCATTTACGACACAGGATACGCTCTCGTCTCTCAGAAACCTATTTCATTCTTTCTCAGCTGAAGATGTTGGCGGGAGTAACCGGGGTGACTATCGAGTCACTTTCTTAATCTCGGATAATGGGTTCGCATCGTCCGATGTCTTAGTCGATGATTTCCAATTCCAGTCTGGAGCCAGCGGCGACTTCAATGGTCAATTCCCACCTTTTGAAGAATATTTCTTGGACCCAGAGACACGATATTCAGTGCGCGTCTATGTTTATGATGCTCAAAACAATCCGGCGGGTCAGATAACGTTCAATGATCAGACGTTCGAGTTTAACCAAATCATTGAGTTAGATACCGACAATGATGGAATCGTGAACCGCCTGGATATTGACTCGGACAATGATGGCATAACCGATAACATTGAGGCTCAAACCACCTCGGGATATATTGCTCCATCAGGTGTCGGCGGGACACCGGGCTTCACAGATGTGAACCAAGATGGCCTCGACGATAATTTCGACAATCGCAACGCAGACAATGGCGATACATTGGATGCGGCCTCAAGCGCAGCAACCTCAAATGATGCCCTTATCAACCCCGTAGATTCAGACAATGATGGATCTGCTGATTTTGTAGATACGAATTCTGATAATGAAGGCGCAAATGATACGACTGAGGCTGGCTTAACGGGAAGTGCGACGGGTCTATCTAATGCCTCAACGGACATCGATGGCGATGGCCTGTTTGATGTGTTTGATACGCAAAATAGCACCGCCTCTGATGACGGATTTAACGTCAATGAAAGCATAGCAGCTGGGGCAATCGCCCTGCCCGACTCAGATAACGATGCCAGTGCAGGTGTACCGTTGACGGCTGATATCGATTTTCGCGATGCCATCAATATAGCTCCACCTGTTGCTCAAGATGACGCCTTTGAGATTTATGAAAACCCTGAAGGAAGCGAAGTTGGCGTTATCTCCAACGGCAACTTATTTGCGGATAATGCCAATGGTGTAGACAGCGACCCAAATAGCGATCCCCTCACCATTACGCAATTAAATGGCATAGATGTCTCGAATGGCGAACAGGTTACATTACCCTCTGGCGCGTTATTGACTATCCGCACGGATGGCACATTTGACTATGACCCGAACGGTGCATTTGAT
>CAZJRU010000056.1:0-10568 GCA_964548315.1 uncultured Hellea sp.
TTGCGCCGCCGTCACTCCCCATTGGCACGCGGGACATATGCTCAATACCGCCGCCAATGGTCATATCGGCCATGCCCGCCATCACTTTGGAGGCCGCCATATTTACCGCTTCGAGGCCAGAGGCACAGAAACGGTTAATGGTTACGCCTGCTGCGCCTTGATCATAATTCGCGGTAATCGCCGCTGTCCGCGCAATGTCCGCGCCTTGACCCGCAACAGGCGAGACACAGCCCATGATAATGTCATCAATTTTGGAGGTGTCGAGGTCATTTCGATCACGCACGGCCTCCAATTGTTGGGTCAGCAATGAGAGCGCCGTAATCTCATGCAAGCTCCCGTTCTTTTTACCTTTACCGCGCGGGCTTCTCACCGCGTCAAAAATATATGCATCTGCCATTTTGGGCTCCTAAGTTATCTAAATTTCTGTCTTAAAGCGACCGCGCTATGAGAAGCTTCATGATCTCATTTGTGCCGCCATAAATTCGCTGTACGCGGCTATCGCGATACATGCGAGCGATGGGATATTCATTCATAAAGCCATAGCCGCCATGAAGCTGGAGGCAGCGGTCGATGATTTCGCATTCTTTATCTGTTGTCCAATATTTCGCCATAGAGGCCGTGACCGTATCCAACTCTCCGCGAAGATGTTTCTCGGCGCAATCATAGACAAATGTCTTGGCAATCGTCACAAGCGTTTTACATTCCGCGAGTTCGAATTGCGTGTTTTGGAAATCGAGAATGCGCTTACCGAAAGCTTTGCGCTCTTTGACATATTCAATCGTTGTTTCCAGAGCCGCTTCCATTTGGGCGACAGATTGCACGGCAATGTTCAGGCGCTCTTGCGGAAGCTCGCTCATGAGCTGAATAAAGCCCATCCCTGTGTCTTCCCCAAGCAATGAGTCAGCAGGGACTTTCATATCGTCAAAGAACAATTCCGCTGTGTCCTGCGCGTCCATTCCGACCTTGTCGAGAATACGTCCGCGGCGGAAACCTTCGAGATCATCTGTCTCGACAACAAAAAGCGATTTAGAGTGTTTCCCCTCGCCGCCCGTATCGGCCACGATGATAATGAGGTTTGCCGTACCGCCATTTGTGATGAAGGTTTTTGAGCCATTAATCACCCAGCCATTACCATCTTTTTTGGCATTGGTTTTCACGCTTTGAAGGTCTGAACCTGTGCCTGGCTCTGACATGGCAATCGCGCCGACAAGTTCGCCGCTCGCCATTTTTGGGAGCCATTTTTGCTTTTGCTCTTCTGTGCCGTAATGGAGGATATAAGGCGCAACAATCGCGTTATGAAGCGAAAGACCAAAACCGTCGACCTTGGCTTTGACAAGCTCTTCCATGATAATCATTTCATGGCGATAATCTCCGCCGCCGCCGCCATATTCTTCAGGGATAGCGCAATTTAAAAGGCCCATCTCGCCGGCCATATTCCAATATTTACGGTCGACAACTTTATTCTTACGGAAGCTTTCGGAATGAGGTGCCATTTCGCGGTCATAAAAGCCAAAAACAGCTTCGCGGAAAATATTAATATCTTCCTCATCATACCAATCAGGGTTTTTAAAATCTATTGCGGCCATTATATATCCTCTGAATTATAAAGGCCAACCTCAGGGGTTGGCCTTGTCTATTATTTTAATTAATTAAAATGCCGCAGCTTCGAGGGCCATTAGCGGCGCTGCGCCTGTTTTAATTTTGGCCAGATGCGCGTCCATCATAGGCAGCATACGCAGAACGAAATAGCGGCCTGTGATGAGCTTATTTGTATAGAACTCATCATTGCTACCACCGTCAATCGCGGCTTGCGCGACGAGTGCCATTTTCGCCCACATATAGGCGAGAGTCGTAAGACCCATCATATGCATATAATCAACACTACCCGCGCCTGCATTATCCGGGTTCGTCATCCCGTTTTGCATCAACCACATCGTCGCTTCAGTTAATTTTTGTTTGGAATCTTTCAAACCATCGATGAATTCGGACAAGTTTTCATTGTCAGAATTTTCACCTAAAAACGTATCAATCTCGGCGTTTAGCGTCATCAAGGCCCGGCCACCTTTACGCGCAAGTTTACGGCCGACAAGGTCTAGCGCCTGAACGCCGTTGGCGCCCTCATAAATCAAGGCAATGCGCATATCGCGGACGAATTGGCTCATGCCCCATTCTTCGATAAAACCGTGACCGCCGAAAATTTGCTGGCAATCAATTGTTGTCGCCATCGCTTTATCCGTAAGGTACCCTTTAATCACGGGGGTCAAGAGACCGAGGAAATCATCGCATCTCTCGCGGAACTTTTCATCCTCGTGTACAAGCTCCATATCTTCCATCAAAGCCGCCCAATAGACCAACGCGCGCGCGCCTTCATTAAAGGCTTTGGTTTCTAGTAACATACGCCGAATGTCAGGATGAACAATCAGCGGGTCGGCTGGTCCATTTTCATTTTTAGGTCCCGTCAAAGAGCGGCCTTGAAGGCGGTCCTTGGCATAGGCTGCGGCGTTTTGATAAGCGACTTCGGATTGCGCAAGCCCTTGCATGCCGACATCAAGACGGGCGCGGTTCATCATGACGAACATAACGCGTAGACCTTTATTCTCTTCACCAATGAGGTAGCCTTCGGCGTCATCAAAATTCATCACGCAGGTTGAGTTACCGTGAATACCCATTTTATGCTCGATGGCGCCGCAAGTAACAGGATTGCGCTCAGCAGGATTTTCATCCTTATCGAGTTTGAACTTCGGGACAATAAAGAGTGAAATCCCTTTCACCCCATCTGGCGCGCCTTCGATACGGGCCAAGCATAGATGAATAATGTTCTCAGACATGTCATGTTCACCGGCAGAGATAAATATTTTCTGGCCTGTGATTTTATAAGACCCATCAGCTTGCGGCACAGCTTTGGTTTTCAAAAGGCCCAAATCCGTTCCGCAATGCGGCTCTGTCAGGTTCATAGTCCCTGTCCACTCGCCTGAAATCATTTTAGGTAGATATGTGTTTTTTTGAGCTTCAGAGCCGCCAATTTCAATGGCTTTACTCGCCCCGTTGGTCAGGCCCGGATACATCGCAAAGGCCATATTCGCGGCGGATTGCATTTCGCCTGCCGCGATATGCCAAACCCCTGGCATGCCCATACCGCCATATTCAGGACTATGGGCCAATCCCATCATACCGCCTTCGACCACTTGCTTATAAGCGTCTTTAAAACCCGTTGGCGTTGTCACGGAGCCATCGGCATTGCGCGTACAGCCTTCTTGATCTCCTATAACATTAAGCGGAGCCAGGACTTCGGACGAGAACTTACCGCTTTGTTCTAAGATTGCGTCCAGCGTATCCGTATCAGCTTCGGCAAATTTTTCATAAGATGTAAGCTGACCGACATCGAGCATTTCTTGCATCACAAATTTCATGTCGCGAATGGGGGCGTTATAAATTGGCATGTCTAATGTCCTTTGTTAAATCTTGTTGATCATGACGGTCTCGCCATGACGCGCGGATTGGAAATCATCCGCAGTTTCTTCAATAAACGGCGTTTGGGAAAACTTAGCCTCATAGGCTTGGGCTAAATTGAAAACACTATCATCTGATGAATCACTTACGTGCGCATCGATAATGTCGCAAATTTCTGTCATATCACGCTCCAAGCTCGCAATATCTTCACGGCGACCCTTGAGCGATGAGATAACATGCTTGAAGTTCTTTTGGCGACGTAATAATTCTACGCGGTCAGTAACATGACCATCCGTAACGTCGAAAACTTCTTTAATATCATCCAAAGTAAAGCCAAGACGTTTGCCTCGCATGATACTTTCAAATCTAACGAAATCGGCTTGATTGAACACCCGTACGCCCGCATCCCTTGAGGGGGCCAACAACCCTTTGTCTTCATAAAACCGAATTGTACGGGGCGTAACATCAAACATTTGCGCAAATTCACGAATACCCCATTGGGTTTGCTCGGAACTTTGCTGGTGGGAAGACGTCATAACACCCCCTACTTAACGTTAACGTTAACGTCAAGCGTATTCGGGCCATTTTATCTAAAAATGTCACAATTTATGCGGAAAAAGTTAACGCCTTAACCGAGCGTTAACCACAATTGCGCAGTAGTGAGCTAATTCAACTCGCTTTGGCGGGTCAACGTCCATTGTCTTAGAGGTTTTCGGGGAAATGAGTAAATCTACACCAGAACAAAAGACAAAATCGGTCGCCGAAAAAATCAGAAAAACGGCAAAATCTATTCTTCCCAAAACTAAGCCCCTTGAGACTTCTAAAACAATGAGCCGGGCACAATTGGGTCAGTCTACAGCTAAAAAGAAATCACCCACGAAACAAGTGATTGCCAAGAAGACCGCTGTCAAAAAGCCAGTCGTTAAAAAGGCATCAACGAAACAAACGCCTGTCAAAGCTCAGGTCAAAACCAAAGCGGCGACATCGACACTTATAAAAAAGAAATCACCCGCGAAAAAAGTGATTGCCAAGAAAACAGCCGTCAAAAAGCCTGTTGCCAGAAAGACCTCGGCGAAGCAAAAGCCTGCTAAAACTCCTGTCCAAGCCAAACCAGCGCCATCGACACTTACAGAATTGCATCAAGCCCTTCTCTCGCTTGAAACCCGTATGAAGCGGGCCAATACGCGTACGCGTAATAACGTAAAGTCACTACAAACATCCGTTCAGGCGTTGGGCGAGCGCTCCAATAAAACGCGGGCCTCTGACAAGGCCGTGCTGACCCGCAAAGTCAATACGCTATCAGACAAATTGACGGCGATGGTCACGCAGACTCAAAACTCGGTCAATGCTGAACTTAAAACCGCACTCTCTAATCCGTCTTTAGACGTGCTTAAGTCGGCCATATACCGCGCCGATCAAAAAATTTCTCAATCTGAAACCTTGCAATCACAAGCCATTAGTAAAATTAATCGTCACTTAGCGGCAATGGCAACGACGATCGATGAACAGCTGTCTTCGATGAATTCTCGCATTACGGCGGAAGAAACGGCCCGAAAAGCGGATATAGACACATTAAAAACTGAGTCCTTCGCAAAGATTGAGACGGCTGAAAAAGAAACCGCCTCAGTCATTCGGAATATGGGCGATAAAATCGTCGAGCTGTCTGAACAGATTAAACGCCGGGGTGACGTGGGGCACGAGTCTATTCGTGACAAAGTAACTGAAATTGCCGCACAAACGCAAAACGACCTTCGTGACTACAAAACAAGCCTTGATGCCCGTATTGACGCGATAGAAACGGGATCCCCGTCTGATACGCGCCGTTTAGAAAGAACAATCTCGAGCCTGACTATCCGTTTGGAAGAACTTGAGCACAATATCGCAGATTTAAGCGCGCCCGTTATCGAAGCGCCAGCACCAGAGCCGAGCGGCTTTAAAGAGACCCCTGTCTCTACGCCGCCTGTGAAAACACCCCAACCCCAAATTCCTGAAACGGCGCCAGCCGCGCAACAGGCGCCTCAACCCCCGAGATTGCAAGTCATCAAAACAATGCCTGTCACGGCGAAAATGAGCGATGCCTTTACCCCGGCGCAAAAAGCGAAGCCCATTCCGCCTAATCCTTATGTTCAAGCCCTTGAGCAATCTCAACAACAAGCTCAGCCGCAGGTTCCGCCACAATTAAACCCAGCGGCTTACCCAACAGTGCAACCACCTGCGCAACCGCAAGCTCCAGCCCTGCCTGAACAATCCAGCCATATTCCGAGCGAATTTGACCCACGTCAATTTATAGATGGTGCGAGCGCGCCTGCTCAAATGGCCCCGCCTATTGCCCCAACGCCTCAAGCTCCGCCAACACCACCAGCTCCGGTCATGCCTGCGCCAACCGTTACAGCGCCCGTTATTCAAGCGCCAGCAATGCCCGAACCGCTAGCCGCGCTCGGTGAATATGCCACTCAGCCCTATGCTGATCCAGCCTATGCCGAAACTGACGAGATGATGGATAAAGTCAGAATAGGCGGCGAAGCAGAAGAGCGCGCGGTAAAACTTCCCAAGTTATCAAGTCAAAACCTGCGCGTCGCCGCGATGGCCACGGGCGCCGCCGTCATTGGCCTAGTTGCCGCCAAAGGTTTTTTGGGCGTAAATAAAGACGATGTGAAATCACCTCAATTTGCGCAAACCCAAAGCCAGACCCCTAATTTCGACGCAGCAGCCCCCGCGCCAAATGTCATCGAGCCTATCGGTAATTACACAGACAATAAAGCCGCGCCCGTTACAGGCGAAGCCGCCAAGACGCTCAACTCGGCGGCCAGCGCGGGTGACGCAGTTGCTCAGTTCCAACTTGGACTGTCTTATCTCGAACAAGGCCGTACCAGCGAAGGCGTCGACCTCATTCGCAAAGCCGCCAATCAAAAACAACCTGCCGCGCAATACCGCCTGGCAAAACTATATGAAGTCGGCGAAGGCGTCACACAAGATTCAGAAATTGCGCGACAGTTAACTGAACGCGCCGCGCGTAATGGCAACCGCATCGCCATGCATGACCTCGCGCTTTATTACGCCGAAGGCCGCGGCGGCGTCACGACAGAACTCCCAACGGCGGCCAAATGGTTTGAAAAAGCAGCCGAGCGCGGCGTGGTCGATTCCCAATTTAACCTTGGTGTTCTCTTTGAAAGCGGACAAGGTCTGCCCAAGAGCCTCTCCGACGCCTTTGTCTGGTATTCCATTGCCGCTTCGCAAGGCGACCAATTTGCCAAGCAGCGCATTCAAGTTCTCTCTGCCAATATGACGTCCGAAGACCTTAGCGCCGCGCAAAGCCGTATAGATAAATTCACGCCGGTTAAAATTGACGAAATGGCCAATGGTATTTTCCACGGCGTGGCTTGGAATAAATCTAAGACTGACTCGGCTAGCCTTGAGACATCGCTCGAGGAAGTCCAAACCCTCTTATCCGACTTAGGTTATGACATCGGCACGGCAGACGGCGCAATGGGGCCTCGCACCCGCGCCGCGATTATGAGTTTTGAACAAGCGAATGGTTTGCCAGAAACGGGCCGAGTGAACTCCACCTTGCTGGAACGCCTCGAACTTGCGGCGGGCGTCTAATACCGTCGCAGCATAGCCTTAAAGCTACCATTTACAGATTTTACCAAAATTGATACCCAGGGCCATGAGCTCTCACGCCGTCACAATTTCGCAAGCTACCTCCGACCAAGATATTGCGCAGGTCAAACAGATTTTCTTGGAATATCTAGAGTTCATTGAAAGCTACCTTGGCGAGTCGCTTGGCTTTCAAGGCACAGAGCAAGAATTTAAAACCTTCCCCCAGGCTTATGATGTTTTATATCTGGCCAAGGTCAAAGGCGCGCCAGCCGCGGCTTGCGGCGTCAAACCCTTTAAACTCGGCATTTGCGAGCTAAAGCGCCTTTACTGCCGGCCCAGCGGGCGCGGCCACGCTCTCGGCCTCAAGCTCACTCAAAGCGCCATCGGCTTTGCCAAAGAGGCGGGCTATACCCAGATGTATCTCGATACAGACCGCGGGCTCACCCATGCCAATAAAATTTATGAAGGCTTGGGCTTTATAGATATCGAACGCTATTACGATAATCCCATGGGATGTTCACGCTACATGGCTCTCAAGCTTTCATAATCAGTTTATAGAATGTGTTGCGACGTAGAGAATTGACTCAATAAACCACGGATAGGGATTGCAGCTATAGTCCTATTTCAAAACCTCATCGGTACTCACGACTTTGACATCGTGCATTTGATCAAGATAGGCCTCGAAGTAAGGCTTATGCGAAGCGCCAACGATCGATAGGACCTTACCACCTGGTTTATCGATAGCAGCTGTAACAATCATGGATACCATGCGCAGGTTCCGCGCTTGCCATCCCATCGTGTATTTACGGCCATATTGCTCCGGCGCGTCATCGTTCATGGTCAGCTTCCAGTCACAGTCCATCTGTTGGATTCCATAAGTTGGGTTGTTGTTATCCCTGTAGGCTCCAAGTAGATCGCCGCCCGTTAGTTTTGCTGCGGTTGCATCCCAACGCTTTTTACACGAGTCATCTTGTTGGGACCAAAGCTCGCTTTGGCGAGCCCCGTAGGCTTCGCGTTCACCTTCGGCATAGAGAAAAGACCCATGATCGTCAGCGTAAAAAACGCGCTCCAGCCCCCGCCGCGCCGCAAGACGAGCCGCTATTGAGTTGCTCTCACCCATGAACTGCCCCATACGGTTGAGAGTCTCGACGGACGCAGGCCCGAGGCCATCACCAGCCACTCTGTCCACTTCGTCAAGCCGCAGCCATTGCACCAAGGCTGATACAGCTTCTTCGCCTGCGAGAAAGTAGGCTGCGAGCTGTCGGCGTTCAGCAGCTGTTGGTGTCTCAGGCCAATCAAGCAATGCTTTGCGGGCCTGAAAGCTTCCTTCGGATACTGATAGGCCAGATTCTGCTCGGTAAGGCTCACCATCAAAACAATAATAGTCGGCGTAGCCAACGTGCTCGCGCGGGTAGGCTTTAGCTCGCTGACACGTCATTCCAGATGAATTCTCAATTGTAATAATATCGGGCGCATAAGCTTCCAAACGTTCTAGGAGCGGCTCAAGATCATCATGAGATAATTCGTCGCTGTGGTTTGATAGGTGGGTAGTTCCGAGTACCATGACTTGAGTGGGCGGAACTGTGAGTGCAGGATCTACGCCTCGAAGGTCTAATTCAGGCGCGTTACCACAAGACGTTAAAAACACAGCACTCAATAGAATGACTAGAAAATTTTTCATAACTTAACACCTTCGCCAATAGATATATTGATTATCAATCAATACCAGCCTGACCTACACGTCAAGAACCTTATTGTTTTTCGATAATTGAAATTTAATCATAATTAATCAAAAAATCCTGACACCAGGACCAATTTAGAGTGATAGAAAGTCAATTTATGTATATTTCAGAGATTAATTGAAATCCATGAGCGTCCTTAGTGGAGCGATTTTAGGACGCTAAAGTTTGCTTGACACCTACATTTGGTGTAGTTTTCAGTTGAAAATATAAGTTCTCTTTAGGTGGTCGATTGCGTAAATGGTTGCATATTTTATTTGGCGCATCTGGTCTCTTTGCTTTATTGGCGGCTGCACTCTTCTGGCGGCTACTTCCCCCGAAAATCAAAGCGCCTGATCAACAAGATCGCATCATTAGCAATATCACGATCTGGAATCCTGGTGGCGCCCCTGTAGAAAATCAGTCCATTGTTATTTCAGACGGCTTGATCACCGACATAAGAGCGACAAAGGCGGACGACCCAGAACCACTATGTAACAACTGTTACGTCATGCCGGGCCTCATAGACGCACATATCCACACGCCACCAAAACTTGCCATTGGCAACCAGAGGCTCTTTTCTCTACTTTACCTACAATACGGCGTAACGACTGTTCGCGACCTTGGCCAACTTGACGACAGCCTGCCAAAATTGATGCGCAATATTGATACCGGAAAGTTTCCTGGGCCGCGCATGTATAGATGTGGTCCAGTCTTGGACGGCACGCCCGCGTCTTTCCAAGGCGCACTCAGCATTCAAACAGCTACAGAAGCAACTCAAACGGTCGCCACGCTTGCCGCCGAGGGCGTAAGTTGTATCAAGACATATGACCGCCTTCCTGCTGAAGCGTTCATAGCTGCAAGTAAGGAAGCAAAAAAACGGGGCCTGCCGCTCATGGGGCACACCCCTCATAGCGTAAAGCTTACGGACATCGATAATTTTGAGATCGCCCATTTTACCGGCGTTCCCTATTTGGAAGATGCCCCGCCAGAGGGCCGCGCTTATCTCAGCCAGGATCTGATTGATATGACGGATGAAGACGTTGCAGATGTCATCGCCCTAATGAAACAAAACAATCTCTCAATCTTGCCGACAAATGCCAATACGCTTGCGCGATTGACCGTATCAGCACCTCAAAGATTTCCTGCTACGCAGGGCTTGCGCCATTTACCGGCATTCTGGCAGCGCGCATGGCCCGGAATTGTTTCGCACCCGGAGACCGAAGCGGAGATCGAGGCGGAGCTTATGGCATCACCTGTTGGTTTGGCGTTCATGCAACGCGCGCGAAATGCTGGTATTGATGTGCTGGCTGGCACCGATGTAATTATGCCGTATGTCATTCCGGGCGAATCCCTTCACTTGCAACTTGGCTTGATGGCGGATGCATTTGAAAGTGAGGAAATTGCGCTAATCGCTGCAACCCAGATTAACGGGAAACATGTCGATAACGGTAAGGTCGGTCGAATCAATGTAGGCGCTTACGCCGACTTAGTCATCTTCCGGAATGATCCAAGACAAAATTTAAGTCGTGTGCGTGATTGGTCTTTTCTCATTACGAACGGGCGACTGTATACACGGGCTGATATTGATGAAGCTGTTGCTAGATATAACCGACATTTTAACGGGGTTATATATTCATCCGTGATGAATTTCGCCTATTCACTATTATCTGACGACTACCGCCATACTTCGGGCGAAACCGAATAAGCAGTATTCTCTCTCAACGAGCGTCCTTCTTTGGGCCAAGTAAGCCCCTCGTGAGTCTTTTTCATCGGGCATGGAGTTCTCTTCCTTGCGTT
>CAZJRU010000057.1:0-10158 GCA_964548315.1 uncultured Hellea sp.
TGTGAGTGTTACCGCAGCCAGCGTGACTGCAGCGAGAGTTTTTTTAGCATTTAATGTTGCCATGATAATCTCCTGTCTTGGCGTGCGGTGGGGAGAATGCCCGACCGTTAAAACAGGTTTATCCTATGAGCTCTGAACTCACTCTGAGAAAAAATTTCATTTTCAGTTCATCAAGATTAAGGCGTTTATTTTGATACGCCGTGACGTTTGAAAAATAATCCAACTTCATCCAAAGCCTGACTAGCTTCTTGAACATAGTCGTCAAAAAATTGCCAGACATGGGGCAAATTTGTCCAACTTTGAAACACAATAGGCGAGCTTTGGGCCTTTGCCTTTGCCGCATAGCGGGCCCCGTCATCATATAGCATCTCTGTTTGGCTGGCTTGAATTAGAGTTGGTGACAACCCAGACAAGTCATCATGAATAGGCGAGATAAGCGGGTCTGACGGCTTAAATCCATAGGCCTTTTTAAGGCCCCATAGTAATAATGTCCGAGGCGCTTTCAAGACGGGCTTTAAGAGGGGCGCTAGAATTAAATCCGTGTCTAAGTTCTTTTTCATAGACGGGCTAGATAAGGTAGCATCTGTAATAGGCGAGATGGCGACAACAGCGTTGGGCGGCCTATGGGAGCTATTTCGGGTCCAGTGATTTATCATCAACGTCAGATTGCCCCCGGCTGAATCCCCTGCAACGCCTATCGTCTGGCAATCAGATAATCCATCGGGTCCATTATTTAAAATCCAACCATAGGCCGCGCGGCAATCCTCTATTCCAGACATGCGGGAATGTTCCGGCATGAGACGATAATTTGGGGCAAAGACTGCGCAGCCTGTTCGCTTGGCAATATTATAGGTCAGAGGTCTGTGACTTATAGCGCTGCCAACAGTGAAAGCTCCGCCGTGCAAATATAATATGCGCTTATTTGGATTGGCGCCTTTTACTAAGGTCCAATCTCCATCCACATTAACCCCGTCATATGTAAATTTATCTGACCGGAATTCACAATCAAAGTCTCGGGCGAGACCGGCGGCGTCAAAACGTTCTCGCTTCGCCTCCCAGCCTGTATTGGCACGCGCGCTTTGGGCAGGCGTTCCGAAGTTTTCATCTATATGAGCATTTAAGCGTTCAATACCGTTCGTGTGTTCAGCGACGTCGAACGTCAAAGGCAAGGCTTGATCATAAGCGGCGAGGTTTTCACCGCCTAATACACGGTGCGTATAAATCAAGCCGCCGATCAACAGGAGCAGAAAAATAAGAGTGATTACGCTCATGTCTTTGCCTTATCTTTGATTTGGCACAATCACAATGCCAAACCGGTATGACGAGTGGCCGCGTTATTTCACCCTTGCGCGCGCGCGCGCCAAAATAGCCGGGTCAACATTTGCCTCAAGGCGTTCCTTTAACTTGGCTTTATCTTTGTCATAATCATCGACGCTACTTTGTCCTGATTTTAAGAGCCAATAATAAGCCTCTTCAAAGTTTTGAGTAACGCCTTCACCCTTAGCCAGCGTAAAGGCATAAAGGAACTGACCTTCAACATCTCCGCCGCGCGCCGACTTTTCAAACCACTTCGCAGCTTCGGTTTCGGAGCGTGCCGCGCCGGCACCTTGATATACGAGAAGTCCATAATCTGCTTGCGCAGACGCATGACCGCCTTCTGCCGCTTGTTTTAGCAGAGCCGCCGAACGGCTAGAATTGGGGCGAATGTTAAAATTTTCCGCATACATAACACCAGCGATATAGGCCGCTTCGACATGACCCGACGCTGCTGCTTGCTCATAATACTTTAGCGCTTGTTTCGGATCTTTTTCAAAGTGACTATCTCCGAGACGTTTCGTGGCATCCTTATCAAAACTCTCCGACGCTTTTTTCAAATATTTTTCAGACTGATTAACGTCAGTGGGCGTACCCTGCCCAGTCCGGTGAAGATCGGCCAAAGCTCGCATGGCATCTGTCCGGCCCATATCAGAAGCACGGGTCAAATAAGAAATAGCGTCTGCCTGAGTTAGACCCGCTTCATTTTTTATCGCCATTTCGCCTAAAGCAACTAAGGCGTCAGGATGGCTTTTACTCGCAGCTAATTGATACCAACGGCGCGCGTGCTCAAGATTAACGTAACCCGCCTCGCCTTTGCGCAAGATATATCCCGCCATGACGGCCGCGTCCGTACTCCCATTATTGGCTGCGCTACTCGCATACGATAAGGCTGTTCTTTTATCTCCCGCCTCATACCGTTTGAGCGCATCTTCAAAAGTAATGGAACTGGTTCCAACTTCATTTGCAGCGGCGTAGGCTGTAGACGCGGTCAGGGGCGCTAAGGCCCCAATAGTCAAGGCTGACAGAGTTGTGAGAATTGCGATATGGCTGATGCTGCGCCGTCTGGATGAGCCCATACGCCCGAAGACACGGCGAGAAAATCCGCCCCCGCCGAAACGATTGTTTGCGCATTGTCCACCGTTATACCGCCAATCGCGACGCACGGAACTTCGACAGCTTCTTGCCACCATGTCAATATCTCCTCATCTGCGCGATATTTCGCAGTTTTGGTTTCAGTTTCAAAAAACGCCCCAAAGGCCACATAATCTGCGCCTGCTGAAGCGGCCTCGAAAGCCAATTGTTTCGAATTATGGCAGGTGATGCCAATAATTGCATCCCCGCCAAGCAGTTCTCTTGATGAAAAATAGTCCATGTCGCTTTGTCCGAGATGAACACCATCTGCGCCAACCTCCTTGGCTAATTGCGGATTGTCATTCATGATAACCAAGGTTCCATGATTTTGACATATAGGCTTTATATAACGCGCGGCATGAATAATGGCTGAACTGTCCATAGGGCCTCCATTCATGTCTTTGAGCCGAATTTGTAGACAAGCAACTGGGGCCGCAGCCAAGGCACGGCTTAATTGCTGCCCAAAGGCTTTTAAGTCATTAATTTGGGGGGGCGTTATCAGATAAAGCTGGCACCCATTTGAAACATTCATAGTAATCGTGAGCCATTTGGGACATCGCTATCTGGGCTAAACAGAGCAACGTGCCCCTCTGCGTTATGAAATCCAAGCGTAAGAACCTCTGACATAAAGGGTCCAATTTGCCGCTTAGGAAAATTAACCACCGCCGCAACCTGTTTTCCAACTAAGTCCTCTGGCGAATAAAGCGCTGTAATTTGTGCAGAAGACTTTTTAACACCGATGTCCTCGCCAAAATCAATTTTGAGTTTATAGGCAGATTTTCGGGCTTCAGGAAAAACCACCGCCTCAATAATCGTCCCTGTTCTGATATCAATTTTAAGGAAGGTTTCAAAATCTGTTTCTGGTGTTTTTGTCATAATAACCTTATGACAATATGGATGAATAACGTCTAGCCGAAAACTCAACCATGCTTATCCGCCCCGCCAAATTATCAGACAAAGATGACATCTGGTCCCTCGTAGAACCCGTCTTACGGGCGGGGGAAACTTACCCTTTACCGCAAGATATTTCGCGCGAGGATGGACTGACGTATTGGTTTGCCAAAGACAAAACTCTATTTGTGGCCGAGGACGACAGTAACCGCCTTGTCGGATTATATTATATCAAGCCAAATAATCCGGGACCTGGAAATCATATCTGTAATTGCGGTTATGTCACGCGCAACAGTGAGCGCGGGAAAGGTATCGCCCAAAGCCTGTGCCGCCACTCCCTCGAATATGCCAAACACGTTGGATATCGCGGGATGCAATATAACCTTGTCGTGTCAACAAATGCGGCGGCGGTTTATTTATGGCGGAAAATGGGCTTTGACATTGTTGGCACGCTACCCGGTGTTTTTCATCAACCCGGGGTGGGTGATGTCGATGCCTATGTTATGTTTCAGCGATTATAACCTCATAATCATTAGGCTAGGCTAGGGCTACTCGCGGTTTCTGCCAATAATTTTATGATTTCCATTGTGTCTATATCGACAACGCCGTCAATCTTGCGAGGCCTATAGCGGCGCTGAACCGCCTTGATAATAGCCTGTGTATTCTCGTCCATAACGCCAGTAACATGCGCCCCATAACCGATATGCGCTAAGCCGCGCTGCACAATAGCAACCCCCCTATCTCGGCTCTCGGCTTCAAATAATACACGTTCATCTTGGCGCTCAAGACGCGGCCAAAAGCCAAGGCCTGTCGCCGCTAAAACCTCCCAAGGAAAGTGCTCCCCCGGATCAACCTTGCGCAAGGGGGCAACATCACTATGCCCAAGAATTGACAGCGGGCCCCGGCGCGAGATGATATCTTTGCATAAGAATATCACAGCATTAATCTGCGCCTGCGGGAACGGGGGTAGATCTCCAGTCTCGTCTGGGAAATCATGTCCCCCATTCACAATTTCGATTCCAATAGACGCCGAGTTGACATTTGTTTCGCCCTGCCATTGCGATACGCCGGCGTGCCAAGCGCGGTGAGTTTCAGCCACAAGGCTCAGTATTTTTCCGTCTTCTGCTATAACATAATGCGCGCTAACCTTGGCCTCGGGATTACATAAACGTTCAATCGCAACCGCGCCGCTCTCCATGCCTGTGTAATGCAAAACAAGCAAAGAAATGGGGAGCGTACGCTCGTCAAAATTTGGACTGTTGAGGGACGTAATATCCAAACTGGATTCCTTAAGGGGCGGGAGGCGCTCTACGCGCTAATATATAAACACAAGGCAGAATAAACGCTGCGCCAATATAATAACGCCCATATATGGTCTCATGCAAGAGTAAGACCCCTAAAACACTTGCAAACACCGTCGTCATCAAGGTCAATGGAACGATAAGCGAGACATCATATTTTTTTATCAAATTGAAATACTGACCATGAGCGACGAGCGTCACAAAAATTGCAGCATAAGCCGCCGTAATCAAAAGAGGTCCTTTACTGTCCTGCCATACAGCAAGATGACCGTTCTCGAAAAGCAATGACGCCGGTCCTGAAAAACAAAAGACCAATGCCCCCATCCAGACCACATATTGCCGCCAGTCGACATCACCAACAGTCTTCATCAATATCGAGCCGACTGCCAAGGACAGGTAAGCAATCATCACCCAGATGAGGCCAACATCAAAATTAAGCGCCGAGGGTTCGTAAATCATAATCAGTGTTCCCAAAAGCGCGCCGGCAATGGCCAAGCCCCGCACCCAGCCAATTCTTTCCTTTAAGAAAAGAACTGATAAAATCGTCGCAAATGGAATAAGCATTTGTGAGACAATAGAACTCCCTGACGCGGGCGCGGTTTGTAGGCCGGTATAAAGAAACCCCAAATGTACGGGACCGACGCAAGCACAGACGGCCATGAGGCGTTTCCACGTCGGCGGAAGTTTTTTTCGTAAGAACGGCCACATGATTAATAAGACAACGCAGCTTCTGACAAAGGCGAGCATAAATGGGGGGATAGGGTGCTCTGAGAGCGCCCAAGCGCCAATAACAAAATTGCCGCCCCAGAACAGGCAGCACAGCATAAGAACTAAAAAATCAAAAGCCCGCATAAAGCGGGCTTAGCAAGCGAGGCGAAGCGGTCAATCGCTAATCTTCAACGCTCCAGCCTTCGGGGGTACGGTGGGCCTCAATAATTGGACCATCAGTTTCAGAGGGCCCCGTAAATCCATTTGGCCCTTTGTTTAAATCTTGGAACTGCGCTTCCATATCTTTGCGCGCGGCTTCAAATTTAGCCTTTGGACCAAAAGGTTTGCCAAATAACTTTGCTCGTCCCCATAAAAATGCGAATATAACAGCGCCTAAAAGGAGAAGCCCCGCGACAACAAAAAAAGCGAAGGCCGCTGAAAAGGCCAGCATAACAAAGCCCCCAATAGCGGCGGCGGCTAGAAAAACACCGCGGAGAATATTGGTAAAGACATTCCCGCTTCCGGATATACGGTATGTATTGCTCATAGGTCTAATGTCGTGGGAAAGCGCCTAAAGGTCAAGTCCCTCCTGATGACTTTTCCGTAATTTGATAATTTGAGCATAGGCGCGGTTGACCATCGCCATTTTATGATTAGCCATTCCCACAAGTTCTGGAGGGAGGCCGCGGGCTATCATTTTGTCAGGGTGGTTGGCCGCTGCCATGCGCCGGTAGGCGCGCTTCAAGTCTATATCAGAGATATCTTCATCAACGCCCAGTATCAGATATGGGTCATCAGAGGCGCGGCCTATATGGGCAATTTTAATGCGTTTAAACTCCCGTTCAGAAAATCCAAAAATTTGGCCGACCCGCGACAGAAACCCTAATTCAGCATCTGTAACAACGCCGTCCGCCAAGGCTATATGGAAGAGGCCGTCCATGACGTCTTCAAGGGCTGCGGGTTGTGCCCGAAACCGTTTGGAAATTATGCGGGCATAGCGCTCATATCCGAGCGTCGTCTGCCGCGCGAGATCAAAAAACCGCGCGATCGTATCCTCATTTTCAGGCGAGGCATGAAATACGCGGCGAAAAGCGGCAATATCTTCATGACGGACTTGACCATCTGCTTTGGCCATCTTTGCGCCGAGCGCAACAAGCGCGGCAACCAGACCAGCGTGATCTAATTGACCCGCGCGGCCATTATTATCAGGCGATTGCGGCGGCCCAAAGAGCCGCGCCCCCGCTGCAAAGATTCGTTGCCAAACATTCATGGGCGCGGTTTGCCCCAGAGTCCAAGCCGCTTCAACAAAAGATTGCGCTAATAAGTGATTGAAGGTCGTGAATAGCTGTTTAGGTTGAGGCTTGGGTTGCCTTTAATCCCAAAACACGGCTTACCACTAATGCTAATTCTGCGCGGTTAAGGGTATAGAGGTGAAAATGATTTACCCCTCGGTCAAGCAATTCAGCCGTAAGTTCTGAGGCTAGAGACGCCGTTAAAAGGCGGCGCGTATCTGGATCATTGTCAAGACCCGCAAAAAGCGAGCCATACCAATCCGGGACGTTCACGCCGCACATTTTCGACATGCGTTTAAGGCCTTTAAAATTTGGCTGAAGCATCATTCCGGGGACAATCGGGATATTGATGCCAGCATCTAAAACACGGTCTAAGAACTGCATGTAAGTGTCGGGTTCGAAAAAGAACTGCGTGATAGCCCGCGTCGCGCCCGCGTCGACTTTGCGTTTTAGATTATCAATTTCCACGTCCCATGACCCGCTTTCGGGGTGGCGTTCTGGATAAGCGCTCACGGAAACTTCAAAATCAGCAATAGATTTCAGGCCCGCGACAAGGTCAGAGCCATAAGCATAACCATTTGGCGTTGGAATATAACGTTTGTCAATTCCGCTGGTCGGGTCACCGCGAAGCGCTACGATATGGCGAACCCCATTTTCCCAATAATCCTTGGCGATAGCATCCATCTCAGCTTTATCAGACTCAACGCAGGTTAAATGAGCTGCCGGTTTAAGGCTAGTTTCATTGGCCATGCGAACGACCGTCCGGTGCGTTCTTTCTCGTGTAGATCCACCTGCCCCATAAGTAACGGAGACGAAATCAGGGTTCATGGGTTCTAGTTTTTGGATGGATTCCCATAGCGTTTTTTCCATCGCCTCATTTTTCGGCGGAAAGAACTCGTAGCTGACATGGACTTTATTTTTATTATCGCCTGACTTTGCTACAGGGCCTAATTTTCTTTTAGCAGACATTATAAAGTTATCTTCTCTTGACGCGCAGCAGATTGCGCTGTGCCTTGCCAAATTTTGACATTGGGGCGTGTAGATTGCGTTTTAATAGTTTCAACGCGGGTCAATGTAAGACCCGCCGAGGTTAACCAGGCTTCAATATCATTATCTTCAAACCCAAGCCGACGGTGGGCATATTCAGCTCGGAAATCTTCTTGATCATGGGCTTCAAAATCAGCGATTAGGACAATGCCCTGCGGTGATAAGATGCGCGCGGCCTCATGAATAGCAGATTGCGGATCATCAAGATAATGCAGAACTTGATGCAGTGTGACGAGATCAGCCGTTTGATTGTCCAGAGGCGTCGCGTTGAGATCCCCTTGGCGAACGCGAATATGATTATAATTATTCTCAGCTAATTTGTGACGGGCCACCTTTAACATGTGAACATTATTATCAATGCCAGACCCACGCGCGACGCGGTCAGCAAAAACTTCAAGCATTCGGCCTGTCCCTGTGCCAAGATCGACCATATTTTCGAAAGGCCCTGCGCCAGCCATTTTGCGAAGCATATCTTCGATATTAGCTTTGGGGATATATTCGTCGCCGAGGGTTCCGCTATCATTTGCGACATTGGCAAAAAACGCATCTGCGGCGATGGAGCGCTCAGCGCGTACGTCTTCGAGGCGGCGAAGATCCGCTTCCAATATTGGATCATGCGCGGGAAGCGTTGCGAGCGTTGTGGCGACTAAGGCTGAGATTGAAGCATTGCCCCGCCTAATACGAGAGAACACCCAACTGCCTTCTTTGAGCCGTTCTATAATTCCTGCTGTTTCTAGTGATTTTATATATTGGGTGACGCGCGGCTGGGATAAATTCATGATTTGTACAAGCTCGCTTACGGTTAACTCACCGCGTGAGAGCAAGGCCAAGATGCGTAATCTTTCGCTATGGCCGAGAGTTTTAAGCGCTAAAACATGTTGTTCCATGCAGCCTTATAACAAAGTCAATCTTCAAAGTATATAAAAAAATCTTTATATCTTTATATAATAAGGTTTAGCGCACAAATTTGGACAAAAGGCGGATATAAGCTGTCTGATAGCCATTACTATTTTCTGTCACCTGCCAGCTATTAAGGGGCCAGCCGTCATTAAAGTCAGTATAAGACTTGGCCGCAGGTTGTCCAGCAGGCGGGGATAAAACCGGAGCTCGGCATAGTCTATCCCCCGCGCGGCCACAGCTTGAGTTACAGCAGCCATCACGCTCATAAGTCGGGTTCGGGCCGCCCACAAGAAAACCAGGGGCTGGACGTTTATTACCAGGAAACCAGCTATGATAAAAACGCCTTACTGGATTTTCAGCGCCAAAACTTTCCATCGCCGTAAGGTAGCTTTTCCCTAAAGGGTTCACGCCGTGCAGATAATGCAAATAGTGGCTCGCCGCATTTTTATATTCTAAATCAGACGCCCCGCCCACGCGGTTTAAAACGGCCTGCGTAAATATAGATCCTTTGCGCGCTTTAAACGCATTACTGCCCCAAGTTAACTCTTGGGTATGCGCGCTATAAGCGTCCCGGCGATCGCGCGCGGCTTTGAGTCCATTATCAGCGCGGCTGACATGAGATTTAAAATCAGACATGATGCGATCTCTAAACCGCGGCGAGAGGCGCGGCTGGCGCGCCAAATAAGCCAAGGTAAATGTCAAATCTGCTTCAAAGGCATTGGCGTAATAAGGGTCAATCGGTTTGAGCTGTGAATAGAGCTGCTCCGCCTTTTGCGCGTAGCCACGCTCTCCGGTCAGCGCAAAGAGATAGCTGGCCGCCAGCAAGCCCTTTTGCCGCCGCCCTTTATCATCGACTTCTTGTTGTCCCGCGCCCAGACCCTCAGAGGCGCCTTCATTATTTCTAAAGACAACATTAGGATTGCTCTGCGCCCATTGCCACGCCCGCTTTGCGCGCTGCGTATAAATATTCGCTTGCGCGCGCGCAGACGCGTTTTTCCCGTAAATCTTAGCCGCCAAAGCAAAAGCCCCGGCAGATGTCAGAGCCGCGGATGTATTGGGCGGACCGTAATGGCTTGGCCCTCGCGCGCTAGAGGGCGGTGAGCCGCCATCAAGTCCAGCGATGGACAGAACAGAGCCGTCCCGGTTTTGCATGCGTGAGAGCCAATCTAGCCCCCATTTCACTTCGTCAAGAATATCCGGCACGCCGTTGCCGCTCTCAGGGATACCAAAATCATCGGTCCAAATAGACGGGTTTTCATCATAGGCATGGAGCAGAGAAATAATATAATTGGCGGTCCAATTCGTATATTTATTATAATCCCCCGCGTCATACCAGCCCCCGCGTACATCGCGCGCCGTCGCGCGGTCGCCCTTACGGCTATGCAGCGTGGCTTGACCATCTTGCCCCGGGCCCAAATGACTGGCGCTATCGCTAATTCCGGGCGGGGCAAAAGGCGGTCGTTTTTCAAATCCCGCGCGCTGGAGATAAAATGTTTTAAAGGCTGCTTTAAGGACAGGCTTGTAAACTGAGTGGCTGATTTCAAATTTAAAACTCTCCGCGCGGCGCTCGA
>CAZJRU010000058.1:0-10036 GCA_964548315.1 uncultured Hellea sp.
GGCACGTTTTCCATATCCTTGAAAATCCGGTCCAGACTTAGGCCCATCGGAAAATAGCCCGCGTAGATAATCTTATCCGCGCCGCGCGAATTCGCATAATCAATAATCGCTTTGGGATAATGCTTAGGCGCAAAAGCTGATGTTGAGTAATAAAGATTGGGGTATTTAATCATCAATTTGACAGCCAGAGCTTCCCAAGGTTCAGCCCCGTGGCGCATCACGACCTTTAGCTCAGGGAAAAACCAGCAGACTTCATCTAAATGCTCAACCTTTTGCGTATGCATCGGAATACGCGGGCCCGGAACACCGACATTTAAAACGATTGGAATATCAAGCTCTACACAAGCGGCGTAGAGCGGATACATACGCGCGTCATTAATTGCGACTTGCGGACAGGTGCCTGACGGAAAAACAGAGGCGGATTTTACGCCGTAATCTGCGTAAAGGCGCTTAAGCCGCCTCACCTCATTCATCCCTTCATTCGGATTACAAGGCACATCAAAAAAGAAACGGTTGGAATAATCTTTAGCGGCCTGACGGGAGGTATCGTCTTCATTAAAGCCAACCATCGCCATTTCAATATTGTGTTTATCCATTTGCTCGGTTGTCCACCCGACAAAATCAGAGACATCTGCAGACGCTTCGGGAATATCTTTGAACATATATTGCGCGGGCATTTTAAACATGTCGCGGCTTTGTTGATCATTGAGCAGTGGACGAAAGCTGGCATACCATTCTGACCGATCTGCATGGGTCGGAATACCCAGCATCGTATCAATGATCTTTATATCTTTCGGATATCCCATTATGTTACTTTCTCTAACCCGTTTAGATAAGCCGCGCGGATTTTTTGTTTTACGATCTTACCCATCGCATTAAGCTCAAAGGGCTGTGTTTGGACAGTTATATCCGATGGAACTTGGTAATCTGCAAGATTGTCTTTGGCAAAGGCCAATATATCGGCGGCGCTGACCCCGTCTTTTACGCGCGCGCTCGCAATGAGGCGTTCTCCTAAGCGCTCGTCAGCCACCCCAAATGTTCCCACAGCTAGAATGCCTTTATGGCGTCCCAGAACTTGTTCGACCTCAGCGCAGTAAATATTCTCACCGCCAGAAATCACCATATCTGTTTTTCGGTCCACGATATAAATATAACCGTTCTCATCCAGCCGTCCGATATCGCCCGTTTTAAACCAATCGCCAGACATTGACGCGGCTGTATCTTCGGGGCGGCCATAATAGCCTTGCATCAAGGTCGCGCCCTTCGCCCAAATTTCTCCGGTATCTCCGACAGCTAGTGCTTGTCCGTCATCGCCTGAGATTTGCACATCAACCATGGGCAGTATTTGCCCAGAGGCGGATGAGTTGGCCAAAAACGCCTCACCATTAGCCTGAGAGATGGCCCCGCATGTTTCTGTCATGCCGTAACCCGCGCCAATATAGGCCTTTGGAAAGGCGGCGTGGATTTCATCCAAAAGATTGAGCGGCAGAGCTTGTCCCCCGCAAGAGATAGACATCAACGAAGACAAATCATGTTTTGCAAAATTAGACGCTCGCAGCAAATCCCAATGCATTGTCGGAACGCCGCCAAAGGTGGTGATTTTCTCACGCTCAACTAAAGCCAAAGCCTCATTGGCGTTCCAACGGTCCATAAGGACAAGTTTCCCGCCCGTCACCAAAGCCGTCATAAAGACAGCGCTGCAACCGCTTGTGTGGAAGAGCGGAAAAATCAATAAGGAACAGCTTTGCGGCATTTGAGAGCGCAACGTGTCCACATCGATATTATAAGCCGCGGCCATTTTTTGAAACACCGCCGCCATTGCCATTTGCGTGTTCATCATACCCGTAATTAAGGCGCGGTGTTGAATAGCGGCTGCTTTGGCCACGCCCGTTGTTCCTGAGGTAAAGAACATCGCTGCCAACTCATCATGCTTGGCATATACGGGCGTGAAATCAGTTATCGGCTCTGGGAAATTATCGCTCGAAAGCATTGTCCCGTCGTAGCTTGCTTCACCTAACCTGCTGAGGCGTTTTTCATCTCCAATGACCAAAACACAATCCGCGTCGATTATCGCCCGCGCCATAGCCTCGCCTGTGCCGCGGCTATTCACCAAGACTGCCACCCCGCCTGCGTTGATTATTGCAATAAAAGCAATCATCCACTCAGGGCAGTTTTTCATGCAAATCGCAACAGATTGGCCTGCCTCTAGCCCGTAATCATTTATCAGCTGGGCGCTAAGACCGTCCGCGGCGCCAAACACATCATCAAAACTTAGTCTACGCTCTCCAGAGACAATAAATTCGGTTTTTCCGAACTGCCGCGCGCGGTCAAATATAGCGCTCATATTTTCAGGCGCATTGCGGAAAACACGGACGGACCCTTCGGAAACAACCTCAAAAGGCGCGCCGGGGGCCATCAAGCTTTCAGTTATCGGGTCGGCGACAGGCATGAGGTCAACAAATATCCATTTTCGTTATTTATATCACCATATATTACGCATTATTGATTATCAACACGATGGTTTCGCCATATTGCGTATTTTTTTGATTTATTTTCTACGCATTCTAATTTACAGTCTGGGAAATTCACAAAGGATAGCTCATGGGTAATCTTTCAGGCAAAACTGCAATTGTTAGCGGCGGAAGCGACGGCATTGGCCGCGCGATTGCGCAAAAATTAGCTGGCGAAGGCGCGCATGTCGTCATCTGCTCTCGCAATGCAGAGAAAGTCTCTGCGGCTGTTAAATCTATCTCAGAAAGTGGAGGCTCTTGTGAAGGCCTGTCCTTAGATGTGTCTGATAGTGAAGCCTATGCGCAAATGATTTCAGATATCGCCAGCAAAAGAGGCCTTGATATCCTCGTCAATAATGCGGCCCATGTTGGTATGGGTATGATTGCCGATACTGAGCTTGAGGGCTTTCAACAAAATTTCCGCGTCAATATGGACGCCCCTTATATGGGAACGCGCGCCGCGATGAGCGCCATGAGCGAGACGGGCGGTAGCATAATCAATATTAGTTCCGTCAATGGTGACCGCGCGATGCAAGGTATGTCGGGCTACGGCGCCTCCAAAGCCGCCCTCACCCACTTCACGCGCAACGCCGCTATGGAAGGCGCGCGCCAAGGCATACGCATCAACGCGGTCACGCCCGGCCCTATCATGACACCTGCAACCAAGGCGTGGTTCGATCATGACCCCGACGCGGGGGCCGCCATAGCCAATGCAAATCCCATGGGACGCATTGGAACGCCTGAAGAAGTTGCTAACGTTGTTTGCTTCTTAGCTTCGGATGAGGCCTCATATGTGACGGGCGCGAACATCCCAGTTGACGGCGGCAAAGCAAATGAACTCTACGTCCCCTCTTAATCGCGTCTTATTAATCGCCGTCTTAGGAATTTGATATGAAACTTACAGGTAAAACAGCCGTCGTTACTGGCGCGGGCCAAGGCATAGGCGCAGCCATTGTTGAAAAGCTCGCGGCAGAAGGCGCAAGCGTCGCCGCGCTCGACCTTAATCGAGACAATGCTCAATCCGTTATCGATAAGCTCAAAGGGAAACACCTGGCGCTCAAATGCAATGTTGGACACAGCGTTGACGTTATCAAAGCTATTCGTAAGGCCCGCGAAGAATTTGGCCGCTTGGATTTTGCTGTCAATTGCGCAGGTATTGGCCAAGCCAAAGGCGACGGGTCTGACAAGTTTTACGGCGCAATGAACCAACGTAATGAAGAACTCGCCAAGGACGGAAAATCAGATACCTTTGTCGACCACCTTATCCATATGGAAGATGATGGCTGGGCGGGCGTTATGGCGGTCAATCTAAACGGGGCCTTTTATGTTTGCCGTGAAGCCGTGCGCATCATGGCCGAAGACGGCAATGCGGGATCTATTGTCAATATTAGCTCAACCTCCGCGCAATCAGGCGAAGGGTCTCCGCATTACGTCACATCGAAATCCGCCCTAATAGGCCTCACCCGTCAGCTATCACGTGAGCTCGCCCCGCGCGGTATTCGCGTCAATGCCGTAGCGCCAGGTCCGACTAATACGCCGATTATGCACGGCCTACCGCAAGAATGGATTACGTCGATGGAGCAATCGGTTCCGCTAGGCCGCATGGCCGACCCGAGCGAAGTCGCAGGCGCAGTCGCTTACCTCTTGTCAGAAGATGCGAGTTTCGTGACTGGCTCGGTACTCGTGGCTAATGGCGGGAGTTATTGCTTCTAGCCTAAGGCTTTCGCGAGTATTTCACGGTCTTCCTCAAACGTTCGGCCCGCCATAAGAATACATATCATGCTTGGAATAACGGCCAGCAAGGTAATGGCTAAAGCATAACGTATGGCTTGGTCACCATATTGGGCCGTGAACACATCATTGAGCTTTCCAACAAACCAAACTCCGAGAGCAAGTCCTGTAAAGGTGAGCGCAAAGCCCCACAGGGCAGTCCCCGTGGCGCGGGCCTTAGCGGGAAGTAAATCCTGCAACGCGGCTTGCATCGCAATCACCCATCCGCCCGCCATAAGCCCAGCAGGTAGCGTTAACAACGTCGCGACATTCACGCTTTCGACAAAGCATAAAATAATCATCGAGACAAAAAAACCAACTAGCCCAAAGGCGGATAACCGAAACGGCCAACGCGCATCTTTTGCGGTAAGACGGTCACATAAAACACCCAGAACCAACGCGCCCGTAATGCCTGCAATAAATGACGGCCCGCCGTAGCGCGCATTGGCTTCGGTTAGGGACAAATCAAAGGCCCGCGCAAAAAGCGTTGGTGCCCAAATTCCAAAGCCGTAACTTGCAAAACCGCCCAAAGCCGTACCAATCGTCATAAAGCGGAAACTGCGCCGCGCCCAAAGCGTTTTTAAGGTTTCAACAAAGGTAAGCGCGGGGCTATTATCTGTATTCTGAGAAACAGGATCAAGACGGCCACGCGTCGGTTCTTTGACAAGCAAAAGCGTCATAATACCGAGCAGGACCCCAGGCGCGCCTAGAGAAATAAATGCCGTTCTCCAGTGATAAGCCTCGGCAATTGCGGCCCCGCCAACAAGACCAAAAATCTGGCCGAAATAAACACCAAAGTTTAAAATCGCAAAAGCCAACGCGCGTTTCTTGGGCGCAAAATAATCAGACAACAGAGAGAAAGCCGGCGCAATAAACGCCGCCTCGCCCACACCGACACCTAGGCGAGCAAAAGCAAAAGTCCATGGCGTGTGAACAAGGCCCGACAAAACGGTAAATCCGCTCCAAACAATCGCGCCAGCCACAATAATTTTTACGCGGCTTCGCCTATCTGCGAGGCGCGCGATTGGAATTGCGAGCAGCGTGTAAACGATTGCAAAGGCTGGCCCAACAAGAAAACCCATAAATGTATCAGAGACTTGAAAGGTTTTCTTGATTTCTTCTAAGAGCCCAGATGCAACATAACGATCAGCGACATTAACGAGATAGAGCAGCACCATCATGATCAATACGAACCAAGCGTATCGGCGGCTATTGGGAGTGGGGTCGTGGGCTTCGGTCATATTAATTTGCTTTTGTTAAGACGGACTTCGCCCATTTATAATCTTGTTTTCCCGCGGGTGAGCGGTGGATTTCAGGGACCACCTTAAGGGATTTAGGAAGCTTGTAACCTGCCAATTTATCACGGCAAAAACTTTTCAATTCCTCAAGGCTTGGCGCGTCCATATCTTTTGATAAGGACACTAACGCGCTTACCGCCTGTCCCCATTTTGGATCCGCCATCCCCACAACAGCCGCGTCATGAATAGCGGGGTGAGAGCGTAAAACCTCTTCAACTTCTTCGGGGTATATTTTTTCTCCGCCGGAATTAATGCAGGTCGAACCGCGCCCTAGCAGGGTCATCATTCCGTCATCATCAACACGCGCTTGATCGCCGGTCAAAACCCACAATTTTCCATCCACCTCTTGGAAAATTTCAGCCGTTTTTTTAGCGTCTCCATAATAGCCAATGGGCGTTTGCCCTGTACGCGAGAGGTAACCCACTTCACCGACTTCAACCACGCGCCCCTCCATAATCACCGTCTGGTTTTCATCAATAGGAAGACGCATAAAGCCTCCCTCTTTTATCGGTGCCGCCATACCAGAAATACCCGTTTCGGATGTTCCCATACCGTCCGTAATCATGATATTGGGGACGGGCCCTTTGAAGGCGTCTTTAACATGTTGCGAGAACACAGCCCCGCCATTTCCAAGATGCATGAAGCACGATAAGTCCCAGCGCTCAGGGTTTTCTTTTAGCGCGTCAAGCAAAGGAACGGCCATCGCGTCGCCGACAATTTGAACCGAGTTTACACCTTCGCGTTCAACGCGGTCCCAGATGCGCTCTGCCTTAAAGCCGCCGCGCAAGGGATCGAGAACAATTGTGACGCCGCCTAAAAGCGCGGTCCAAGCCGCCCACATCGCCGCGCCGTGCATAAGCGGCGCTAAGGGCATAATACGCATCGGGTACATGCTCTCTGCCGTATCGCCTTGCTCTGACGGCGTTTCTATGGGGGGCTTGCGCAAATACATCCCGCCGCCTCCCAGACAGGCATAAAAGAATGCCTTATGCGGCCACATCACGCCTTTGGGCATACCCGTCGTTCCGCCTGTATATTGAAGCAAGTAATCCTGCTCATCCCGATCATAGCCCGCGCCAGACGCTTCCTTTTGCATTAAGGCTTCATATTTCAACCCCGAGCGAGGTGCGCCCTGCCCGTCTTCGACGCCGATGCTAATGTCTAATTTGGGCAATACGTCCTTGAGCCGCGCTACAAGTGGTGAAAACTCTGCGCCGTGAATAACGCCTTTTGCATCTGCATTGCCAAAGAGATATTTTAGCTCTTCATAGCCATAACGGTAATTCACGTTAAACGGCACAGCCCCAATCTTCACCAGCGCAATAAAGCTCTCAAGATATTCAGGCCCGTTCATCAGATAGAGACCTATATGGTCACCGCGCCTAATGCCCTGCCCGTAAAGCCCTGCGGCCAAACGTGAGCTACGCGCCTCTAGCTGGGCGTAGGTCAATTCCCCTGACTCATCGGCCAGCGCGATACGGTTAGGAATTCGCGCCGCAACGATCTCAAATAGGTCTGCGAGATGAAACTGCGACACCTTAAAACACCCTAATGCGTAATTTATTTATGTAATTACTACGCAATTAGAGCAATTGGGTAGAATATTCACGTCTTTTCGTCATTTTAAACGTGATTTTTTTCGCAGTCAGATTTATAACATTCCTATGACAAAAAGCACCTCAAAAGCTTTCACGCCGCTTACCATCGGCCCGCTGACCCTTCGCAACCGTTTTATCAAAGCGGCGACCAACGAAGGCATGTGCAAAGGCGGCGTTATTTCTAAGGGGCTTGCAAAATTTCATGAGCGTATGGCCGAGGGCGGCGCGGCGATGACAACGGTGGCTTATTGCGCGACCTCCAAAGACGGGCAGACCTTTGTCGATCAAGCGCATCTATCGCCAGATACCGTCGCAGATTTCAAAGCCTTAACCGACGCTGTCCATAAGCACGGCGCAGCGGCGCAAGCCCAAATCACCCATGCGGGATCTTTTACATTTCTGCCCAAAGACTTTTCTTCGATGAAACCTATTTCAGCCAATGGCGGATTTAACAAATTCGGCGTCATGACGGGACGTTATATGAAAAAGAAAATGGACCGCGGCGATATGGACGCCATTGCCGATGAATTTGTCCAAGCCGCTATCCATGCCAAAGACGCAGGTTTTGACGCCGTCGAAATTCATATGGGACATGGCTATCTCTTAGCGCAATTTATCACGCCTTTTTATAACACGCGTAAGGACGCATATGGCGGTAGCATTCAAAACCGCATGAAGTTTCCAACCGAAGTCCTCTCCAAAGTTCTCGACGCTGTCGGGAAAGACTTGGCGGTCACGGTAAAATATAGTCAGACCGATGGCAAAGACGGCGGGAACACCATCACGGAAGGCATCGAAATTGCGAAAATCCTACAGAGCACGGGCGCGCATATGGCGCAGCTGTCTAACGGCTTGAACGTCGAATCTATTGATACAATGTTTGGCAACCCTTTGCCTAAATCCTCAGTCAAACCCAAAAACCTCATTGTCCGCGCTGGCATGATGCTCCAGCCCAAGAGCAAAGAACCCGATAAAGAGTTTAAACAGCTTTATTCCATGCCCCCTGCTGAGAAAATTCGCGCGGCCGTTAATATGCCGCTGTGCTATTTGGGCGGCACGCAAACACTCGATAATGTGACGAAAGTTATGGGGAATGGATTTGACGCCATAGGCCTTGGCCGCGCGCTCATTTTTGACCCCAACCTTATTAATGCCTTGCAATCTGGGAGCATTCGAAACTCAGGCTGCACGGCGTGTAACCAATGCGTGACCTTAATGTATACGCCCGGCGGCACGGCCTGTGTCGAAGAAGGTGGACATAAAGGACATGAGCCAAAATTAAATACTATTCCCGCCTCAGCCGCGTGATATAAAGACCTAACGGAGGACATTATGGCAACCACAGCAGAATATGGCATTGGCGAATTTACCTTCCCGCGAGGCTGGTTCATGGTCGCAGAGAGCGCGGAAGCTACAAATAAACCTGTCCCGCTGCGCTATTTTGGCCGCGACCTTATTATGTACCGCGGCGCATCAGGACGCGTCGTCGTCATGAACGCCTATTGCCCGCATATGAAAACGCATCTGGCAAAAAATGAAAGCTCTTACATCGTCATGGATGGCAAGCAAATTGAGGGCGATGATATTCGCTGCCCTTACCATGCTTGGAAGTTCGGCCCTGACGGCATGTGCAATGAAATCCCCTACTCGCCAGCCCCAATTCCAAAGGCGGCGAAAATTCGAAGCTACCCCGTTCAAGAGTGGGGCGGACTTATCCTGATGTGGCATGACGAAGAAGAAGGGCAGCCTGATTTTGAGCCCCATCCCCTTCCCGAATGGGAAGACCCTAAATGGGTGAATTGGAACGTTGATCATCTGGGCACACTGGATTGCCACCCGCAGGAAATTATCGACAATATGACCGACAAAGCCCATCTTGGCCCCATTCACGGCTCCACGGATATGGAGCTTTTTGAGAGCACATGTGACGATCATGTTATCCGCCAACTTCTCGCCGCGGGCCACCGCACATTATCCGACGAAGTGATGACAAATGATACGTGGTACACGGGACCAGGGCTTCTGCTCTCCCGTATGAATGGCTATTATAATTCCCTGATGATGATTTGCCATACGCCCATAGAAGATGGCCAGGTTAGAGCGTGGCATGGCCTGATGGTAGAGCCGCCCAATTTCCCGATGAATGACGACGATAAAGCCGCCGTTCCCGCCTTCCAAGAAGGGTCGAAAATGGCGCTTCTCCAAGACTTTGACGTCTGGGCAAATAAAGCCCCCTGTTTGTCTATCATGCAGGTCGTGGGCGATGGCCCCTTTGGCAAAGCCCGGCTCTGGTACAAGCAATTTTATAATCCCCGCAAAGACATAAAATCCCACCAAGCCAAATCAAATGGTCACTGGGTTACAAAAGGCACCAAGCGCGACCCATGGGTGGACGCGGCCGAGTAATTTACGACTGGAGAGAACATGTTTCAAGATATCAGCCGCTCGATTGAAGCTTGCGCCGCCCATTACGGTGAAGATGCCCAGGCGGTAAAAACCTATCTGATTGAGGGACAGAAAAAAGCAATGGCGCTCCCTAACCGGGGCCCTCTTAAGTTTGACCATAGCGGAAATGTTCACTCTGATATTTTAAGCGCTTATTCCGAATTCGGGTTTTATATCCTCGAAGGCGTCCTGTCGGAAACTGAATTAGAAGATTTAAAATCTGACCTTGAGCGAATGCGCGAGAATTTCCCGTCACATATGGGCGCCCAGACAGACAAGCATGGACGCCCCGCATTAGGCGCAGAAAACAAAGCTATGACCCTGCAATGGGCCAGACCGCTTTCTGACCCGTTAGGCGGGACACAAATTGCCAATGGCCGTCATCAAGTCAAATTATTCGAACCCAAAGCCGCTG
>CAZJRU010000059.1:0-9885 GCA_964548315.1 uncultured Hellea sp.
TTTACGGTTCCGCGCTCGTCTCATTTGCTATATTCGGATTTAATCTTTGGATGGTCGACTTTCTCGTTCGGACACATGAACTATCCTATGCTCAACTGACTGTGCCTTTGGCTTTAGGAATTGGCGTTGGCGGGGCGATTGGGACAGTCGCTGGCGGCGCAATATGCGATAGGTGGGTGCGCAAAGATTTCTCCCATTATTTCACTTTTCTGGCTCTGGTCCATACCCTTTCAGTGCCGCTCTATATTTTTGCGATGTGGACGTCTTCAACCACGCTCTGTTTCATCGTCTTATTTTTCGTCTTTATGCTGCATTCCAGTGTCGCTGGACCGTGTTATGCTTTGGTGCAAAATCTCTCTCCCCTCAAGATGAGAGCTTTTGCAGCGGCGCTTTATTTGTTTGTGCTAAGCGCGATTGGTCAAGGTTTCGGCCCCGTTTATATTGGCGGCATGTCCGATCTATTGGCTGGGACGATGGGTGAAGCCGGCGGATTACAAATCTCTTTGATTTCGCTCTCGCCATTTTGGTTATTAGCGGCCTTTATTTTTTGGCGCGGGCGACGTTATATTGTGCAGGATATGTCTAAGACCAATCCCAGTTCTGTGGCTCAATTAGGCTAGAAGAGGTCATTTTACCATTTGAGTTCGCACCGCTTCACTCAAGGAGACTAAAGGTCGTATTGAACTAACTACGCAGTGAAGCTCCCTATTCTATGTAGTTTGTTGAATTTTTAGCGCAGTGTTTTTAGCCCGTCTGAGTTCATAGAATTTTTTAATTTTCACTTGTTTGAGGAGTTGAAATTGAATGGATGCGACGGTGTTCATTGTAACGCCTTTAGAGACAGCTAGATTGTCTTCTGCGATCCTTTGGGCGCGATTTGGTTCGTTAAAACAGTCCAAAATGGCTTGCTCTAATGCCGACTGGTCGAGCGCTTTAAAGTTAAACCCTTGCAGGCCTTCACGTTCGCTGACATCGATAAAATCACCTATCATCGGGTAAGCCGCGGGGGTCCCGTATATCGCGGCTTGGTGCAGAACGCCGGAGCTTCCCGTTGTGCTGTCATAATCAAAAATAGCGAGTTTGGCTTGGGTGAAAAATTTAGCAACATCTTCTTCGGCGACATAGCCATGAAATATAATATTCGCGTCTGAGTTATACTTGACAGCAAGCTGCTTTAGATACCCGGCTTTGGCAGGATGATCTGTGCCGCCAATGATAAGTCTTAGTTTTGCAGTTGCGCCCCGCGTGGAATTTAAATTTTGAATCGCGCCGATTGTCCGCTCCAGGCGTTTATAAGTTCCAAACTTTCCCATGGTCACAATTATATTTGAACGCTCTTTCAGTCTTGGAATTGGGCTCCCAATATTCGCCGGGAATGAGCCGTGCGGAACCATAAATGCATTTCTGGCTTTGTATTTTTCTTTTAAAATATCCCAAAAACTATCTAGAGTGACTGTCATGAAACCAGACATCAGCATGGTCTTTGTCACGAAATAGCTCGCAGCGGCCACAAGTTTTTGGCGAAGCGGGCTGTTGGCCAGATTTGTTTGGCTTAAATCCACGGCCTCGACCAAGTTATGCATGATGATGCCAGATGGGATAGACAGTTTTTGTGAGATAGCGGGAGTGAGTAGGCCTAGTGCCGCTGGAATTTCACTATCGCCAAATGACGCGGTTTGTAGATTGTAGAGCGCATTTTCGGAGCCGCTCACCCTCAAGGCGTTCAAGATATGCAGTGCTGCAAAGAGGCTATTAAATTTCCAAACACGCCGAACCTCTATTTTAGAATCCAAATTAAGTTCTGGCGCGTCGACATCATATTTATCCGCGATGACGATAACCTTCTGAATATCATCTCGAGCGGCAAAAGCGTTGACGAGGTGGAGGCCATACTCGTTGAGTGACCCTGTGCTTGGCGGGAAGGCTGTAACAATTGTGACTGTTTTCATGAGTATCTCCTAAAGCGGTGAAAATTGAATGTGTTGTGTATCGCGACTTGATTTTTCAGCTTGCTTTTCTGCCCGCTCGCCAAAAGATTTTAGAACATCCGCGGCAGGGCGCAGCGTCCCATCGTCACGCATGAGGCCGAAATGTTTTTGCTGTGCGCGCCGCCAAGGAAGAGGCCCCACAACGTCGGCGCTAACATAATCAAAGTCATTGAGCGTCCAGACAAAGATGCCATGGGCTTTGCTTACTTGATCTAGCTGGTGATGTAGTCGGGCTGCTTGTTTGTTCTCGCGAATGCTGTTGATAAAGGGCGGGTGCCAAATGGTCGAACCAAGTTCAGTAATCATCACAGGTTTATCGCCAATAGCTGCACTGACCTGACGTAACCGCTCTTCTAGTCCTTTTGGATGCTCATATTCATGGTAAGTTACGAAATCAAACACGTCGTTTAGGCCCGTGGCGTTCTCAGCTTTTGACCAACCTGTCGTGACAGGCAAATGCGAATAATGTGTTTGAATATGGCGCGCCATAACCGTCAGCCAGGCTTTGACGTGTCCTTTACCCCAGCTTTTGAAATCGAGGTCGGCTTGGTTTTTTAAATCAATTCCGAGTATAGATTTATGGGCTGCAACACGTGAGAGAACACTATCGATATGGGTGATGTCCGCGTCCCAATTCGAAAGCGTATAGTCAGGACGAAGATCAAACAAAGTCAATAAAACAGTAAGACCCTTTGCTTCGCACATATCTAGAAAGATGCCTAATTTAGACAAGGCCTCTTCGCGTGTTTCTACCGCATCGAAATAATCATGATTTAGAAAAATACGAAGTGAATTGACGTTTAGAGCTTTTGCTTTTTCAAGGTCGACTTCAATTTCATCCCTTGGAAACAGTTCCCAAAAATCTGCCCATGAGGCGGAAGCGGGGTAATAATTTAAGCCCACCAATGTTTTGGCAAACCTGTCGCGGAATTGACCTTCGCGAGAGTGAAATGACAACGAATTAGTTTTAAGGCTAGCAGAGCTATTGTGCACCCAACCTGCCTGTGTTTGGTAGAAGCTAAGCACCCGTTCTTCGTCGGTAAGGCCTTTAAGCGCAACGCCAGGCTCAGATTCATTATTAAGCTTTAAATTAATGCGGCGACTTTTTTCTTCGACATTCACAACGCGGATATCTTTATTGAGATGACCGACGGAGAGCTTACGATTAACCCGGATATAGAAATCGCATATGTTGGCGTTAGGCGCGCACATATCGCTTTGAGCCTTATCCAACGCGGGCCCTGCTAAAACTTCTCTCAAACCTTTTGTAAATAATGGGTGCTCTATCCGGGATATTATCTGCGCAATTTTTGCTTTATCTTGCTCAGGTAAGTCAAAATCTAACGCCTCCCAATTTAGATTTTCCTGAAGGGGCACGAGCGCTAAATGCTCATGTAGGAAACTATTTTGACCTTGAGGAGTTTCAATGATAGCTGCCACCACGCCAGCGAAGGTAACGCCTGCGAGTAAAACTATGGTCGTTATCACGCCGCGTTTTTTTTGATAATTGGATGCTATTTTCATGAGTTTATTCAATGTTTTTCTTGCGGCACATTGAAGAGACGTCAGGTGAAATAGAGGTGACAGAATTTAGCCGCGCGCGGAGCGTGAGAGCGCCGTCAAATTGGTAAGGACATTTCGCATTTAAATTAATGCGCCCCTGCGTAAGTTGAATGTTTTGGCTTGCCTTCAAGCCTTTATCATCAACCCAATTTAAAGACACCAAAGCAAGATCAGAGATGTGATTTTCAAACGCATCCGTAATAAGGTCCGACGAAATATGCACAGTCCCTAACGGCTTCGCTCTTTCGATATTTAAACTAAAATCTTGCGGCGGCCCTGCAAGTACTAAGACAATGGCGGTGTTGGAAACATCCTCGCCCGCCTTAGCCGTAAAATGCATTTGCCCAATATTTTTTTTCGCGAAAACCTCAAATGAGACTAAACCGCGCTCTGTCGTGCCGGTCCTAACTTCGCGCCCATCGTCGGACATATAAGACAGCTCAACGGCTACGCTTTGAACCGCAGATTGGACCGTGACATGTATGGCCTCTCGCGGCGTTATGGATTGGGGCCCCGCATAAATATTGAGTTCATAGGCCTGCACATTAGGGGTGAGGACAGGCCATAAAATACCAATCACTATTGTTGATATTAGGAATTTATATCTTTTCATCATAATCGTTTTTTTCAAAATTGTAGCTTTAAAGCTGCAATGCACATGCCGAAAAAAAGCGCGGAATTTGGCGAAAAAAATTAAAAAATTGCAAAATCAAATTTGCGAAATGCGAATCCCTTTTTCGAAATGCGATGAAATCAAAGCAAAACCGCCCAAAAATAACGGCCCGTAAATTGCGATGTTAGCGGCAAGATATTGGAGATAATCATGACCTATGCCGCTCAGCCCCAGCACAATGTTCAAGCCCTGAAGTTTAGGCATGAGCGCACGACAATTGTCATTCCTTGTTATAATGAAGCAAGCCGTTTGCATCTTGAAGTGTTTTTGAATTTTGGCCGTCAGCACCCCAATATTTCATTTGTCTTTGTTGATGATGGATCCAAAGACTTAACGATCAATCTCCTATGCGGCGCGATGGCGGCGCTGCCTGCGCAAATTGATGTATTGATGATGGCGCGCAATGCCGGCAAGGCGGAGGCTGTTCGCCACGGGTTAAAATTTGCAGCTAAACGCGGTGATAAATACATCGGGTTTCTTGATGCCGATTTGGCAACACCGCTGAATGCTATCAATGATTTTATCTCCGTCGCAGACCGGTTGCACAATATTGATGTTGTTTTTGGTTCCCGGGCTGGGGGGTTGGGCCGAAGCGTTTATCGCGACTTTCACCGAAAAATGATTTCTTTAGTTTGCGCAACTATGGGGCGCATGGCGACGGGGCTTGCGCTCAAAGACACGCAATGCGGTGCGAAACTCTTTCGCAATACCCCCCATTTGCGGACGTGCTTAGAGGCACCCTTTACGGCGGGTTGGCTCTTTGATGTTGAGCTTTTTCTACGGATTTCAAATCCAGAAAAGAAAACCCGCAAGAACTTTTTTGAATACCCAGTGTTGGAATGGACGGAAGTGCCTGGCTCAAACATAAAATTTTCAGATGTCATTAATGGCGGCCTAAGCATGATGTCTCTTATTTTAAACCAGTGGAAAATTAGAGCGAAATTCCATGATGGAAGAAAACAGTTGCCCTCAAACACCCGGCAAGTTTTACGCTGTGGGGATAGCCTCACGCTGCAGAGTTTGAAATCCATGGAAACCTTGGTTGATGAAACTAAAGATTTTATCATCTTGGACTTTTCTAAGGTTAAATCATTGGGACCCTCCGTATTCACGACGTTAACTGAAATCTGTGAAAACTTTCGACTTCAAGGCAAAGAACCATACATATACCTTCCGGATATTGATGACATTTTATCGGCCGCGCGGCGCTCTTCGTTAACTACGCTCTTTGATTGTCGGGTTCAAAATAGCAAACCCGTGGCCTTTCAAGGCAATAACCGCCTATCATTGGTACAGACATAAATGTCTATCGTGCTTAAGAACCCGATTAAAGCGATTCAATCTCATGCGTTTCTAGGTCCGGCCGCAGTTTTATTTATTTCAGCCAATATCGCAAATGCCGCCAATTTAATTTTCAATATGATTTTTGCCCGTTTGATGGGACCGGCTCTGTTTGCTGATTTGACTTTGTTATTAACCCTTAAGCTGGGCTTACTATCATTTCTTGGCGCGTTCCAATTCGCCTTTGCGGAACAATCCGCAAAAGACAAACATATCCCTACAAGCAAACTCAAGGCCTTCGCCCTAGCATGGCGAAGCTTCAAAATTTCTGTCCCGATTATGTTTGTCGTTATCGCCTTATCAGAGCTCTTGTGCTCTTGGTTAAATTTTTCATCCCCGCGGGCTTTAGTTCTGCTGGCTCTTGCCATTCCCTTTTTCTTGCCCATGGTCATTTACCGAGGCCTCACCCAGGGCCTCATTCATGTGCCTAAAATCGTCCTCTCTATACAGGCCGAGTGGATTATTCGGCTCGCAGGCAGTGTCTTGCTTTGGCAAATGGGATTTGGCCTGGCGGGAATCGCGGCGGCTGTTGGTTTATCCATTGTCGCAGGCTTTATTTTCTCAACGGATAGGCAGGATTGGTCATCAGCGCGTAAGAAGGCTTTGAGCGTTAAAACGACCGACGATGCCAAAGCGTTAAGCGTTATGGCCATGCCTTACCTTATCTTGCAGCTCGCGCAAATTTTAGTGCTAGATAGCGATATTCTCATCGCCAAAGCGGGTTTTTCCGCTGAAACGGCTGGGTTAGTCGCAGGGCTTTTGCTGATACAGCGGGTTTTCTTTTTCGCTTTTTTATCTGGCTCCATAATTTTACAGCCGTTTGTTGCCCAACAAAATAGCGAGAACGGAAGCCCCAAAGAGCTTTTTATCTTGTTACTGGCTATCGTCTGCATCAGCGCAGCAGCTTTGCTTGTGATAATTCCTAATTCTACTCTGATTGTAAAATTAATGCTCGGCGAAGCTTACATACAGCTTTCCTCAATCGTATGGGTTAGTGCCATGACAGGGGCCGTCTTTATTGTCAGCCACCTCTGCGCTATTTACCAAATTGCAAAAGGACAAAAACTTGCGGCGCAAATTGTCTTAGGATTTGGTATCGTGCAGCTCTTTATATTATCGATTGTTAATCACACCTTCGCAGATCTTGGCTTACACAGTTACTTTATAACTAAGTTGGTCGTGCAAATCATTTGCGCAATTTGCTTATTAGGGTCGGTCCTGGTGGCTCATAGAAGGTCAAAAAAGCTTCTAATAACATGAGCGCTCGGTCTTGGACATATTTGGCAATTTTATTGAGTCTCGTGTTTCACGGGGCGCTTTTGCCGTTCACCTATGGACAAACCTATGATGCTTATATTCATATGTTCTTTGGTAACCATTATTTCGAGTCTTGGTTCGACCCTTGGGAGACCCGCTGGTATACAGGCTTCACCGTCACCTCCTACCCTCCAGGAAGTCATCAATCCCTAGGGTTGCTTACTCGTTTTATGGATCTGCGGATCGCTTTTATCATCATGCAGTTAATGGCGGTGGCTTTGCTGATTACAGGTATCTTTCGGTTTTCTCGTCTTTGGGTCAATGACAAAGCCGCATCTTACGCTGCAATGTTATGTGCCTTCTCAACAAGCATTTCAGAAACACTTCATATTTTTGGACAGCTCCCGACAGTGCTTTCCATCTCACTTTTCCTGAACGCAATTCCGCATATTTCTGGATGGATTGAGCGAGGTAAGAAGGCGGATCTGCTTTTGGCAATTATCCTTACGGCAGCCACCACATCCGTTCATCATGTCACTCCGCTATTTGGCACGGTTTTTTTCGTCGCCCCTGTCGGCGTCGCGGCATGGTTAGCAAATTTACGCGCGCGCCAAAAATCGAAACCGAACAGCAAAATCGCTATCGTAAAATGGGCTTCGCCAGCCCTCATTCGAGGCATCTTTATGGGGCTATGCATGTTGATTTTAATCGTGACCATTGTATTCCCATACTGGCATTGGTCCATCACAGACCCAATAACCCAAGTCAGCATCCCGCATGGTAGTCGTGAAAATTTTATTGCCAAACCAAATCTAGGGCTCATTTTCTTTCTTATTCCTTGGGGGCTTCTTATCTTTGCTGTGCCCTATGTCATCCACAAGTCCCTCAAAACGGCGCTGTGGCCATTAGGACTATCCGTGTTGATTGCTCTATTATTAGGCACAGGCGGAACGACGCCTTTTCCGAAGATACTTTTAGGACCAGCTTTTGAAATTCTCACCTTAGATAGATTTACCTTTTGGGCCTCGCTTTTAATTCTACCCTTTGTCGGTCTGGCCGTTCAATCTCTTTGGAAAGGCCGCGGCCGTCTTATCCTTACCCGCGCTTTTGGACCTTTTCTAAGCCGTACAGGGCTTGTCTTTACCCTCGTGTGTTATGTGGCACTAGCCATAAGCACAGCGCTCTTACCGAGTTTCCGTCCAACCCAACCAGACTTTATCGACCCGGCGCCTATTGTGAAATTCATGGATGAGGACCGTCACTCTGATTGGCGATATCTGACGCTCGGTTTTGGGGATCAATTCGCCTATCACAGCGCGCTGATTAATGCGGAATCTGTTGATGGAAATTACCATTCAGCGCGCCGCTTACCTAGCTTGATGAATTATTCTGTCGAACGGTTAGAAAATTCAAAATATGCAGGGGTTCCCGGCCTGGGCTCGCTCAATCAGTTTTTGACGAATGCAGAGAAATTTCATCTCAAATATATTTTCTCAAATGACGAATTTTATGACCCAGTCTTGCATTACACAGGGTGGAATCCTGTCACGCGGCTTAATAATGGTATTCGCGTCTGGGAGAAGCCTGACATCTCACCTCTTCCAGATATTAGACCAAGGCGTCATTTTCCTCGCTATCAAAGACTTATGTGGGGCACGTTGCCCATTGGTGCATTGACGATGGGGTTGTTAACTTTGTTTTGGCTTGGCTTAACGCAAAAGCTTATCTCTGCACCGGCGCGTCACTTTATGACGGGGAGGCCTAGGCGAGGGGTGTTTAAGGTATCGCCAAGAATTATTTTCCTAGCGAGAGCCGTCCCATTTACTATAATATTAACTGCCGCTTTTCTTACTTTTATTACGGTTTATGAACGTCAAAAACCTGTTGCCCCAGAAGAGATTGTTGAACAGTTTTATCAACATTTAGATTTCCGTGAAACGGCCGCGGCGTTCGACTTGCTCGTCCCAAACCCTGACATTGATTATGGGCAGTTCCTGCGTATCCAAAAACTCACCGGTGGTTTAGTTCCGTCCTTTGGGAAGCTCACGTCAATTGGCTTCCATAAAACTGAGACCAATAATAACACCGCTCAGATTAAATCAGATTTGACCTATCTTACGTCAATTGGGACCAAATCGGTTTTATCGGATTTGACTCTCGTTCAAAATGATGCCGGACATTGGCGCATAACATATGTTCCCCCAGCTAAAGCCTTTGCGCAGAAATTAACGACGTCAGGCAAGAGTTCAAAATTTCGCGATCTGACGGGACAGCTTCTATTAACGCCCACTAGCCCTATTCAGCGATTAGCCCGTCCAAAGGTCGATTTGCTCGACGCCGAGTTCATTGAACGCGGCGGACGTATGTATGTTGTGGGCCGGATTAGAAATAACTCTTCGCTCTCAGCTTGCACTAAGATTATGGCCCAAGCGAAAACGCAACAATCCGATATAATATTCGAACAACATTCTGGGCGTCTTGGAGCGCACCGTCTCTTACCTGGCGAGTCCTCGCCCTTTCGAATTGATTTTGAAGGTTATCTTAAAATTCAAGATCAGGATTTTAATGCGGCTTATGATCCAGAACATTTTAGTGTGGTTGAGCTTGAAAAACTACCTTCAAATATCTCTTTGGCACTGTCTACTACAGTCTGCGCACCAGAATATTACAAATCACTAGGATTTGCGGATATGAAAATATCCGAAGACGATAAGGTTCTAAATCTAACGGTCTCCAATAAAGGCACCGAAATCGTAAGCACCTTGCAGATTAAACTATCTTATCTTGATAAAGAAAATCGCTTAGGCTGGGTTGAACCTTATTACTTACAAAACAATTTACTCCCTGGTGAGAAAAGACAGATTACAGTCCCGCTCAGTCCGCTGCCAAAACCCTCCCAGCCTAGGACGGAACTCGTTACAATTAATGGAGAAAAGAGCGCAATTTCCAAAACGGCACTCCAGCGCATAGGCGTAAAACGTCGTAATAACACGGGGCAGGTTTTGATTGATTATGACGCTATGATTTACGTTCCTATTGACTAATCAAAGTCTTGGGTTTGCA
>CAZJRU010000060.1:0-9718 GCA_964548315.1 uncultured Hellea sp.
ATGACGCGCCGGTCATCAAGCTCATCAATGGTATTTTGCAAGAAGCTATTCGCTCTCGCGCCTCTGATATTCATATTGAACCCTATGAACAGCGCCTGTCTGTGCGCTTTAGAATTGATGGAACCCTGCGCGAAATGTTGAGCCTTCCCGCAAGACTAGCCTCATTATTGGTCTCTCGTGTTAAAGTCATGGCGCAACTCGATATTGCCAAGAAACGCGTGCCGCAAGATGGTCGCTTCTCATTGAACCTTGGCGAGCGGGCTATTGATGTGCGGGTGTCGACCTTGCCCGCCCGCCACGGGGAACGCCTCGTCATGCGGGTTTTGGAACAAGACCAGTCGCGCCTGACTCTGCCTGAGCTTGGTATGGAAACACAGGTCTTAAAGGCTTTTCAATCGGCGCTCTCTCGGCCCAATGGAATTATATTAGTCACGGGCCCGACAGGATCAGGTAAGACAACAACGTTATACGCCGCGCTTTCTCAGCTCAATGATGGGTCTCGCAATGTTTTAACCGTCGAAGACCCAGTTGAATATGCGCTGGACGGGATTGGCCAAACCCAGGTCAATAGCCAGATCGGCATGACATTCGCGGCGGGGCTTAGGGCCATTCTTCGCCAAGACCCTGATGTTGTTATGGTCGGAGAAATCCGCGATCCGGAAACGGCTGAAATTGCAGTTCAAGCCTCTCTGACCGGACACTTGGTTTTATCGACGGTTCATACCAATTCGGCGGTCGCCGCAATTGCCCGCCTGCGCGATATGGGCGTTGAGCCGTTCTTGCTCTCCTCGACGATTACGGCTTTGGTCGCCCAGCGTCTCGTGCGCCGTTTATGCTCAAACTGTAAAACCGCCTATACGCCCACTTCGGGCGAACTTGCCGAATTGGGGCTGAAGAAAACCTCGGCTTATTTTTATAAGCCCAAAGGCTGTTCTTCATGCCAAGATATTGGCTATGCGAGCCGTCTCGGGATTTATGAGATTGTGACCTTAGACGATAAGCTGCGCTCTATGATTCATGACGGAGCTAGCGAAAATGAGCTGTCTAAATATGCCTTTAAAAACCGTAAAAATCTTTTAGCCAGCGGGGCGGATAAAGTTTTGGCAGGAGAGACATCCGCCGAAGAAGTTTTGCGCGTCTGTAAAGCGAAAACGGCGGAAGACATCTAGTGGAAGCGTTTGACTATGCTGCGTTAGACGCCGCGGGAAAACGCCAAAAAGGCACGCTCATGGCCAGCTCCGCGAGGGACGCGCGCGACATCTTACGCGCCCGTTCGCTGATGCCTGTCGATCTTTCGCCAAGTAAAGCCAAGAAAGAGACAAGCCGTTCCGCGAGCGGCGGCGGACGGGTGAAGCATAAACACTTAACCCAAGCCACGCGGCAGCTTGCCATTTTAATTGACGCGGCAACACCCATTGAAGAGGCTTTAAAAATTACCGCGCTTCAATTTGAGCGCTCTCCTATGAAAGCCGCGCTCCTAGATATTCGCGCACAGGTGATGGAGGGCTTGCGTCTCTCTGATGCTTTAAGGGGACGACCTAAAATCTTTCCGCAGCTATATTCGGCGATGGTGGCCTCGGGGGAAACATCTGGCCGTCTTCCGGCGGTGTTAAACCGGTTATCGGATGATCTTGAAGCGAACCAAAAAATGCGGCGTAAAATATTAGGGGCCACTGTTTACCCGATTGTCTTGACGATTGTCGCCCTCGTGGTTGTGACGATTTTGCTAATATTTGTTGTCCCCAAAGTCGTCGAACAATTTGAAAGTTTCGGACAGGAACTCCCGGCTTTAACGCGCTTTACAATTGCGGCCTCCCAGTGGCTTCAATCATATGGGTTAGTCGTGGCCGCAATTATAGCGGTTTTGATTTTCGGATTTAAGAAGTCGCTTAAGCAAGAGGGTTTACGCCTAAAGTGGGATGGGTTTAAACTTAAGCTCCCTTTATTAGGCCGCGTGGGACGTAATTTAAATGCCGCCCGTTTCGCCCGCACAATGGCGGGATTAATCGATAGCGGCACGCCGGCTTTAACCTCAATGGAAACAGCGCGCCATACTCTCAAAAATACTGTGATGCGCAAAGCCGTCTCGGACGCTTGCGTGAAAGTCAGAGAAGGCGCGGCGGTTAGTTCATCTTTGCGCCGCACAGAAGTATTCCCGCCTTTGGTTGTGCAAATGGTTGCAGGCGGGGAAGCCTCAGGTGATATGGGAAAGATGTTCGCCAAGTCTGCAGATTACCTCGAAGATGAATTTGAGTCGGCCACGAGTGTTTTTCTAAGCTTACTAGAACCTCTTATCATTATATTTTTAGCCGCGATTGTGTTATTAATTATTGCAGCGATCTTCTTGCCTATTTTAAGATTGAATACATTGGCCTTTTAAATGCGAAGACGGACACACACTCTATGACCCCATATGTTATGCAAAAGATACTGTCGAAAAAAACGGCTCTCAAAAAACGAGATGAAGGCTTCACCCTTGTGGAGGTGATGGTTGTTCTCGTGATTATCGGATTGTTGACGACCTTTGTTGTCATCAATGTTCTTCCCGCTCAAGACAGAGCTTTGGTCTCAAAAGCGAAGGCCGATATTCGTATTATCGAACAAGCCTTAGAAATGTACCGTCTCGATGTTTTTGATTATCCTGAGGAAGAAGCAGGTCTGAACGCTTTACTCTCTGCCCCTAGCGGGGTCAGTAATGATCGTTACCGCAAAGGCGGCTACGTAAAATTATTACCCAATGATCCTTGGGGGCAACCTTATATTTACCGCTTTCCTGGCGAGCATGGCGTTTTTGATATTCTATCTTACGGCTCCGACGGGGAACCGGGCGGGATTGACCAAGCGGCAGACATCGTGAGCTGGGAGCCATAATTGCCGGCCCGCTCTCATCATGAGGCGGGATTTACGCTTGTCGAAATTCTCGCGGTTCTGATAATCATCGGGCTTATGTCCGCGGTTGTGATTTTATCTATTCCGCGCCCAGATTCGCCTTTGAAAAAACAGGCGCAGCTCATGACGGGGCATATAAACCAACTCGCCCAAAATGGTATTATATCAGGCCGGGTCGGAGCGGTGGGTATCTCGAAAGACGGATACGCGCTTTATAATTATCAAGACCAAGACTGGCATGAAATTATTTCAGGCGAATGGGACAGGGGTTCCCGCGTCAGATTCAAACGCGAGAATAAAAACTTGGAATTACCCAAAGAGATTACGCCCATAATTCTATTTCAGCCAACGGGGCTCTCGACAGCCTTTGAGCTCTCCTTATCCGACGGCGGCGCTCAATATATTATTTCGGGGCAAGGTGACGGCCGTGTCGCGTTGCGGGTGGACGAGTGATAGTTCCCGATAAGACAACGCCAAAAAAAGATAGCGGCTTTACATTAGTCGAAGTCCTCGCCTCTCTTCTGATATTTAGCGTCGCCATCATTGGCCTCACCCGCAGCGGAACAGAGTCCGTGCGGGCTATCATTATTCTAGAGCATAAGACTTACGCGGGTATTGTTGCAGATAACCGTATTGTGCAGTCCCGATTAAAGCCGCTTAAGCTCGGGACATCGAGCGGCGTTGAGCGCGCGGCGGGCCGTGAATATGACTGGCGCGAAGAGGTGAGCGAAACGCAGAGCGAAGGATTCTTTCGTATCAATGTGACAATTCGTGAGCGCGATAAAGATCAAATCATCATCGAGCGAACAGCCTTTCGTCAGGGTGTGTTATGAACGTGGCGAAAAATATTGAGCCAGACCTCAATAAGGGTGAAGCAGGTTTCACTCTGATTGAAGTTTTGATTTCGCTCTTTATCTTTGCCTTGATTTCTGTGGGAACGATGAGCGCTTTAACCCAAAGCCTGCGCGGGAAAGCACGACTAGACGCGGCGGTCTCCGGCATAAATAACCTTAATAGCGCGCGGGCAATTATGCGCGCCGATATGGCTTCTATCACGCTAAGGCCTCTGCGCGATGAACTGGGCGGTATCTTGCCTTATAGCCTAACAACTGACGGGGAAGCTTTACTCACCTTTGTTCGGCGCGGGAGGTCCAACCCGGGAGGACTTGAAGCACGCGGGGACTTAGAGCGGGTCGAATATATTTTCGAGGACGCACGTTTAGTCCGACGTAGCTTTTCACATGAAAACCCGAGCTCTGACCCCCAATATTTCGACAGTGTGTTGCTTAGCGATATTGAGGATATAAAATTGCGCGCCCATGAACGGTCTCAAAGCTCAGGGATTGTTTCTACGGCGGGGTTAACGTCTTTTGCATCTGAGCAAATTAGAATTCCTTCTCCAACGTTTACCGCTGATGACCCGCAAACGCCAGGTCTGCAAACTCTTCCGCCGCAGGCCATTTCATTTGAAATAGTCCATATCAATGGGTCCGAGGTTACCCATTACTTTGAGCTAAGCTTATGACGCGCGTGACGCCGAAAAATTCCGGCGAGCGCGGTACGGTTCTACTCACGACTTTATTGATTATGGCTGTGATGGCGGCGGTGGCTGTTGCCATCATTGACGATATTCGCTTTGCCGTAAAACGCATGTCCAATGTGAATGATTATGCTCAGCTGGATTGGTACGTCAAAGGCGCTGAAGATTTTGCGGGCAGTTATGTTCAAAGCAATTTGGCGCTCTTGCCCGCCGAAGGCAAAAACCTCGCCTTGAGCCAAGCGCAGCGATTTAGTTTTCCCTTTGAAGGCGGCTTCATCGAACTTGATGTGCGCGATGGGTCCCACTGTTTTGCGCTTGGAAGCTTGCTCAACACAGATGGTACACAAAATAGCAACGGGGTGAGGCAATTCTCATCCCTTTTAACCTCATTAGGTTGGCCGGAAAATGACGCTTTAAATCAGAGTTTTATTTTGCTGGATTGGATTGATAGCGATACACAGCGCTCACCCTCTGGCGCCGAAGATGGGGATTATTTACGGCGCGCTGTCCCTCACCGAACAGCGAATACGCCCCTCAGCTCGGTGATGGAGCTACGAAATTTGGAAACTATGACGGAAGAGCTGTATCAATCTATTCGGCCATATCTATGCGTGAGGGCCGCGGGTGAACTCACGCGCTTTAATATCAACACAGCAGGCCCGCTTGATGTCTTCGTACTTGGGGCTCTATTGGGCGGGGCTGATTTTATACAAACCGCGCGCGCGCTCATTGCTGAGCGGCCAGCAGGAGGATATACGGATAGGCCTGCCTTAATAGCCGCGCCAGCCATGGCGGGATTTGAAAACCCAGATGCGGCCCTTGACCAAATCATATTTCAACCTGAAAAATTATGGGTTGAAGCGAATGTGAGTTTTGGCAATGCATCACGCGATATCGTTTTTGAATTTGATATGCTGGACAATGGTAGCGCAAATCTGACATATCGGGGTGTAGGGGTTGAAAATTTAAGGCCCCAGCTAGAGGATTTAAATGACGTATCACCTGATACAGAGCAGTAAAGCATGACGGAGAGACTGATTATAGTCATGCCAAGCCATGACGGCGCTCCCGGGCTTTGGGGCTGCGTTGATAGAGATGAGGTGCTCTCGCATGGCCGCGGCGCGCCGCCTCCCGCTAAGGGGCGTGAAGTCGTCGCTATATTGGCGGGTCAATCAGTGCGACTTTATTCACATGAGCTGCCAGCGACGTCCAAGCGCGATAGGCTGAAAGCGGCAGCGTTTAGTATTGAAGATAAAATTTCGCAGCCATTAGACGCCGTGCATATCGCGCTGGATGATAACCGTATTGGCGTCATGTCTAAAGAGCATCTGGAAACGGCCTTGGCGCAACTCACTACAGCGGGACTAACGCCATCTGCTGTTTTCGCCGATTTTGAGATGACGGCGCAAGACGCGTCAGTTTTAGGCCGCGCTATTTATAGCGGCCCACTAGGCCATACGCTTGACGAGGGATGGGAGGATGCGCCGCCTGCGAAAATTGAGGATGACATATTTTTATCTCAAATTGGCAAAGCTCTTGAGAGCGGCGGGGGGCTAAACCTCCTTCAAAATGAATTTGCTGCTAAATCAAGCTTTGCCGCAAATTGGGCGCTAAATGGAAAAATATTAGCGGGATTTGGATCAATGGCGGCGTGTTTGGGGCTTGCGGTTCTTGCCTTGCAAGCGGTACAAGCACGCGCGTTAAATTTACAGGCTGATGACTTAAAAACCCAGACCGGTCAAATTTACGTGCAGGCAACGGGAAAACCTGCGCCCGCTAACCCCGCGCTGGCGGCAACCCGCGCGCAAAAAGCCGGGGCGACAAATAGTTATGAATTTTTGGAGCTCTCACAAATTCTCTTCAACGGCGTGGAGCAAGTTGAGGGATTATCAGTTGATCAGCTACGGTATCAAAAAAGCCAGAACGCCTTTCAGCTTCGGTTGAAATATCCCAGTTTTGAAAGTGCTTCTACGTTTGAAGAGGCCATTAAAACGGCAGGCGGGACATTGCTCACAGGAGGTGTGCGCGAGCAAGCGGGTGAATTTGTCGGCGAAGCTAACCTAAAGGCAGGTCAATAATGTTGAGCTTATTAAGATGGGATGAGCGCGAAGCCTATGAAAAAATAATTATGGGCCTGCTGGGAGCAGCGCTGCTCTTAGCCATATTGTGGTTTATCCTTATTAACCCGGTTCTGTCCGCCAAATCTGATGCACGGGCTCAGTCCAATAAAGCTTTGCGCGATTATAATATCGTTACACGGGCCTTACCATATATTGGAAATAAAGCCGCCGCGGGTAGCGGTCCTACCTTTTCGCGAAGCGTCTTAATTACCGCCGCGCGTAACAAAAATATTCGCCTAACCCGGGTCCAACCAGACGGAGAAGCTATCAATGTCTGGATTGACGATGTTGAAACGGGAAAGTTATTTGGGCTTATTAACGCGCTTATCGCTGATAATAGCGCTGAGCTTACCCGCGCGACCCTCACCACCAGTGATAGCGGGCTCTTATCAGCTCAGCTAACTCTGGAATAAGCTTACACGGGAATAATTGGGGCAAATATCAGCCCTTGCAACGGTAAAGACATTCCCTTATAGGCGCGGCAGACTGTTACGGCGTGGATTTCCTCACGCCGTTTTGTCATTCTAAGGCCCGGATTGGCTGGGCCAGACCGCAGGAAACAACCTGTTGGCCGGACGATTACTAAAGGAAACTATTATGAGCGCGGCTCAAAACTCCCTCAATCCATCCACTGATGATTTCGCCTCCATGCTTGAGGCCTCATTCGAGACCAATTCTATGACGGAAGGTACCGTCGTTAAAGGTCTTGTCACAGCAGTTGAAAAAGACACTGTTGTTGTTGACGTTGGCCTCAAAACAGAAGGCCGTATCCCGCTACGCGAATTTTACACGCCGGGATCAGACAATGATATTAAAGTCGGCGATAGCGTCGATATCTATCTTGAACGCATCGAAAATGCGCTTGGTGATGCCATTCTATCTCGCGACAAAGCTCGCCGGGAAGAAAGCTGGATCAAAATGGCCAAGTTCCATGAAGATGAAGAGCCTGTACCTGGATCAATCGTTGGCCGTGTTAAAGGCGGCTTCACTGTTGACCTTGGCGGCATCAATGCCTTCCTTCCTGGGTCACAAGTCGATATCCGTCCTGTCAGAGACATTGGACCGCTTATGAACCAAGAGCAGCCCTTTATGATTTTGAAAATGGACCGCGCACGCGGAAACATTGTTGTCTCCCGCCGGGCTATTCTCGAAGAGAGCCGCGCCGAGCAGCGCGCAGAGCTTGTCGGTCAATTAGCTGAAGGCGAAACACGTGAAGGCGTTGTTAAAAATATCACAGATTACGGCGCGTTCGTCGATCTTGGCGGTATTGATGGTCTGTTGCATGTTACGGATATGAGCTGGCGCCGCGTCTCGCACCCGAGCCAAGTTTTGGCTGTGGGCGATACCATTCAGGTCAAAGTCGTTCGCATTAATCCAGAAACGCAGCGCATCAGCCTTGGCATGAAGCAGCTTCAGGAAGATCCGTGGCTTGCCGCGACAGCGAAGTACACGGTTGGCACGCGCCATACAGGTACGGTTACGAATATCGCAGATTATGGCGCATTTATTGAGCTTGAAGAAGGCGTTGAAGGTCTTGTTCATGTCTCTGAAATGTCATGGACAAAGAAAAACATCCATCCTGGAAAAATTGTTTCAACGTCGCAAGAAATTGAAGTTGAAGTTCTTGAAGTGGACGAAGAAAAGCGCCGCATCTCTCTCGGCATCAAGCAGTGCCAAGACAACCCTTGGGACAGCTTCTCAGATCGTTTCCCTGTTGGGTCAACAATTTCAGGCGAAGTTCGTTCTGTCACTGAGTTCGGTTTGTTTATCGGGCTAGACGGCGATATTGACGGTATGGCCCATTTATCTGACCTGTCTTGGGACAAGTCAGGAGAAGAGGCTTTGCAGGACTATAAGAAGGGCGAAACTGTTGAAGCAAAAATTCTTGAGGTTGATATTGAGAAAGAACGTATCAGCCTGGGCATTAAGCAGCTCATCAAGGATAGCGGCCCTCGCGGCGGCGGAAAAGGCGTGTCTCGCGGTAAGACGATTACCTGTACGGTCACAAATGTTCAATCCGCTGGACTTGACGTTTCCTTTGGTGACGACAATGAAATCGCGGCCTTCATCCGTAAAGGCGATTTGTCTAGAGAACGTTCAGAGCAACGCCCAGAACGTTTCGCTGTTGGAGATAAAGTAGACGCTGTGGTGACACGCGCTTCAAAAGGCCAATATCAACTTTCGATTAAGGCTCTTGAGATTGCGGAAGAGAAAGAAGCTGTTGAACAATATGGCTCAGCAGACTCTGGTGCGTCACTTGGAGATATCCTTGGCGCGGCTCTAAAAGGCGACGATTAAGTCCGTTAAACCTTCATTAACTATAAAAGGTCCTGTAATTATTATGGTTTCAGGGCCTTTTTTTATGGTTGCACAACAATAGAAGTTGCGCTCTTAATTAGGATTTGCTTTAAATCATCTCATGCTTAGATCTGAACTTATTGACACGCTTCACGAAGAAAACCCGCATCTAACACGGTTTGATGTTGAGCGAGTTGTCGCTGTTGTCCTTGAATCGATCACGCAAACTTTGGAAAAAGGAGCCCGCGTTGAGCTACGTGGGTTTGGCGCTTTTTCCGTGCGTTACCGTAAATCAAGGTCTGGCCGTAACCCAAGAACGGGCGGAGAAGTTTTCGTCCCAGAAAAATATGTGCCCTTCTTCAGAACCGGCAAAGACTTACGCCAGCGCATAGACGCAACGCGTTAACCGCCTTTTCGGCGCATTTTCCCTGAATATACCGTTGTAATTGCCGTATTGACGCAGATAGGCATTTTATGCCAATAAGCGCTCATCTGGCCGGATAGCGGTCGTAATTACTAGGGGGATATCATGGGAATGATTTCTGAATTTAAAGATTTTGCAATGGCTGGCAATATGCTTGATATGGCAGTTGGCATCATCATGGGCGGCGCGTTTGGTACAGTAATTAAGTCACTTATTGACGATATGATTATGCCAGTTGTCGGTCACTTCTCAGGCGGCGCTGACTTCAGCGCACTTAAGATTAACCTTGGAGAAGAAGGCGGCGCAGCGATTGGTTATGGCCTTTTTGTCAACGCGCTTATCGCGTTTCTAATCTTGGCATTTGTTCTTTATCTCATGATTAAAGGTATGAACGCGAGTAAAAAAGCTGAAGCTGAAGCTCCTGAAGCTCCGCCAGCAAATGAAGTT
>CAZJRU010000061.1:0-9578 GCA_964548315.1 uncultured Hellea sp.
GTGGGGTAATTTACAGGCGCTTGCGTTTGCAATGAACGTCTTTGCGGCAATGGACCGCTCGCCTGCGGCCCCACGGTTTTTGCTATTCGGTCTAAGACGGAAGCTCCAGGCGTGCTGGCTTGGCCGGCTCCGTTAGAGTCAAAGGGAACCGTGACTTTTTTCCGAGTTGAATTTTGCGCCGCTAGCCGCGCGGCATCTGAAACGCTCACTGGAGCTGATTTTCTCTGTGGCTGGGCACCCGCTAAGCTCGAACCAGGTCTTAAACGTGTTTGGGGCGCCGCCTGCGCATATGCAGGCGCCGGACGGAAATTTCGTTCTGAGGCTGGAATTCCCGAATTTTGGCTAGGTTGTTGATACCTAGATTGGCTTTGATAGGCTTGGGGATTCGCGTAGGACGGTTGAGGAGCATAGGACGGTTGTGGCGCTCTTGGTGCTTGCGCGGTTTGGCGAGGCCTTTGAGGCGCGGAGGATCCTCGTAGTTGAGGGGCAGGATTATATTTTTCTGCTTCGTCACCTTTGCCTTGAAGCTGTAAAACAAGGGCAAGATTTTGCCGGACACCTTTACTGGCCCCTGGAATAGACACGGCGCGGCGTAGCCATTGCTCTGCCGCATCTGGATTGCCGGACAAAGCATAGCTCAGACCGACATTCGCCATGACATTAGGATCATTGGGCGTAATTTTAAGCGCCTGCGCATAATGCTTACGGGCCAAATCATAATTTTCTTGTTGATCTAACGCCGCGCCTTTCAAGGACCACAGTCGCGCATATCCTGGCGCAACACGCAGGGCGTCATCAATAGGCTCGATTGCCTCATAGGCTTTCTCTGAGGCTATAAGAGCGGCAGCGAATTCGGCAGATAGATAAGGGTCTCGCGGATAAAGAGCGCGCGCCGTTTGTGAAATTTCGACAGCTCTACCGGGATTGCCAAGTTTCCTCACGGCGGCGGCCAATTTTATGGAACTTTCAAGGTCGCCCGGATTAAGTTCATGCTCTCGCGACCAAAAGGCGGCTTGGGCGAATAATTCTTGGGTTTCAATATTGTTACGTGTCTCGCGTGAGGCGGGTTGATACTTTGAACTTTCCAAAGATTGCACGATGTCTTTTTCACCCTCGGAATATCCCGGGGCGATGGCGCACCCAGCTAAAATAGCCGTACAAGCCGCAGAGGTTATCAAGGCGCGAAACGATATATCAAACATAAAACATCCTTCACCAACCACGCAGTAAGTTGCGCAATAAGATTTCGTTAACAATTGTAAACAGAGACAGTTAACGATAGGTTAGCATTTCAATGCTTTGAGGTTTGAATGTCAGCTATTTTCACAACACAAAATCAAGTTACGGCAAGTGAAACGGTTATTCCGATCTATATTTTACGCCCGGTTGACTGGGCCGAATTTGAGACAATACTTGAAGGTCCACAATACGCCTTCGCGCAAGCAAGTAAATTCGAGGCCAGCGCGGGACAACTTCTAAGACTCCCAAGCGCTAACGGCGATATTTCCGCAGTTTTATTTGGGGCTGGCGAAGCAGAGAAAGACGTGGAGGGGCCCATACGCGCAGGATCGCTATCTGCAAAACTTAGCGCCGGGTTTTATAAATTCGAACATCTCCCAGAAGATTGGACTGGGACATTAGCCGCTATTGGCTGGGGGCTTGGGGCCTATAAATTTGACCGTTACTTGCAGGCAGATACGGTGTTTCCGACATTAGTCATGGACAATGGGGATAAGCTTACCGAAGTCACGGCGCTGACAGATGCGAGCCGTCTGTGTCGTGACCTTATAAATATTCCGGCAGGCGATATGGGCCCCGCCGCGCTACATCAAGCGGCCGTTGATTTAGCGCAAGACTACGGGGCCAGCCTTTCGAGCGTAATCGGAGATGATTTGCTTTCGGAAAATTATCCCATGATACACGCCGTGGGACGGGCCGCGCACGAGCCGCCGCGCTTGGTTGAATTTGAATGGGGCGATCCTGACCACCCGCGCCTTGCCTTGATCGGGAAAGGTATCACCTTTGACACGGGCGGCTTGAATATAAAGAGCGCAACAGGCGCGCGTATTATGAAAAAAGATATGGGCGGAGCTGCCCATGCTTTGGCGTTGTCCAAAATGATTATGGCCAATAAGCTTCCTATCCGCCTGCATTGCTTGGTCGCTATTGCTGAAAACGCGATTTCAGCAGGAGCTTATCGGCCTGGGGATATTTTAAATTCCCGCCAAGGGCTGACGGTTGAAATTGATAATACTGACGCCGAAGGCCGACTAGTTTTGGGGGACGCCCTGACGAAGGCGTCAGAGTCTGACCCCGTCTTGATGATTAATTTTGCGACCTTGACGGGCGCGGCGCGTGTGGCCTTAGGGCCGACATTACCGCCATTTTTCTCGAACCGAAAAAATCCCGTCGAGGGCGTGATGGCGCAATCTGAGGGGCAATATGATCCAATTTGGCCAATGCCGCTTTGGCAACCTTACAATTCAATGCTGAGCTCGCCAATTGCGGATATGAAAAATGCGGGCGGGGGCTTTGCGGGCTCCGTCACCGCGGCTTTGTTCCTTGAGCGTTTTGTCAATGATCGTCCTTGGATGCATTTTGATGTCTATGGTTGGACCCCCTCCGCTCGGCCTGCTCATCCTAAGGGCGGGGATATGTTTGCGCTACGCGCGCTATATCATTGGCTCAAGGCAGGCGGTCTTAATGGAGATCTTTCAGCATAAGGCTGCTTGGAGTTGAAAAAGTCGGCGTTTAAGCACTTTTTTGCGGGCGAGACCTGATTTGGTGAAATCAAAACTTGACCCTGTGAATCAGTCTATGCGAGTCTAAACTTAATTGATTTGCTTGTAAGGATAAGTGGGCCGCATGAAATCTAAGGTATCAAAACCGTCTCGAAAAGACTCTCTGGCGCTTTGGCACAGAGTTATTCTGACCTCAGTGACAATGGACACGCCCGATTTATCAAGCCGCCAAATGGCTATTTTAATGACCGTTTATCTCGAAGAGAGTGCCCATACGGTGCGCTCATTGGCTGACAAGCTAAAGGTGACGAAAGCAGTGATAAGCCGGGCGCTGGATACATTGACGCGCTATGGCTTTGTTGAGCGGGCCCCGGATTTACGTGATAAAAGGTCTATTATCGTAAAGCGCACCTCTGGCGGTATTTTATATCTCCAACGTTTCGCGGATATAATTCAGTCAGAATCTGAAGTAGAAATTATATCGCTCGCAGCATAATGGGCGCAGACCCGCGCACCCATATCCCAAAATCTTATGTTCCAAAATTGGGTCGCTACACGGTTAGCTCGCCTGTGACGCCCTTGCATCGCCGTCCAAGCCAACGGTCAGGCCTTGAAACGCAATTATTATGGGGGTGGCAATTTGATGTTTATGATATCAAAAAGAGCTGGGCGTGGGGCCAGTCCCAAAGCCCCATAAAAGGGTCGAAACAAAAAGGTTATGTGGGATATATCCCTCTAAAATACCTCAGGGATAAGTCCCTAACCTCCAATCACAAAGTGAGCGTTTTAAAAGCGCCGTTATTTTCTAAGGCTGATATTAAAAGCCCTATAAAAGCGCATTTGCATTTAGGCGCGCTTTTGAAGGTCAAAAAAATATCTGACAAATTTTTCCAATTAGAGAGCGGAGAATTTATCCATGCTAATCATCTGCGCTCGCGTAGCTTGCCCCCATCTGAGACAGATTTTGTGACAATCGCCGAGCAGCATATTGGCCTGCCATATATTTGGGGCGGGTTAAGCACAGACGGATTAGATTGTTCGGGGCTTGTGCAGTCATCGCTTAGGGCCGCTGGGATAGACGCGCCGCGCGACGCCGATATGCAAGAAGAGGGTTTAGGCGCGAACCTGCCTCTAAACCGAAGCGGGCTAAAGCGCGGTGATCTTATCTTTTGGAAAGGTCATGTCGGCATCATGACATCGGCGAGGGCGATGATACATGCCAACGCTTATCATATGTGTGTGAAAATTGAGCCGCTTGCAGACGCGGTGAAGCGTATTGAGGGCAGCGGAGGCGGAGAGATTAGGGCTATTAAAAGGTTTTAGGCGATGGGTGCTTAATGGCCGTCATCCATTTTTTTAACATCTTCCATTGGTTTAGTATCTTCCATTGGTTTAGTATTTTCCATGGCAGGCACAGCCATTTCTTTTTCTGACATGCTATCGTTTAGCTCCATAGCGTCTTTGACATCTGTCCCGTCTGTCATTTCCATGCCGTCACCTTTTTCCATCATGGGCTCAGGCTTTTCCATTGCCGCCACAGCAGGCTGAGGAAGCGGGCTATCCGAAGCGACGCGTAAATATTCGATAATTGCGGCTCTCTTTTCGGCTTTTTTCTCGCCGATAAAGTTCATATTGGTGCCCTTTAGATATTTCGTCGGTTTAGCGATAAAGGCATCAAGAGTTTCAAAATCCCATGTCAGGGCTGAGCTCGCCATGGCGCCGGAGTATTTGAAGTCGCCCCGAGCGCCTGCTGTATTACCAACAATATTCCAGAGGTTAGGTCCGGTGCTATTAGCGCCGCCATTATCTGCGTTGTGGCATGACGTACATTTTTTAAAGGCTTTGGCGCCTGCCGTTGCGTCCATCGCCGCAACCCAGTCTGCTTGCGGGAAGGGAAGAGGCTTTTCGGCATCCGCGCCGCCCTCTTGGACAATTGGGCCGACCTGGTAGACGGGCGTGTCTGGGGAGCTTGAGTGCATAAGAAGATGAGGGACCTCCCGTATCATCATAACACCTAGGGCGGTCGCTAACACTGCACCCGCTATTTTGTTAAACCCAAGTTCGTCCATCTGACAATCCTCTGACTCAAAATTTGTCGATTCTTACAATCGGCTTTTCGAGGCCTTTTATAAACATATGCCGTAAAAGCAAATGTAAAACCGCTTGCGGCTAAGGGTCGCAAAGGCTTAAAGGACGCTCACAATTATCTGAGCAGGATAAAGAGCATTATGTCTAACGTTATTGTTTTCCAAGGAGAGGTTGGCGCCTATTCTCATTTGGCGTGTCGGGACTTCTATCCAGACATGAACCCGAGGCCTTGTCCGAGCTTTGCTCAGGCTTTTAACGCGGTGAGCGCAGGCGAGGCGAGCCTGGCTATGATACCGGTGGAAAACACGGTGGCCGGCCGGGTCTCCGATATTTATCATCTTTTACCTGAGGGTGGCCTGTTTATTATTGGCGAGAAGTACTTGCCAATCCGGCATCAGCTCTTGGGCGTTAAAGGCGCAAAGCTTGAGGACATAAAAGTCGCGCGTTCACATCCTATGGCTTTGGGGCAAGTTAGAAAAAGGTTAGCCGCTGAAGGGATTGACCCGCTCGTTGATACGGATACAGCCGGCGCGGCGCGGGCCGTGTCTGAGCTTGGAGACAAGTCGATTGCTGCTGTGGCTTCGGTTGTCGCAGGGGAAACATATGGACTTGATATCTTGGCGGCAAATATTGAGGACGCGGCCCATAATACGACGCGGTTTTTAATCCTTGCTGATAGCCCGGGTGAGCTGCCCAAAAATGACCAAGCTGTTGTCACAAGCTTTGTCTTTAGGGTGCGCTCTGTCCCCTCGGCGCTTTATAAGGCGCTTGGCGGCTTTGCGACCAATGGCATAAATATGACGAAATTAGAAAGCTATATGGTCGGCGGCTCTTTTTCTGCGGCTCAGTTCTACGCCGATGTCGAAGCCCATCCCGAAGATGACGCGATGAAACATGCGCTTGAAGAGCTTTCTTTTTTTACGGAAAGCGTCACAATGCTGGGGACCTATCCGGCTGACCCGCTACGCCTATAGTGTAATTGAATTAAGCGTGATTTGGAACAGGGCCTAACCCACCCTATATAAAGACTATGAGAATTTTTATATTGCTATTGGTTATCATGTTTTCAGCCGCCGCCCCGGCTTATGCGGACAAAGCCCCCATATATACCTCTTGGCAGAATAACTTAGCGATTAGCGGTTATGACACCGTGAGTTTTTTCTCTGGCAAGCCCTTTGAAGGCAAAAAGGAGTTTACCTATGTTTATGAGGGAGCTGAGTGGCGCTTTAGCACACGCGGAAATCTTGAACTTTTTAAAACCAACCCGGACGCCTTCATGCCCCAATATGGCGGCTATTGTGCCTGGGCGGTTGCTAAGGGTAAATTAGCTAAAGGGTCGCCCAAACATTGGAGCGTTGAAGACGGCAAGCTCTATATTAATTTTAACGCTCGTATTAAACGCCGCTGGGAAAAGGATGTGACGGGATTTGTCAGTCAAGCCAATAGCGTTTGGCCTGCTATTCTCAAAGACTAATCACCCTTTATCTGTTTATCCAGTTTCGCAATAATTGATGGGCGATTGTAAAACTGGGTGGGCGTAGAAAAACGTCGCTTTGTTTTGCAAATACGGCTTTCACTTCGTCCTGTGTAAACCACCGCGCTTCTTCAAGCTCATTTTTATCAAGCGTTATGTCTTCGCCATCTGCTTCGCAGGTCACGCCCATCATAAGTTGGCTTGGAAAAGGCCAAGGCTGACTAAAGACATATTCAACATTGCGAACTTTGATGCCGACCTCTTCATAGGTCTCGCGAATTGTCGCCTCTTCGATAGTTTCGCCCGGGGATACAAAGCCAGCCAAGGCCGACATGAAGCCTTCGGGCCATCCTGGGCCGCGGCCCAGTAGAACCTTATCCTTTGAGAAAATCAGCATAATAACAACGGGATTAACCCGGGGGAAATGCTCAGTTGAACAGGCGTGACACTCCCGCTTCATACCGCCGCCATTGCTCACCGATGGCTGTCCGCAATTCGCGCAAAAGCGGTGGGTGAAATGCCAATCCAGCAAAGACTTGGCCCGACCCGCTAGGGCGAGGTCGACCTGGCTGAGCCGTCCCGCAATCCCTCTCATATTTTGAAAGGCGTCTTCTGGCGCAAAACTTTCGGGGCGCGCCAAAGCCGCTGCAAAAATTGGAGTTTTATTGTCCAGACCCAAAAATATAGGGCCGGGGTCTTGGAGGTCACGGCCAATAAGCGTTGAGGGGTGGACAAGTTTCAGATGGCCTTGCTCCGTGATGGCTGGGCTACCTTTTAGGAAAAGTAAGCATTGGGCCTGTGGGTCGGTAACAAACTCTTTTAGATCAGCGGCTCTTCTGCGGGTTTCGACATGATCAATGGTGCCGCCAGCAAAAGGCATTGTAAATTCTAAGCTCATAGGGATGATCCGTCTTTATTATGCCGTCTGATAACGCGTTTAAAGACCTATAGCCAGCGCTGAAACTATCTTCGCGTCACGCGCATTGAGAGCCATATACCGCCCAATCATCTTATGTTAGGAAGTTAAGAGCAAAGGCAATGATCCAAAACGCGCCGAGATGAAAGACAGCGATATAAATGATGAAAGTCGCAACATATATAAAGGGGCATTGGCAATTGCTGGTTTTGATTGGCCTCGCGTTCTTTTTTTGGGAGCACAAGGTGATGTATCCCCTCAAAATATTTGTAATTTTTCTGCATGAAGCCTCCCATGCCTTAACGGCCCTGCTAACAGGCGGGCAGGTGCTTGAGCTTTCACTGAGCCCGCAGCAAGGCGGTCATGTAAAAGCGGCGGGCGGAAACGGGTTTTTGATTGCCTCTGCGGGTTATCTCGGATCTCTCTTTTGGGGTGCGGCGCTTTTTCTCTTAGGCCTGCGCACAAGGCTGGATAAAGTCGTGGTCGGGATGATGGGCGCCTTAATGTTAGGCATAACGGCGCTATATATTCGCGACCTCTTCCCGTTAGCCTTTTGTATTTTGACGGGACTCGGGCTGTTGCTCAGCGCCTATTTTCTCTCCCAGCCCATCAATGATTTATGGCTGAGGGTCATGGGGCTCGCGAGTATGATATATGTGCCCTATGATATTTTTTCTGATACGCTGGCCAGATCGCATCTCGTCTCTGACGCGCGCATCCTGGCGGAAAATTACGGCGGGACGACCATGCTGTGGGGCGGCATATGGCTCTTCATCAGCATGGTGTTTTTATTGTTCATCGCGAGGCAAAGCCTGAAATCGCCCAGCAATATTGACTTTGCGTCGACTAAACCGGGCAAAAAAAATTAATCCTCAGAAATAGCCCCTGACCTATGGTTCCCTCTGTGATAGGCAATCTATTGATAATAATGGAACCAAAGGAGTGGGATATGCGTCATGTTTCAGTTTTATTAGCGGGCGTCATGTTGATGGCGTGCCAAGGTCAGCAACCTGATAGCCAAAGGTCAGAGACAAATAAGGCTCAGTCCACACCCGAAATTTCTGCAGAATATGCGGCAAAGGTACATGCGCAAACCCTCACGTTGGATACCCATATCGATATTCCGCTCAATTATATGACGGAAATTGACCCCAGCCAATTAACAGACTTACAAGTCGACATTCCTAAAATGTCCAAAGGTCAGCTCGATGCGGGGTTCTGGATTGTTTACACACCGCAAGGTGACTTAACCGACGCGGGCCTTGAGGCCGCGCAGGACATTGCGGGCACGCGCATTGCGGCGATTGATCAGTTTATTACTGAAAACACAAAACATGTCGCTTTGGCAAAAACGGTTCAAGATGTCCGCCGCATTACGGGTGAGGGCCGCAAGGCGATTTTGATTGGGATGGAAAATGCCTACCCTATTGGTGACGCCATCGATACGGTGTCCTATTACGCCGAGGCTGGCGTGCGTTATATGGGCATTACCCATTTCGGGCATAACCAATTTGGAGATAGCTCAAATCTAAACTTTGTTCGAGATAAGGGGCCTAAATGGAATGGTCTCTCGCCGCTAGGCAAAGAGCTTGTTCGCGAAATGAATGAGCACGGCATTATGGTCGATGTCTCCCATGCGGGAAAAGCGACGATGATGCAGGCTGCTGATATCTCTAAGACGCCGATTATCGCTAGTCACAGCGGCGTGAAAGCTGTCGCGGATACCGCGCGTAATCTTGATGATGAGCAGCTGCGTAAAATCCGTGATGTTGGCGGCGTCGCGCAAATGGTGGCGCTGGGGTCATATGTAAAGCTACCTACGGAAGCGCAGGCGGCGGCGCGTAAGGCGCTGGACGACGAATTTGGAGACCGCGCGAGTTGGGATCAAGCCAAACGCGATTTATATAGCGAGCGCCGTGATGAGATTACGGCTATGGCGCGCGAGGCCAATGTAGCGGACTTTGTGAACCATATTGACCACGCCGTGAAAGTGGCGGGAATCGATCATGTCGGCATTGCGTCAGATTTTGACGGCGGAGGCGGCATTAATGGCTGGCAAGACGCGCGCGAGACTCTAAACGTGACGGCAGAGCTATTAAACCGTGGCTATTCAGAAGCGGATATTGCCAAAATATGGGGCGGAAATCTCTTAAGAGTATTGGAAGCGGTAGAAGCGGGCGCAAAGTAGCTTAGAGTTTATATTTAAGCTGCTGGGAATGGCCTTTAAAACGATGAATGATTAACCCCTAAAAAAAACAGTAATTCCCCTGTTGACGGGAGGCGAATCCCGACCTATACGCCGCTTCGTCGATGGATGTGCTGTCTACGGGTCACCGTAGAAACCTCATTTAAGGCAAAA
>CAZJRU010000062.1:0-9487 GCA_964548315.1 uncultured Hellea sp.
TTATATTGAAAGCCTGAACATCCGCCGCCCTCAACAGCCACGCGTAGATATTTATCAAAGCCTTGCTTGGCCATGATGGTTTTAATCTGCTTCGCCGCATTGGCCGATAGGGAAACTTGTGTAGCAACTTCATTCATAACCGTTATATAGGGCGCGACACTGTAAATATAAAGGTCAAAGATTTGGGCAAATTCACACCTATTCGGGAACGGGCGATATATGCCTCTGACCCCGCTAATTGCCGCGGACGCAGGATAGAGCAGCCCAGCGGCTCTGAGCGGAGCCCGTTTCAGCGCGATAAAGACCGTATCATTCACTCCTCAGCCTTTCGCCGCTTAAAAGGGAAAACGCAGGTTTTCGTGGCCCATGAGGGCGATTATTACCGCACGCGCTTAACCCATTCCCTCGAAGTCTCGCAGATTGGGCGCTCAATCGCGCGCGTTTTGGGACTGGATGAAGATTTGGCTGAATGTTTGTCCTTGGCCCACGATTTAGGGCATCCGCCCTTTGGCCATTCAGGCGAAGATGCCTTGGCGGAGGGCATGGAGCCTTACGGCGGTTTTGACCACAATGCCCAAACATTACGTATCGTCGAAAAGCTTGAAGGACGTTACGCCGAATTTGACGGGCTTAATCTGACATGGGAAACCTTAGAAGGAATTGCCAAACATAATGGCCCTTTGATTAAAACCAAGGCGGATAAGAAAAAGCTCCCCTGGGCGTTACGCGCGCTTGATGATTGGGAGCGCTTGGAGCTTGAAACCTATGCAGGCCCAGAAGCCCAAGTCGCCGCTTTGGCTGATGACATTGCCTATAATAACCACGATATTGACGATGGCTTGCGAGCAGGACTGTTCTCCGTCGCGGATGTCTCTGATGTTCCGATTGTCGGAGAAGCTTTCGCTGATGTGCGGCGGCGCTACCCAGATTTATCTGAGGACCGCATGATCCATGAGGCTGTGCGTGATCTCATAGGCTATATGGTCTCTGATGTTTTAACTGAGACGCGCAGTCGTTTGGCGGACGAGAATCCGCAAAGCGCAGATGATATCAGAGGGTTAAACCGCGCGATTTGTGATTTTTCGGCTGAGTTTCGCGAGAAAGAAGCGCCGCTGCGCAAATTCTTGTATGAGAATATGTACCGCCATTACAAAGTGAACCGCATGATGGGGCAGGCTTCGCGTGTGGTGAAAGGCTTATTTGATTTGTTTATCAATGACCCTGACATTCTTCCGACGGTGCAGCGCGATCAATGCAATGGCCCTCGGACGGAAATGACGGCGCGCATCGTCTGTGACTATATCGCCGGTATGACGGATAGTTTTGCCATAGCGGAGCACAAGAAGCTGTTCTCAACTGCAGGCTATGTGTAAATATCCGTTAACCATTCTGCCTTAATTTGATCAGATATATGCTAGAGTAACCGTGCGAATCGGTTGCTGTCTGGGATAGTGCTGTTTGCGAAGGTTTTAAGATGACACAGAATAACAACGATATATTTTCTGCGGCCAATGCGTCTGCGAATGACGAGCTCGCGCCGTTTGATGTCCGCGATTCATCGAACAGGTCGGGGTTGATTAAACTCGCCCTTGGATTTGGGTTTTTGCTGCTTCTGGCCCTGATTATTTTGAAGGTTTATCAGCCTGGGACGCGGGGCCGCACAGAGCCGCCAAAAATTACAGCAAATAGCGCGCCGTTTAAAATTAAGCCTGACGACGCAGGAGGCGTCGCCACCCCTAATCAGGATAAGACAGTTTACGATGTCATGGACGGTAAAGCCCCCTCCGAAACTGTTACCCCGTCACCATCGCCTGAAATGCCTATTAAGCTACCTAAATCGGCTAATATTCAGGTCGACTCCGCGCCGATAACCATTCCAAAGCCAATAGTGTCTAAGCCAGTCGTCAAAGCGCCTACGGTCGCGCCAGTTGTTAAGGCGCCCAAAGCGCCAACAATCGCGGTCGGCGATAGCGAATGGGTTGTGCAAGTCGCCTCCGTGAGATCACAAACTGACGCGCAAGACGTCTGGAACAGAGTGTCAAATAAGTTCGATAACGTTCTCTCCTCAGGTCATTACGCGGATATCAAATATGCAGACCTTGCCGAAAAAGGCGTCTTCTACCGTCTACGCGTAGCTGGATTGCCCGATAAGTCTGCGGCCTCACGCTTGTGCTCAGCCTTTGAAGCACAAGGTCAGGCCTGTTTCGTGACCCGTAAATGAGTGAACTCGCGGTTATTTTAGGACTATCAGGGCCAAAGCTAACCGTCTCAGAGCGCGCCTTTTTTCGCGACGCTAACCCGTGGGGATTTATTTTATTCTCGCGCAATATTGAGAACCCAGAACAAGTTAAACGTTTGACGGATAGTCTGCGCGAGACCGTTGGCCGAAATTGTCTGATCTTTGTCGATCAAGAGGGCGGACGGGTGCAGCGCTTAAGGCAGCCCCATTGGCGGCGCTATCCGTCAGGCGCTATTTTTCAAGACCTTTATGCGCAAAGCGAAGCTATGGGGAAACGGGCGGCTTATTTATCTTACCGGCTCATCGCTGATGACCTTCGCGCTGTCGGGATTACGGCTAATTGCGCCCCTGTGCTCGATCTACCGCGTAAGAATGCGGACCCCATTATTTCCGACCGTGCCTTTGGCACGCAGTCTGTGCAAGTTATTGATATCGCTCATGCGGTTATGGCGGGACTGATGAACGGTGGCGTTGCGCCAGTCATAAAACATATTCCTGGGCATGGCCGCGCCAAGGTTGATAGTCATAAGGCCTTGCCTAAAATTAGCGTTACGCGGCAAACTCTTGAAAGAACTGACTTTATTCCATTTCGCGCGCTCAGCGACGCGCCCATGGCGATGACGGCTCATGCTGTTTATGAGTGTAATTCACGTACGGCCATTACGTTATCCAAAAAATCCCTGACTGAGCTTATTCGGGCGGCCATTGGGTTTAATGGCCTTGTCATGAGTGATGATTTGGACATGAAAGCATTAAGCGGCGGGCTTACCCGCAAGACAGAACGCGCTCTAGCCGCAGGATGCGATATTGCTTTGCAGTGCTCAGGTAAATTACCGGCTATGGTCAATGTCGCCAAAGGCGCAAAATTTCTAGAAGGACGCGCGAAGGGGCGAGCTCAAGTAGCGGATTATTGCGCGGAGCATGTCACGGAATTTGACCGGGAATTTGCCGAGGCTGAATTTGATATTTTACTCCGCGAAAGCTTTGTGCTGAAAGCAGCGGCATGAGCGACGACTTTCAAGAGGATATGAAGTTTTCAGCCGCGGATAATGCTGCGGATGACGGTGAGGGGTTGTTGCTCGATATTGACGGATATGAAGGGCCCTTGCATCTCTTGCTGGAACTGGCCCGTAAACAGAAAGTCGACCTGGCACGGATTTCCATTCTTGAACTGGCTGAACAATATATCGCCTTTATAAAAAACGCGCAGGATTTACGCATTGAACTCGCGGCGGACTATCTGGTTATGGCCTCATGGCTTGCTTATTTGAAGTCCCGGCTGATCTTACCCAAAGAAGGCGCAGAAGACCTTATGCCCGAGGCCGATGAGCTAGCGGCGCATTTAGCGTTCCGATTACAACGTTTGGAAGCCATGCGCTTTGCCGCGAAAGGTTTGTTCAGGCTCCCCCAAACAGGACAGGCAATCCATAAGCGGGGTATGCCAGAAGGACTGCGCTCAAGAACAACGCCTTTATACGGGGCAGAAATTTTTGATATTTTACAAGCCTATGGTAATTCGCGCGCACGTGTTGCGATTAAAAACCACAAAGTTCCCAAGCCTTTAGTGTTAAGTCTTGAAGACGCGCGGGTGAGATTAAAACGCGCCTTAGGCGGTATCTCGCTGAGTGAAGATGAATGGATTGCCCTAGAAAAATTACTACCAACAGATGAAGAATTGAAAGAGGGTATTCCGGCCGCCTCAGTGAAAGCAAGCTCTCTGCTCGCGGGCTTGGAACTGGCGAAAGAAGGCGAAGTGCTATTACGCCAAACCGGCTCCTTTGCGCCGATTTATGTTCGCGAAGCAGAAAATAATCGAAACAAGAAGAAAGAAGTTTCATGAGTCAGGACCGCGTAGATAAAGCCGCTGAGGGCATAGAAGCTTCCGTTGTCTCATTGACAGCGAGGCTACAAACCTCGCCTGATGGCAAAGCCATGGATGAAGAGATGCGTTTGCTCGAAGCGCTTTTATTTGCCGCTGTCGAGCCTATCGATATCGAGACTTTGCGAGAACGTATGCCAGAAGGCGCTGATGTTGGGGCCTTAATTGCGCGCTTGGCCCGTGAATATGCGGGACGCGGCGTAAATCTTGTGCGCGTTGCCAAGCGCTGGCGTTTTCAAACAGCGCCAGACTTAGAGCCCCATTTGGTCGATATCAAAGAAGCTCCGCGTAAATTATCCAAGGCCGCTTTGGAAACCTTAGCGATTATTGCCTATCATCAACCTGTGACGCGGTCTGAAATTGAAGACGTGCGCGGCGTTGCTGTTTCAAAAGGTACGCTTGATGTTTTAATGGAGCTTGGCTGGATTAGGCTACGTGGACGCCGGCGTTCGCCAGGGCGGCCTGTAACTTATGGTACGACTGAAGCTTTCTTAGCCCATTTTAATCTTGAGACGATAACAGACCTGCCCGGCCGTGATGACCTAAAGGCCGCGGGCTTGCTTGACCCGCGTTTGCCCAAAGATTTCGAAATGCCTGAGCCCATGATGCCTGATGATCTGACGGCCGGTGAGGTTCCGCTAGAGGACGAGGAAGACCCAGAGTTTTTCGAAGACTTCATGCAAGAAGATGAAGGCGATAGGGCTTAGATAAAAATTCGTCCCTTTGTATGAGTCATTGCGCGTTGCTTAAAGAGATTTAAGGCGTTACATGTACACCAAATATTAGAGGATATGATTATGGCTCTTGGACCTTGGCAAATGTTGATCATTTTGGTGTTAGGCGTTCTTGTGTTTGGCGGGCGCGGCAAAATCTCATCGATTATGGGTGATTTTGGAAAAGGCATTACGAGTTTTCGTAAGGGTCTGAAAGAGGGCGTGGATGATGTTAAAGACGCCGCTGAAGATGCTTTGGACGTAACTCCCAAAGACGAAAAAAAGTAAATATTACTTTGCGCTAGAGGCGCTTTATGATCCCACAGTTTGGATTTATGGAAATGATTGTGCTGGCTTTGCTAGCCATCATCGTTGTCGGGCCTAAGGACCTGCCTAAACTCATGAGAACTTTGGGGCAGTTCATGGCTAAAATGAAGGCTATGGGACAAGAGTTCAAGGACGCGTTTGAGGATATGGGCGCTGATGAAGAAATAGCGGCTATGAGGCGCGAGATCGAAGAGCTTAAAAATTTAGGTAAACTTGAAAACCTAGCCGACGGTAACCTAGCAGATGAAATGCGCGCGCTTGATAGCGATATTAGATCTGCCACAGACATGTCTTCGCCGAAAAGTAACGGCTGATGGGCGCCCCTAAACGTCTTGAAGGCGATGATGTCGATGCGAGTAAAGCTCCGCTATTAAGTCATCTTATTGAATTACGCTCGCGCTTAATCAAAGCCGTCGCCGCTATTGTCGTTGGGTGCGTGATTTGCATTCCGTTTTTGAAGCAGATTATTCAGCTCTTAATGTGGCCATTTGAGCAAGCCATATTAAAATATAATGCAGGCTTGGTCGCAAAAGGGTTAGAGCCCGTTGACCTTGGATTGATAGCGACCCACCCGCTTGAGACATTTTTTGTTAAACTAAAGATAGCTTTATTTGGAGGTATCGTCTTAGGCTTTCCAATTATTGCTTACCAAATTTACCGCTTCGTTGCGCCGGGACTTTATAAAAATGAAAAGCGGGCCTTTCTGCCTTATTTAATTCTGTCGCCTGTTCTTTTTTTCTTAGGGGCGTCTTTGGTTTTCTTTTACGTCTTTCCATATGTCATGGAATTTGCCTTAAATCAGCAAGCTTTGTCGGAAGGCGAGCAGGTTGATCTTTTGACAAAAATTAGCGATTATTTGCGCCTTGCCATGACACTATTTTTAGCCTTTGGCTTGTCCTTCCAATTGCCGGTTATCTTGAGTCTATTAGGACGGGCAGGGGTTGTTAACGCCCAGGCCCTGCGCAAGGCGCGTAAATATGCCTTGTTTGGGATTGCGGTTTTCGCCGCCTTTGTCACGCCGCCTGATCCAATCACGCAAGTCGTTTTAGGCGGCGCGATATATCTACTCTACGAAATTTCGATATTGTCGGTTTCTGTTCTTGAGAAGAAGGTGACGGCGCAAACCAGCTAAATTTGTTAGGACAATTTTAACTATAAACTTTAGCGAAGCTTTAACTATAAACATTCATGTTTCCCTCACAAAATTAAAATGTGAGGATGAATCATGGCTAGAAAAATCTTATTAGCCTCTATATCAACGCTGCTCATTATGTCTGAGGCCAGCTTTGCTCAAATTAATAGTCAGGTTGACGATAGATTTGCGCCACGTATCTATGGAAGTACGAGCGTAACACCAGCTCAGTATTCCCATAATTCTGCGGGGACTATCAATTCAACAGGAACAATTCGTGTTGTGGAGCCGGTTACGCAGGATTTTCAATCCACAATTCTAGCTGCGCCTACATATTCTGAGGGCGATGTTGTTCGCGCTCAGCATTTTAAGGCAGGTGATTTATCAGACGCCGAATATCAAGCTCTATTAGATGAAGCCGATCGTATTCGCGCCTATCAAGCCAGTAGTGGTTATAACTCGCAAGGCTATATCTCAGAAAATAGCTATACGATCGATAATTCATCGGCAGTTACATATGATGTTGGGACCACGACTGTGTATCCTTCGACAGATAATTACGAAATTGAACTTTTTTCACCATCAACGCATGATAGTGGATCGGTTGCTTATGTGGATACGTCGCCAGTAACGTCATCTCCCTATAGTCAAAATACTGCGTCACACCAGGTGTTACGCGGGGACACGCTCTATAATATTTCAAAGCGCTATAATATCAGTGTGGCTAGCCTAAAGTCTGCAAATTATATGTCAGACAATAATATTAAAATTGGCCAGACTCTAAGCATCCCGGCTGGAACGACTGTCGTATCTGAAAATACTTATGTTGCGCCTGTAACCTCAGCGTCTACCTTGACTTATATTCGTAATGTTGAACCTGTAACGGGCTCAAATTCAGGCGTATATGCTGTATTGCCGAAAGACACGCTATATTCAATTTCGCGCCGCGCCTGTGTGAAAGTCGACGAGCTTATCTCTGTAAACGGGATTTCATCGCCTAATGCACTCAAGCCCGGACAGCGTTTAACGATGCCACAAGGTCATTGCTTGAACTAGCCCTTCAATAAGAAGAATATATACGGGGCTTTTCCCGTTGCATAAGAATTTCACGCCCCTATATAGTTCCTTAAAAGGCCTGTATTGGGGCGTAATTTTTTGAGGGAAATATGTTGAATTTAATTATGCAATCCTCTCCGCCAGCAGGTGGAGCTCTGGTTCAATTCCTACCGTTGATACTTATCGGTATTATTTTCTACTTTCTTTTAATTCGTCCGCAGAATCAGCGTATGAAAGCCCATCGTCAGATGCTCTCTGAAATAGTTAGGGGAGATACAATCGTTACAAATGGCGGATTAGTCGGTAAGGTCAAGAAGGTCAGCGATGATGAGCTGACAGTTGATTTTGGCGGACAATCGATTCGCGTGGTTAGAACGATGGTCGCTGACGTACGAAATAAAACAGTTCCAGCCAATGATGCTGGTAAGAAGAAGAAATAAAGATAATCACCTGATAGGTCATTAAGACGGACGCATTATGCTATTTTTCTCCAAATGGAAAATAACCTTTATCGTAGGGGCTGTCCTCTTAGGTTTGTTTTTCGCTATGCCCAATGCGCTATCGCCTGAGGTCAGAGAAAAACTCCCCGCCCCCTTTCAGCGTACCCTTAACCTAGGTCTCGATTTGCAGGGCGGCGCGCATATGTTGCTGGAAGTCGACCTCACGAGCGTTTTGGCGCAAGCCCTTGATAATGAAAGAGAATCTGTTCGGCAAGAATTTCGGGATGCGGACCGACTAAGGACTGAGTTTATCCGCGTCAATGAAGAAGGCGACGCCGTTGTTGGCCGCCTGCGAAACGCCGAAGATATGCCCAAAGCTATGGAGCTTTTAAGAAAGCTATCTGTCTCCGTCGATCCGACAAGCCTTTCGCAAGACAAGACAACCCAGGTCGAGCAAGAGGGCGAAAAAGGGTTTAAAGTCGCAATCACAGAGGCGAATATTGAGAGCATCCAAGCCCGCACCATTGCCCAATCGATTGAGGTTCTCAGAAAGCGTATTGACCCGCAGGGCACAACCGAAATGACTTTGGCGCGCGAGGGTGATGACCGTATTCTCTTACAAGTTCCTGGCGCGAAAAACGTCGATGAGATTAAAGACCGTATCAACAAAACGGCGAACCTGTCGTTCCATATGGTGCGCAAAGAAAGCAACAGTGAAGCAGCGATGCGTCTCGCAGTTGAAGGAAAGCTTCCGCCCGGAGCCATATATGTGATTAACCAAGACGACCCTGGCGGGTTAATCCTTGAGAAGCGAACCAAGATTACAGGCGAGTGCTTAAAGTCTGCCAGTGAAGGGCTTCACCCTACGGCCAATTACCCGATTGTGAACTTTGGGTTCAACATTACCTGCGCAAAAATATTTGGTAAGCTGACTTCGGAAAACCTCGGACAGCGTTTCGCCGTTGTTTTGGATAATGAGATCATCACGGCGCCGCGCATTAACGGCGCGATTACAGGCGGTTCGGGTTATATTGAAGGTAGCTTCACCATTGAGAGCGCCCGCGAATTGTCACTTCTTTTAAACGCTGGCGCGCTTCCTGCAAAATTGATTATTGTTGAAGAACGAACGGTCTCTGCTGAGCTAGGGAAAGACTCGATTGACGCGGGTAAAATTGCTTCAATGATTGGCCTAATCGGTGTGGGGCTCTTTATGTGGCTTTCTTACGGGCTAAGATTTGGAACGATTGCCAATATCGCGCTGAGCACGAACATCATTCTTATAGCTGGCGCGCTTTCTCTAATGGGCGCAACGCTGACGCTTCCGGGTATCGCCGGGATTATCCTAACCATTGGTATGGCTGTGGATGCCAATGTGTTGATATTTGAACGCATACGGGAAGAGGCGCATTTGGGCCGCCCGCCAGTCAACGCAATCGAAACAGGTTACCGCCGTTCCTTAGCGCCCATTCTTGATGCAAACATAACAACCCTTATCGCGGCGGTGACGCTTTACTTTGTCGGGTCAGGCCCTGTTCGCGGCTTTGCGGTCACCCTTGCCATCGGCATTGTTATGTCTGTCTTTACAGCCGTGATTGTCGCGCGTTTGATTACAGCGACATGGCTGCGCCGTACGCGCCCTAAGACATTGCCGATATAAGCGAGAGATAAGACCATGAAAGATATTTCCCTCGTTAGAATACT
>CAZJRU010000063.1:0-5635 GCA_964548315.1 uncultured Hellea sp.
CCAAAGGCAATATAGATATGACGCATCACTTATCTCTTTGAACACATTTTTATAAACACAAAGGCGCCATATGGCTTTCTATCCAAATGAACGCATAGCGATGTTTATCGACGGGTCAAACCTGTATTCCACAGTAAAACATCTAGATTTTGATATTGATTATCAAAAGATGCTCACGCTCTTTCGCGAGAAAGGACGGCTCATTCGCGCCAATTATTATACCGCGCTCGTTGAAGAGGCTGATTATGCGCCCATTCGGCCTTTGGTAGATTGGCTGGATTACAATGGATATCACTGCATCACCAAACCCGCCAAATCCCAAGTCGACCGTGATGGCCGCCGCCACACCAAAGGAAATATGGACGCCGAGATGATTGTCGACATGCTGCAAATGGCCCCGCATATCGATCATTACATTATCTTTACGGGTGACGGAGATTTCCGCGCCCCCGTAGAAGCCGTTCAAAAGCAAGGGGTCCGCGTCACTGTTGTCTCCTCTCGCGTGACCAAGCCGCCTATGCTTGCTGATGAGCTTCGGCGGCAATGCGACGATTTTATAGAGATTTCCGAGATGGATAAAATATTCGGACGTCCTAAATCTGGGCAAAAAACAAGTAGGTCAGAAGATGACTAATACCGCCTTCGCAGAGCCCGATAAAGATTGCGCCCTTTGTCCGCGCCTCAGAGGGTTTATTCTCGAAAAACGAGAGGAACTCCCCGCCTATTTTAACGCCCCTGTTCCCAGTTTTGGCGACCCGAACCCGGCCCTTCTCATTGTCGGGCTTGCACCTGGCCTGCACGGCGCCAATCAAACGGGGCGACCCTTTACGGGCGACTGGGCGGGCGATCTGCTCTATAGCGCCATCGCGGAATATGGGTTTTCGAGCGGTGATTACGGCGGCCACGCCAATGACGGGCTGACCCTAAACGGGGCAATGATTACCAACGCGGTGCGCTGCGTCCCTCCGCAAAACAAACCCGTCGGCGCGGAATGTGCGGCCTGCCGCCCTTTTCTAACCGATCAAATTAATGCGCTCACCTCAGTCAAAGCCATATTGTGCTTAGGGAAAATCAGTCATGACAATACGGTTCGCGCCATGGGATTGCGGCTCAAAGACTATCCCTTCGGACATCATAAAATTCACGAGCTAAGCGAAGGCCGCCGGCTATACTCGAGCTATCACTGCTCGCGCTACAACACCAACACCAAGCGACTAACCGAAGATATGTTCTTCAAAGTCTTCGCCGATATCCGTAACTTCGTGGATGGCGGCTGACGCTTGCAATCAGAGCTAACCAAACCCTATTTTCGTTTGGCTTGGAGCTCGGCTTTAACTGTAACGGTCTCGCTGACCCATTCGGCGTCAGGGTCGGAGTCTTGACCCAGAGATAAAGACTTGCGGGACAGAACCGTTGACCCTGTCATATTCATAAGGCCGCCATCTAGGGGCTTTAGGTCAAACACAAAGGGTACTGCGGCCGTAATGCCTTTAAGGGTAATACTCGCCTGTGCTTGATAACTATTGGCGCTTGGGCCCGCTTCAAAATTTGACAAAATAACATGAGCTGTTGGATTTGCTTTAACGGAGAACCATTCGCCCGCTTTAAGGCTGTCATTATACAGCACTTTCCCTGTGTCGGCGCTGCGAAGATCGACGCTCACCTTAACCTTTGACGCGGGGAGGTCATCGGGGAAAAACGCAATCTGCGCCTCCCAATTTTCAAACCGGCCCTCATACTCCGCCCCGTCATGTGTAAAGGCAAAAGAAATCATGCGTGCTTCGTCGGTGAGCTCCCAATTGGGCGTAATTAGCAATTCCGGCGACGCTGTCTCAGAAGCGCTGTTTTTCGCCGTCGTCCCAAGGGATGTTTGAGCCCCTTGCATCAGCGGGGCTGCCGCGACAGCCGTAAAAAAGAATAGAGGTATAGCGAGCGCAGGCAAGAGGCCGCGGGTTTTCGGTTTCGGCAATTTACTGAAGGGCAGAATACGCATGAGGACTCCCGTCTCGTCTTTGATTTGATGCTTAAGCGCCCCAGCGATATGTAACAATAATAATCCCAAGAAGCCATATGTTGCGCCGTTTGCATGAAGAAAGGCGAGGGTTTCATAAAACGCTTCATTGCGCGGCAGAGGTAACCGAGGCCAGCTCACAGTTTCAAAAAGCACAGTTGGCACTCTAAATTCAGAGACGGACACCATCAACCAACCGCCCAGAGGTATTAGCAGCATCAATGCATAAAACCCCATCTGCACAAGATGGGAAAGCTTAGCCTCTATGGGTTTAGTGTCGGAGGGCAGCGGGGGCGGCTTATTATAAAGCCGCCATAAAATGCGTATCAGCGTAAGAACAAGAAGCGTGATACCAATAGACTTATGAAGCTGAAAACGCGCCTCGTGGTTTTCCATGTTTCGGCCAAGCCAAATCATGAATAAAATCAAGCCTGCCATCGCCCAATGAAGGGCCATGGCAACAGAAGAATAGCGGCGGTTATCAGATTCCATAGCTATGGGTTTTGCAGGAATTCACCAGAGAATGACAGGGCGACCTCATCGCCTATGCCGCCTTTAAGCGCGGTGAGACCAAACTCGGATCTGTTGATTGTCGTGTCTGCATTAAACCCAATAAGGTCTCTCTCGCCAAACCATGGCTTATTACCAACGCCGTTATATTTAACGTCAAAGGTTATGGCTTTAGAAACGCCCAAAAATGTTAAGTCTCCTGTGACTTTAGCGGTGTAAGGCCCCGTGCGTTTAGTCTTTGTTGACTGGAAGCTCGCCTTTGGAAAATTATCTGTATTAAAAAACTTCGCGTCTCTGCTGATGTGGTCATCCCAGCTTTCAAAAGCAGATTTTGCATGTCCCGCTTTATAATCACCCGGGTAATGTGTCGTGATACTTGCGGGGTTCACCGTAAAGGAAATGGACGTTTTAGACGCATCGCTCGGGTCTAGCTGAACCGTGGCATCGAGTTCGGTAAAGTCCATACGGTAATCGGATAACCCGCCGTGGCTGACGGTAGCTGTTAAAAAGGCATGATTTTTGTCCAAGCTATAAGTACCTGCCCCAGCGTCTACCAATTTAGCTGGAATTTTATCAGCAACAAATTCGGCCATTTTCTCGGCTCCATCTTTTACGGCCGCGCTAGATTGCTTCGCCGCGTTAGCCGCGCTGTCGACGGATTGCTCGGCCGCGCCGCAAGCCGCTAAACTTGCGGCCAATGATAATGTTAAAACCAGATTTTTCATGTGAATATTCCTCATATTTAGTCTCAAACTATATACTTTCATATCTATCTAATGCGAAATTCGGATCAGTTAAAGACACAATTACTTGACCTGCCTATTTATAATTAAATGGGCTCTAATAGCTATATTTTAGCGAAACCCCATAGCTACGCGGGGCCCCAAGGAAAATATTATACCCGATAAAACCAAAACCAGAAGTGGCGTAATTGGAATCGGTGAGGTTACGACCCCAAACACCTAAATCGACACCATTTTTAAAATGCAAATTGGCGCCCCCATCAATGATTTCATATCCAGATTGACGGCGATCTTCTAAGCCTTCTGCGTCAAGGTAAAAAGCGCTCTGGTATTTTCCATTGCCCTCGACAGAGGCGTTTATTGTTTCGCTAATCGGCCATTCATAGCGCGCCGTGAACACAGTCGAAACCTCAGAGGCGAAGGGCAGCGGATTGCCATCGAAGATTTCCGCATTTTGCGGCACATTAGGATTTTCGGTTTGATTAATTTCTGTATCGAGGAGGTTGAGGCTAGCAAAAAGGTCCAACCCTTTCAGCGGGGACCATGTGATATCGGCCTCAAGACCAAAGGATGTGGCTTCATCCAAATTCGCGAGGGAGTTCGAGGTAAAAGAGCCGCCGTCTTCAGTCGAAAATGGGACGAAGATACGAGCCTGCGGGTTATCGTAAAATTGATAAAACCCAGCCACGTTAAAAGCGAAATTATCGCGCGAAAATTTAACCCCGGCTTCAAGCGCATTGACGGTCTCTGCTTCAAATAAGCCTTCATCAGTGAAATGGGTGGCGTTGTTAATCACCTCCCCATTAAATCCGCCGCTCTTAAACCCATTTGAATATGAGGCGTAGAGCAAGGCATTATCCGAAACATTGTAATTTAATCCAAAGTTACCAGACAGCCGCGTGTCTGATATTTTATTACTTCCAATCGCAAGACCAAGCCCGTCGCGATTATTCAGCGCAACTACCCCGTCATCAAAAATATGACGGCCTTCACCGCGGCCTTTGATACTTTCATAAGTTAAACGTCCGCCGATGACCGCCTGTAATTTTGGGGTGATGTTCACGGTATTATATGTAAACAGCGCAGCCGTTTTACGCGATTGCGTGATCAAAGACTGGAGCGTTGTCGCCGTACCGTCAGAGGCAGGCGTTGGCCCGACCCGGCTTGGAGCCCCGACATAACGGCAAGTCCCAAGCAAAGTCTCTGGGTTTAAAACCCCGCAAAAAAGCAAATATTCTTGATCGAAATCCTCGGCCTCAAGATAAAGACCCGCCATGAGTTCCGCTCTATCGGAGACATAACTTAGACGGAGCTCCTCGCTGATTTGCGTAAAGTCGCGATCATATCGAAGATTAGAATTCAGGTTCGTGACACTAAACGGGGCCTGGGTACCGTCAAAATCAAAGCCGTATTGTTGATTATACCCTTCATAAGCCGTGTGAGAAACCAGCGTCAGATCACCAAAATCATGGGTCACAGTCACTGAGGTCCCGTAGAACTCATTATCCGTATCTTGAATACCTTCCGCCCCGATGGAAATTTGATGGTCTTCAAGATCAAGGCTATCATTGAGCGGCGCGGCGTTAATCCCATTATCTTCGGCGTAATGGACATTAAGCAGAACTTCGGTGTTGGGCGAGGCTTGCAAGCGGCCAATGGCCCTAAGGCCAAATTCATCGCGCTCCCCGCCCGCCTCTTCTGGCGCGGTAAAATCAGGGTTGGTCACGACATTTTCTAAGACCGAATCTTGCGTTAGATAACGTCCTGACAGACGCAAGGAGAATATATCACTAACGGGCACAGTTGCCGCGCCCGTTAAATTGAACCGGTTGAACCGGCCATATTCCGCGCCAATATAACCGCTCTTCTCATCACTGGGCAGGACAGAGTTAAAATTAATCGCCCCGCTAGAGGCATTGCGGCCATAAAGGGACCCTTGCGGCCCTTTCAAGACTTCGGCGCGGTCAATATCAAAGAGCAGCGGGCTGGTTTGAACATTGGTGGCCAGATATGTGCCATCAACATAAACAGCGGCGGCTGTCGGCGTCAAAGCTTGATGGTCCACCGCGCCGATACCCCGAATTTGAAACGCAATTTGACTGCCATTGGCAACAGCGGCTTGCAGGCCTGACACGCGTTGTGAGAGCTCTTCGGCCCCATCAAATTTAGATAAAACATCTCCGTCAACAACGCTGACACTCAGGCCAAGGTCTTGAATGTTTTTCTCAATTTTCGTTGCCGTGACGATAATCTCGTTTTGGGCACTTTGCGCCAGAGCTGATTGACCCGTCAAAACCCAAAGGCCTGATGACACAAGCAGGCTAGCAATTGGCAGGCTAGCAATTGAAAGACGCTTAAAAGACATCGAACT
>CAZJRU010000063.1:5735-9381 GCA_964548315.1 uncultured Hellea sp.
CAGGCTAGCAATTGGCAGGCTAGCAATTGAAAGACGCTTAAAAGACATCGAACTTGATTCCTAAACTCTAAAGACCGTGGGTCGGTATAGGAATAACTTAGGCCGTCAACTGAGAAACATGTCAGAAAACCACTGCACACGCTTTTGTGATAATTCCATTATTGACCAATTGGTTTATAATTACTAACTCATAAATCCAAGGCGGAAGCGCCTTTTGTTTTTAATTAGTAATTGACCAATCGGTTAATAATAGAGGATCTACACAATGTTAAATAAAAATAGAGTCATAACTCTTCTCGGAACTGCGGCAATCGCCCTCTCACTCTCAGCTTGCGGCAATGCGCAAACAAATAACGCAAGTGCTACAAATTCTACAGCCTCGGCCGTTGCCAGTAGTGCTCAGACGCTTTCAACGGGTAACTTTTCAGGACGCTCTGATCACATCACAACAGGTCAAGTTTCATTAGAAAGAACAGCGAATGGCTATCAACTTAGATTTGCCGCAGACTTTTCTCTCGACGGCGCCCCTGACCCTGTTGTCGCCTTAGGTAATGGTGAAACCTATGTCGCGGCCAATAAGCTCGGCGCTTTGAAAAACAAGACCGGCGGTCAAACCTATCAACTGCCCGCTAATTTTACACCTGGACAATTCTCTCAAGTCTATGTTTGGTGTGAAAAATTCTCTGTGCCGCTCGGCGTAGCGGACCTAGGCTAAGCTGAACGCTTCCTAAAAGCTCAAATCAGACTAAGGACCTTAAACATGACAAAATCCATCGTAATCTATTCCAAAAGCTATTGCCCCTATTGTAAGGGGGCAAAAGCGCTCTTGGCTGCAAAAGGCGTTTCTTTCACTGAAATAGAAATCACTGATAATGACGCCTTAAGAGATGAGATGATTAAAAAGTCTGGCCGGCATACCGTACCGCAAATTTTCATTGGCGATACGCATGTCGGCGGCGGGTCTGATATTGCAGCTTTAGAGGCTGCGGGTGGTCTAGATCCGCTTCTAAAGCCGTTCCTAGCACGCGCTGGATAAACCTACTGATCGCGACGAAGGAACCTAAAACATGGCCCGTCCCCGAGAATTTGATAGCGATGTCGTCTTAACAGCCCTTCGTGATGTCTTTTGGGAACATGGCTATGAAGGCACTTCTTACGCCAATATCACGGCCGCAACGGGGCTTCAAAAAGGAAGCCTCTACGCGGCCTATGGCGATAAGAGATCTCTCTATCTTGAGGCGCTCGGGCGTTATGATCAGGAAAACGTCAGTGACGGCGTCGCCATGTTGTCCGGCGCAAACTTATCAGGCCAGCAGCGTATTGCGGCTTTAATGCAAAGCCTCGTGGACGCGGCGCAAACAAAGAGAGGCCGCTGGGGCTGTCTTTTATGTAACGCCGCCGTCGACCAAGCCCCCTTTGATAAACCCACTGAAATAGCCGTCCAGAAAAGCATGGAGCGTATGAAACAAGGTATTGCTAACGCGTTAAAGGATACGCCCGCCGCAGATAAAGTCGAACTTGTCTGGACACTCTATTTTGGCGGCCGCGTAATTATAAAATCAGGCGGGAGTAAAGCCACCTTGATGGCCATAAAAGAGCAAGTTCTGAGCTTATTAAACGAGTCTTAGCCCGCAAAGCAAGACGCCGACCCTACCCTTTTTCGCGCATTAACCGCGCTTTATCGCGCTGCCAATCCCGATTTTTGACCGAGTCGCGTTTGTCACGATTATCTTTACCTGTGGCCACACCGACCAAAAGTTTGACGAGGCCTTTATCGTTAAAATACATTTTTAGCGGCACGATTGTGCGGCCCTTTCGCTGCGTCTCCGCCATGAGCTTATTGAGCTCTCGGCGTTTCATTAAAAGCTTTCGCGGGCGCGTTGGAAGGTGGTTGAACTGGCTCGCCGGGGCATAAATCGGGATATTGGCGTTAATCAGCATGAGCTCTTCATTCTCAATGGCGGCATAGCTCTCGGCTATATTGGCCTGCCCTTCGCGCAAGGCTTTGACCTCGGTGCCCACCAGAACAATACCCGCCTCAAAGGTTTCCTCGACCGCATAATTAAAGCGCGCGCGGCGGTTTTCAGCGATAGTCTTATTGTTGGGATCTGCCTTTTTAGGCTTTGCCATGGCTAAAACGCAACGCCTGCCCGCGTCATCGCAGACTGAACGGCCTCTTTCGTTGTCTCAACACAGGGCGTCATCGGCAGACGAACATGAGAGTCCATCTTACCTAAAAGATTCATCGCAAACTTTGTCGGCGCGGGACTTGGGCATAAGAACAAATCCTTATGCAGGCGGTCTAACGTGTGATTAATCTTTTGAGCTTTGACAAAATCTTTTGCCATTAAGGCAGTGTGAAATTCTGCATATTGCTTAGGCGCAATATTTGATCCCACGGAGATACACCCCTTCCCGCCATGAACAGCGTGCCCCAAACTTGTCGGGTCATCCCCTGAGAGCTGGATAAAGTCTTCCCCGCAGCGGTCAATCAAACCGCTCACCCGGGAAATATCGCCTGTGGCATCTTTGCAGCCAATGACAGTTGGCAAGGTCGCGAGACGACCCATCGTGTCATTGGTAATGTCAACGACGCTGCGGCTTGGCACATTGTAAACGACGATGGGAATATCGACAGCTTCGGATATCGCTTTAAAATGCAGATAGATGCCTTCTTGGCTCGGCTTATTATAATAAGGCGTCACGACAAGCGCGGCGTCAGCCCCAACCGCTTTGGCCTTTTTAGCATAGGCGATAGACACAGTTGTTTCATTGGAACCAGCCCCCGCAATGACAGGGACACGGCCATTGGCCGCCTCGACGCAGAGCTCAATCACGCGGCGATGCTCTTTATCTGTTAGAGTCGGCGTCTCGCCTGTGGTGCCGCACGGTACAAGACCATGGGTGCCCCTCTCGATTTGCCAGTCAATAAATTCACCAAAGGCCTTTTCATCGATGCCGCCATCCTTAAAAGGCGTCACGAGAGCTGTTATTGAACCTTTAATCATAATGCGCTTTCTTTTACATCTTCAACACGGTTATAATACGTGGGTTACAACTATGTCATTAATGGCGCCTAATAACGTTCTTTTCTTGTCCCTTGCAAGCCAGAGATTAAACTAAACCATGGAAACGGTTCGATTCATGCAGGCAAGACACACAAAGCGCTTTATCCCAAGCCTGTTATTTACCGTTTTTACGAGCTTATCGGTCATGGCCGCGCCTCAGGCCTATGCAGAGGTGCCAACGCCGCGCATTAAACCTGCGGCCCCTAACGCGTCACAATATCTATCGGACAGAGACGCAAAGCGGTTTCGCAAAGGCGTAAGCGCAGCAAGAGCGGGCCGCTGGACCGAGCTTAATCAAAATATTCGTCAGCTTGATGACCCAATTGCGACAGATACGCTAAAATGGGTTCGGGCCGCGCGCAATCCCAGAGCCACGTTGGATGAGCTCACATATGTTACGCATAATCTATCTAGCTGGCCACGTATGACATCCATACAGGCCAAAGCGGAGAAAATTCTCTTTGACAAACCTCTCTCCGCCCAAAGAACTGTTGCATGGTTTGCAGGGCGCGAGCCTGTCTCCGGCGAAGGCCGCGCCGCTTTGGCAGATGCTTATTATAAATTAGGCGACCAAAACT
>CAZJRU010000064.1:0-9310 GCA_964548315.1 uncultured Hellea sp.
ATGATTCAAACATTAGGAGAGGCCGAATGAGCCCTGAAGAAATTATCTCTGTACGCAATTATTTGTGCAAACGTCTCGGCAATGAGGGCATAACAATTAAGCCTCGTAAAGTTGCAGACAGCGTCGAGGTGTACTTAAATGATGAAATCTTAGGGCTTCTTTATGTTGATAATGAAGACCCAGATGATGTGTCTTACGATCTCAATATCTCTATTCTTCAAGTTGATTTGGACGAAGCTTAACTGTGGCTGTTTATGAACTTGACGGCGTTGCGCCAAAGCTCGCCGAAGATGTTTATATAGCGCCCCATGCACAGGTCATGGGTAATGTTGAAATGCTGGCCGGAAGTTCGGTTTGGTTTGGCGCTGTTTTGCGCGGGGATAATGACCTTATTCAAATCGGAGCGCGGAGCAATATTCAAGATAATTCGGTCCTTCATACCGATCCCGGCATGCCGCTGACTTTGGGTGAGGGCGTTATCGTTGGGCACCAAGTCATGCTTCATGGCTGCACCATCGGAGACAATACGTTGATCGGTATTGGAGCAACGGTTTTAAACGGGGCTAAGATTGGTAAGAATTGCATCATTGGGGCCCATGCCCTTGTCACCGAAGGTAAAGTCATACCTGATGGCTCTATGGTTGTCGGCGCGCCAGGCAAAATAATCAAAGAGCTCAGCGAGCAACATATCGCTATGCTTAAACTTAATGCTGATGTTTATGTCGCTAATGCTAAAAGATTTAAGTCGGGGCTTAAAGAAATAGCTCGCTAGTTTGGAATATCCCAAAGTTCGCGAATGCGCGTATCCATATTGGTCCCAATATTAAACCAAGCTGTTTTATTGGCAAAGCTATCAAGCAAGAACAGACGGTCATCACCGGTCAAAGTTTGGCTTAGAACGTTACGCAATTGTTCGACGCTCGCCTCGCTTTGCAATAGCCAGAGAGAGTCGCCAATTCTCTGCGCTGTCCCCTGAGATTGAAGGGCTTGCAGAAAATCCATGCCATTGACTGATCGGATTTCAGCCATAACCATAAAGACGGTTAAGGTTGGGGCGTTGTTAATCTCCATGGGCGCAGATAACACCATTGGGTCTTGGGGTGATGGGGTTGGCGAAGGTATTGGCTGAGCCTCTAACGTCGGGCTAGGCGCAATAGAGCTCGGAGCTGCGGGGGCAACCATTTGCCGTGCCAACACCCCTGCTTGGGGCTGGGATACGGGACGAAGGATCTGATTTTGAGCTGGATTGGGAGCGTGGGCAACAGGGTTTTGCTGAGCAGGATACTTGGCTGTTCCCATTTGATGCTGAGGTTGGAGCCTGCCGCTCCAGTTTAAAAAGCTTTGAAATTGGGTCGCTTGGGTAAACCCATTATGGGGCGATTGGGATAAGACGGAATATGCGTTTACGCGGCCTTCAACACAAAACCCTTGCATTTGTTCATCGCTATACGGGCCATAGACCTGCCCATTGACCTGGACATACCATGAATTTTGATGGGGCATGTTCAACGCTTGCATAGGTAAATCCTTTCTGGGGCGCATATGCGCGCGATTCTATCAAAACCGAAAGAGAGGATTTATCTTTTGCAGAGGAAAGAAACAGTTTAGGGCCCTCTCATGAAAAGAAATCAACGACCGTCCGAACCTATGTTTAACTTTAGCGAGAAAGTTCCGGCCTATTTGGGCGGAGTTCTCATCGTGATTTTTGCGTTTATCACGGTTCTGCCAGCGTCTTTGGATAGGCTCTTTGGGCTATACGGTATGCTGCGACCGCTCAACACGCCTGGGACCGACGGCCTGTCAAACATTCTTAGCGTTGTGGGCCATGGGTTTTTGCATGGTAGTTGGTCTCATGTTTTGATGAATACGGGAATGATTATTATTTTTGGAATAGCAACGATACGCGGCATAAAGACGAGAGAGAAAAACGTAAAATTGCCTGCGGGCGCAAATGTTCTTTTCTTGATTATATTTTTAGTAGGGGTTGTTGTGGGCGGTGTTTTTCAGTGGGGTTGGTGGTCCTTAAGTTCTGCTGTCAATGCGGCGGCAGTTGGCGCGTCTGGCGGGGCGTCGGCTTTATTTGCAACAACAGGCTGGGCGATAGGTGGGCGCGAAAAAATGCTTCAGTTCGGATTAGGCTGGGCTGTGATCAATATTATAATGGTCGCTGCAGAACCTGTGTTAGGCGTTGGTCTGGCTTGGGCCGCGCATATTGGCGGCTATGTTGGCGGTATGATAGTGGCGCCCCTATGGGTGGCTCCGAAATCTACAAAGATGAGTATGACCTAAGCGTATTTGAGGTTTGAGGGCGGCGTTTCAAAGGCAAGGCTATTGCCCGCAATAGTGCCACCAATAGCAAGCGTCGTTATCAGGGCTGTAAGGAATATAACGATGTTATCTGCTGTAAATAACAGCGGCGTCATCAACAAGACAGCCTCAATTGCGAGCGCCATCAGTGCAAGAGATATCATTACCCAAGATTTTCTTCTTATTCCGTTGATTGCAAATCCAAGGCCTATTGCCACGACCCCAGCTCCGATAGTAATCCCAAATGTGGGCACGGTCTTAACACCAGAAACGTTTTGGACCAGAGTTTCTGGCAATTGAGGAAACCACATCATTAGAGGGATTAGTGATGACCCCAGCGTTAAAAGAAAAATACCTGGAAGCGTGATTTGAGTATGCTTAAATCTAATTATACCACTTATGAATATTGCCAAAATGGAGAGTGCTACAGCTCCTTTCCAGAGGCGCAAATATGATGCATTTGGCGTGGTTGAGAGTAAGTGAGACATATCAGGGTTCAGCCAAAAATATTGAAACACAATTGCGCTTGTGACGGCAATCACCCAACCGCAAAATATGTGTATCTTGCTGCCGCTTATATGAGAGTCCTCGGCTGCTTTCCCGCATCTGTGCTGGGCTACGCCAATTATAAATAATAGGGAGGCTATGAAGGTTATCGGCATGAGGCCGCTGGTCCATAATGTGGACAGCAAGGCAAAGATACCGATGTACCCCATCAATGTCGCTAATTTATGAGTAAGCGGCGAATTGATTTTTGCGCTACAATAAATTTGCCCAAGAATGAAAAAGGGAAAGATAAATATGAGGTTATTGAGGGGCGCACCTAGAAAGTTGAGAGTTGACCAAATTAAGGTCGCGCATATTGAGACTAATACCGCGATACGCGACTTTAATACAAAGCCCATCAATAAAGATAAGACGCTCATAATTAACGCTGAGTCGATGAGGGTTAGTTTGATGCCAAAATAATTCGCGGCAATGATAACAATACCCATGAGCCCGCCCATGGCGCTGATAATTGCCAATTCACTTAATCTCCAATATTTGAAATCGGAGGCTACGTAACTCGTCCATACCCCAGCCCAAAGAATAGCGAGTGCAGAAAATGACTGAAACTCCATGGATGTTGCTATAAAAAAATTAACAAAGCCAAGCGCTAAAGCTGCTATCCATAAAAAAACGGATAGTTTTAAACTTTGGCCTTTAACGTCGGAGTTAACGGTGGGTTCAGATCCTTGAATAACTCTTTGAGTGTTTGGCAACAAAGACTGGATATGATTTATATCTAAAGATGATACATCCTGCCCCGACCCAAAAGGTGCATTGTCGTTTGCCGTTACTGTGTTGTCCTGTAGGCCCATCGCACATAACTGACGCCATTTATATAACCGATACAGAGTTTGCACCTCACAGGGGCATAATTGATTTGGCTTCGCCTAAAGGCACCAAAAATCAAGATTGGTTGGGAATGCCTTCGCGCGCTAATGCGTCGGCGCGTTCATTTCCGTCTATTCCAGCGTGTCCTTTAACCCATTTCCATTCAATTTCGCGCGTTGCGTTTAAGGCGTCTAATTCTTTCCAGAGGTCGGCATTGATGACGGGCTTCTTATCAGATTTTTTCCAACCCCGCTTTTTCCATCCATGAATCCATTCGGTTATCCCTTTGAGTACATAGGTACTATCCGTCCACAATATCGTTTCACCTTTGAAACCAGGCTTTATGGCCTCGAGGGCTTTGATAGCTGCCATAAGTTCCATGCGGTTATTTGTTGTTTCTAATTCGCCACCTGACAGAGATTTCTCCCTGCCGCCAAATTGCATGTAAACGCCCCAGCCGCCAGGTCCAGGGTTTCCTGAGCAAGCCCCGTCTGTGTAGATTGTAAGGTTCTTAGCTGACGACATTATAAAATGCGTTAGACCTTCATAAGCTGTCGCGGCAACCGGAAAATCACATTTTCCTTGGTGACTTCATATTCCTTTATCTCAACCTCATATCGTGATTTTAGGGCGGCTAAAACGCCATCTGTTAAATACTCTGGAGCGCTTGCGCCCGCAGACAATCCAATTGTTTTGGCCGCGTCTATCTTGTCCCAATTTATTTTTTTTGCACTTGAAATAAGCATAGCATCATCTGCACCTGCTTTATCTCCGACTTCAACAAGACGTTTTGAATTTGATGACGTGCTAGAGCCTATAACGAGGAGTAGATCGCATTCCTCCGCAATTACTTTAATAGCAGCCTGACGATTTGTCGTGGCATAACAAATATCTTCTTTATATGGCAGTGCAATCGTGGGGAACCGCTCTTTGAGAATTGCAATCATGTTTGCCGTATCGTCAACCGATAGTGTCGTCTGAGTTACGAGCGCCAAATTATTGGGGTCTTGCGGAACGAAACTATGGGCATCGTCTTCTGTCTCGATGAGTGTAATATGACCATCGGGAAGTTGCCCCATGGTTCCGATCACTTCAGGATGACCTTCATGACCAATTAAAAGAATATGATGTCCCGCTTGCGCATGCTTTTCCGCTTCGACATGAACCTTTGAAACCAAAGGGCAGGTTGCATCTAAAAATGTCAGATTTCGAGCCTGCGCAGCTTTAGGCACGGATTTGGGAACGCCGTGGGCGGAGAAAACGACAGGCCTGTCATCTGGGCACTGATCCAGTTCTTCAACAAAAACAGCGCCTAATCCTTCTAGGCGTTTGACAACATGTTGGTTGTGCACAATTTCATGACGGACATAAACGGGCGCGCCGTACTTTTCGATTGATTTTTCGACGATTTGAATCGCGCGGTCTACGCCTGCGCAAAACCCGCGAGGCGAGGCGAGCAATACCGTTTTATGCGGACGTGAAGCATTAGAGACTTGGCCAGACATTAAATTCTCCTCATACGCCCTATTCATCGCATCTTGAGCGTTGCGGCGGCGTTGATATCTGTCTATGACCTAGCAGAAGTGAATCTGCCAAGCTATAGTTAGGTGGAAATAAATAGATGAATTCGGAACGAATGATGAAATTATCAAGATATTGTCTTGGCTTTCTACTGATGGCTACCTTAGCTTTTACGGGATGTAGAGGCACGGCTGAAGTTCTACAAATTGGCGAAGCGGGTGAAACTAATCCTGGGCCCTGTCCGAGAGCTTTTGCGCTATATGACGCTTCAAGGATGGTAGAGTTTCGCGGAGATAAGCAGACTTTCTCTAATGTCGGGTTTACGGCAGAGATCAACAAAGTTCGAAGTCTTTGTCGTTATTACAGCACGCGCCCAATTGAAGGTGACTTAGAAATTGATATGAGTTTTGGTAGAGGACCAGCGGCGGCTAGCCAGGGGGCCGCGACTTACGAATATTTTGTTGCGGTTACGCGTAAAAACATTGCAGTAATCAATAAAGAAGTCTTTCCTATTCAAGTGACGTTTCCTGCTGGACAAGACCGCGTTTCACTGACGGAGCGGGTTGAGAAGATTGTTATCCCGCGCGCGACTGAAGGGACTTCGGGTGAAAACTTTGAAATTATCGTTGGGTTTGAACTTACCCCTGAACAGCGTGAATTTAACGCGGACGGTAAAAGGTTCCGTGTTTCTGCTGGTCAAAACTAAGCGGGATACTTCGTATGCCGTCTATTCTTGAGACACTCAATGACGCTAGTGGAGAGGCCTTCAAAGACCTTAGGTTTCCAGCTGAATTAGGTCAAATACGCGAGTCCGACCGTCCAGATTTGGCGCCCTTTCAATGCAATGGCGCGATGGCGGCAGCTGGCTTTCTGAAAAAACAGGGTGAGAAAGCGAACCCGCGAGAAATAGCCAATAAAATCGTTGAAAAATTAAAAGATAATCCAGCCATTGACAAGATGGAGATTGCTGGGCCTGGGTTTATAAATATACACCCCACTCAATCAATTTTGACGACGCGCGGCAAAGATCTGGCTAGTGACGACCGTGTCGGCGCCAGACAGCTCGACCCTAAATCTATTGTTATCGATTATGGCGGGGCCAATGTAGCTAAACCTATGCATGTCGGACATTTACGTTCGGCCGTTATTGGTGAGTGCTTAAAACGGCTTTTACGCTTTCAAGGTCATAAGGTGATTGGTGATGTCCATTTAGGGGATTGGGGCTTACAAATGGGGCATCTGATAACTGAATTGATGGATGAAAGCCCGGACCTTCCTTATTTTGATGAAAGCTTTGAGGGCGAATTTCCTTCTGATGCCCCCGTGGATATGAATGATCTCGCGCGTCTCTACCCCGCGGCATCAAACAAAGCTAAAGCAGACCCTGAAAGAATGGAAAGGTCACGCCGAGCAACGGCTGAATTACAGGCGGGCCGCCTGGGTTACCGCGCTTTATTAGAGCATTTTATTACGGTCTCTATAGCGGCCTTGAAAAAGGGATACGGCGCTTTAGGCGTCGAGTTTGATCTTTGGAAAGGCGAGGCCGCGGTTGACCCGTTAATACCCGGCATGATCGAGGATTTGAAAAAGCAAGGCATTACGGAAGAGGATGACGGAGCGCTTATCATTCGCGTGTCGAGCGAGGATGAAAAAAAAGACACCCCGCCAGTTATGCTTTTGGCATCAAGCGGCGCTGTGCTCTATCACACGACTGATTTGGCGACCTTAGTTGACCGAAAAACTGAAATTGACCCAGACCTAATTTTATATGTTGTTGATCAACGCCAAGCTCTACATTTCGAGCAGGTCTTTCGCGCCGCTGTGAAAGCGGGATGGTATGAGCGCGAGCAGCTCGACCATCTAGGTTTTGGGACAATGAATGGGAAAGACGGGAAGCCATTTAAAACTCGTGAAGGGGGCGTGCTAAGATTAGAAGACCTCCTATCGATGATGTATGAGGCGGCGGACAAGCGCCTAGCAGAAACAGGTATAGGCGCGGACTTTCCCGCTGAAGAAAGAGCTGACATTGCAAATAAGGTTGGGGTCGCCGCGCTTAAATTTGCCGATTTGCAAAATCAGCGTATGACGAATTATATTTTCGACCCCGAGCGCTTTACGGCCTTTGAGGGTAAAACGGGCCCTTACCTTCTTTATGCGGCGGTAAGAGTTAAATCCATTTTGCGAAAGGCAAAAGTGCAAAACCTGTCTGCTGGTGAGATCATTATAAATGAGCCTTCAGAGACGGGCTTGATATTGGCGCTGGATAGTTTTGATAGAGCTTTGAATTCGGCAGCTGACAAATACGCGCCGCATTTATTGTGCGATCACGTATTTCGTTTGGCTCAAGCCTTTTCCCGATTTTATACGGATTGTCCGATTTTAGCTGGCGACACACCCGCCGCCATCAAGGCGTCGCGTCTGTCCTTGGCTGAAATGACGTTACGTCAATTGGAACATGGCCTCTATATATTAGGCATAGAGGCCCCAGAGCGCATGTAATTATACAGCAGGCTTATAAGCTTGTTGTAAACTTTGTTGTTGAGCATGAACGGGCTGAACCGGCGCGGCTTGTTGAGGGGCAGCTGGCGCAGCAGTTTGTAGCTGTGCTTGCACAGGGGGTTGGGGTATTGAAGCCTGCGAAGCCATGGTTTGCGGCGTTGATGTTGCAGAAGCAGGACCAATTTGTTTAATACCGACGTCAACCTTGTTTTGACCAGGATAAGCCCGGTAGCCTTTCGCCGCGTCTAAACATTCGGCGAACATGTCCAAAATAGCGCCAAGATTACGTTCGCCCCAAACACCTTGACCTTTAAGTTTATTCAAAAGGTCAAAAGCAACTTCGGCTTCTGATTTTCCTGACCCTACGGCTGCAAAATTACCTTCAATATCCGACATAATAATCCCTTACGCATTCACTTATTTTGCGAATGTTTAGCATGGGTAGATTAAGAAATTGTGTGGATGAAGTTTTAGATAAATTGACTCGCAACAACGAATCCTCCATAGGAGAACCACTCTTCCAAGCGGGAGAGTATCTCGAATTGCTAGCAATTCGAGGACGCCGAAGGAGCAACCGCCACCGGAAACTCTCAGGCCCCAAGGACCGCTTGGCAGACAAAACGCTGGAAAGCGGGTGATTTGGTTAGACACCCCGCCGACGGAGTAAGCAGATAGGCCGGTCATAAGTCCTATTCGTGAATCTCTCAGGCCCAAGAGGACAGCGGGTGGCACAGAACGCGAGAGCGGAAAGTGCGCCTATGTCTGATCTACTCAAGACAACATTACACGCCAAACATATTGCCCATGGGGCAAAAATGGTGCCTTTCGCGGGTTATGATATGCCCGTTCAATATCCCATGGGCGTGATGAAAGAACATCTGCATACACGCGCAAAAGCGGGGCTTTTTGACGTCTCTCACATGGGGCAATGTTTTATTTTTGCCGATGATGGAACATTCGAAACGGCGGCAAAAGCGCTGGAAAAGTTGGTCCCCGCCGATATTCAATCTCTTGAGCCCGGACAACAACGCTACTCGCAATTTCTCAATGAGGACGGCGGTATTTTAGATGATTTGATGATCTCGCGTCTCGGGTTTCAAGGCCATGATCATAAGCTATACCTCGTTGTCAATGCCGGGTGCAAGGCCGATGATTTTGCGCATCTAGAAAAACACCTCCCTGCAGGGATTACATTAGATGTCGCAGATGACACGCTCTCGCTCATTGCCTTGCAAGGCCCCAAGGCGGTTGAGGTACTCTCGAAATTTAACCCCGCCGTTAAAGACCTCGTCTTTATGAGTTCAATCGATATTCCTTTGACTCAGACGATTTGGTGTCATGTTTCGCGTTCAGGATATACGGGCGAAGACGGCTATGAAATTTCCGTCAAGCATGAGGATGTGAACACATTGGTTGATATGTTTCTGGCTCATGATGATGTTGAAATGATTGGCCTTGGCGCGCGCGATAGTCTGCGCTTGGAGGCAGGGCTTTGCCTTTATGGGCACGATATTGATACGAAGGTTTCGCCTATTGAGGCGGGATTGTTTTGGTCCGTTCAAAAACATCGCCGCAGCGCCGACGCAGGTTACCTCGGCGCGGCGCG
>CAZJRU010000065.1:0-9201 GCA_964548315.1 uncultured Hellea sp.
ACAAACCATTCACGTCATGGACCACCCGCCCCACCGCCGATGTTCGCCGCGCGAGCCAAGCGCAATATATGCATGGCATGACTGAAATTTTGGCCGCTGAAGGACCTATGCAGGCGCTGGCTTTATTTCAAACTTATGGGAAAGCGAGCGGGGTGATGAAGCTTGCTGGTCCTGTGCGCAAGCTTTGTGAGCGGGCGTTATTGGCAGGCGTGAAAGCGGGCGAAATTTTGCTCGAGAAAGAAGAGGATAGCGAGATTGACGGGCCCGAGGATAGCGTTGGCTGGATTGTACGCTTGCCTGATAGTCCCCGTGTTATTGTCCGCGATCTTGGGACACGCGGCTTTGCTGAAATCCCTATGAGCGAACTCGCGGCGCTCGTGCTTGAAATCCGCACCCAAGATGAATTTATGGGCCGCGAGGATATTTACCGCGCGGTGCTGGATCATTACGGCTTGCAAAAACTCACCGCGCTTGTACGTCGCCGCTTGGATCAAGTTTTAAAGGTTTACTTCTAATGTCACGTGATACGCTCTTCCTCTTAGCCCCCGGATTTTATGATAATGAGCGGCGGGAGTATTGTCCTGAATGCGCTGAGATGTGGGGGATATTGTCTTATTTTCCTGCCATCAAAGAGAGCGTGGATATTCATTATCAACCCATAGCGCGGCCCCGAGCAGACCTTGTGGCTCTGCTGGGGGATAAAAACCAAAACTGTCCGACGCTTGTTTTAGCTGAGGGAAGTCCGTCATTTGAGAATTGTGGTATTATGCAAAAAAACGGGCACCGTTTTATCAACAATGCCCGTGATATTGGGAAATATTACGCCCAGCGTTTCGGAACGCCGTATCCGCGCGGCTCTTAGCTTAACCGTCGCCTTCGATAATTTCGCCAACGCCTGGACCAACATCGCCAGTTGGGACGTTTTCACAGATGTCTAAGACTTCCCGGCCTTCACTATTGACGTAAAAAACTTGAGCCGGTTTGATGATGATGGTGCGCTTTAATTGCGCGGATTGAATGTCCTCATATTGACCATTATCAATACCCGTTGAGTAATATTGGATCTTTGTTTCCGCCGGAACGGTCACTTTTTGTAGGGTCGAGACAGGCGCGCAGGTTAGAACAGGCGCCGGAACTTCAACCACAACAACAGGTTCAGGTAGGGGCTCTGGTGTTGTGCTACACGCGGCCAAGGCACCCAAAAGCGCAAGGGTTAAAAAAGGTGTGAGTTTTGACATATATGCCTCCATTTGAACATTATCATCTTACAATACGTCTGAATTGTGTCTGAACGAGAAAGAATTGTTATTTATCTGCTAACTTTATTCTTCTAGGCTATGGTTAAGAAAAGATTTTTAAAAGCAAACCTTACGGCCTCTTAATTAGCTCTTGCCTGGTGATTTCCCTTAAACCAGACATAGATAATGGCTAGATTGCTCTACGACGAATCGGTGCTTTTGAAAGAAATATATGTATCTAATAGATTTAATAATGCAGGCTGGCGCTCTTGAGCCTATATCAAATGGTGATTTCACCTTCTGGGCTCTTTTCAAAGCGGCCGATTGGGTTGTTAAATTAGTTATGATTATTCTGATTGCGGCCTCTATTTGGTCATGGGCGATTGCGGTGGATAAGGGCATAACCATGTTTTTGCTCAAACGCCGAGCGACCTTATTTGAAGAGACGTTTTGGTCTGGTAAAACCTTAGATGAGCTCTCGCGGGCGATGTCTGGTGATACAAGAGACCCTATGGCGCGCGTCTTTGCGGCGGCTATGCGCGAATATGAAGAGAGCATGAAAACAGCGCGCAATGAAGCCGCGATTATGTCAACACATGAGCGAATTGACCGCGTTATGAACCTTGTTGTGAACCGAGAGCTTTCCAAAGCGGAACGTGGATTGTCAGTGCTGGCGACAATTGGTTCGGCCTCTGTCTTTATTGGACTCTTTGGGACGGTCTGGGGGATTATGAATTCCTTCCGCGCGATTGCGGCCTCGCAAAATACAAATTTATCGGTTGTCGCGCCAGGTATTGCGGAAGCGCTCTTCGCGACGGCCCTTGGTCTTATTGCGGCTATTCCTGCGGTTATTTTCTATAATAAATATTCTACAGATATTGATAAATATGCGGGCCGCCTCGAAGGGTATGCTGACGAGCTTTCGGCGATTTTATCTCGTAAAATCTCTAAAGGATAAGCGTTGTGGCGATAGGAACATCATCAAGGGGGGCAAGGCGCGGCTCTCGTAGACGCGGCGGGCGCAACAGTCTTAACGCTGAGATTAATGTTACGCCATTGGTTGATGTTATGCTTGTCTTGCTGATTGTCTTCATGATTGCAGCGCCGTTATTGTCAGTCGGCGTGCCTGTTGAGCTGCCTAAAACCGACGCGAAATCGCTACCATCCGAACAAGAACCGATTACGATTACTGTCGACTTTGATGGTAAAGTTTTTATCCAAGAAGAAGAAATTACTCTAGATGATCTGGCGTCTCGTCTCGTGGCCGTATCTGCCAATGGCTATGATGAACGTATATATTTGCGCGCTGATCAAGATAGTGACTACGGAGCCGTGATGAAGGTTATGGCACGCGTAAACTCTGCCGGGTTTTCTAACCTGGGCCTCGTAACGGACCCGATTTCACAATAGATGAATTTTGGTATTCTGATATCACTTTCACTGCACGCGGCTGCGCTGTTAGGCGGGCTCTTTCTGTTTAAGGCTGAGATAAAGCCTTTTGAGGACACGAAAATTATTCCCATTGAAATGGTCACGATAAATGATCTGACAAACATAAAGGCGTCGGTGAAACGGCCAGAGCCGGTAAAAGACGTTCCGCCGGAACCAACGCCCGAGCCTATGACACTCGAAACGCCGATGAAGAATGTAGAAGATGCCGGCGAGCTACAAGAGCGAATCGAAGATGTTGTTGAGGAAACAGTGAAGGTGGCCGAGGCGCCAACATCAGAGGTTTTCGAAGAAAAAATCGAAGTGCCTGAAACCCCTGCTGAACCCGATGAACCCCAAGAAATTGATTTGGACAAACTGGCCGAACTTATCAATGTTGCTGAAAATTCTGATATTACGGAAGACGTGATTAATGTGCCTGATGTCCCAATCGAGCCAGAAAAGCCACAAGAGGTGGATTTGGATATGTTAGCAGGCCTTGTTAATCGTGTCAGAGAGCAAGCCCCAGAGGTCAATCAGCAGCAAACATTACAGTCTGAAACAAATAATTATGTGTTTGCAGACGTTGCGCGTGAGGGCGTGGGTGAGGGCTCGGCGATGACACTTTCCGAATTGCATGCTTTACAGTCTGCTATGTATAAATGCTGGTCTATTCCTGCTGCGGCCCCCAACCCAGAAGAGCTTGTTGTTCCTGTGAAGGTGAGCTTGTTCTCTGACGGCTATGTTAATCAAGTTAAGCTTGGGAGTTTTCGTGAGATCAATCATTTTCATAAATTAGCGGCAGATGAAGCCATTAGAGCCGTGAACAAATGCCAGCCCTATGATTTTTTACCTGCGGAAAAATATAGCCAATGGCGCGAGATGACACTAAACTTTCGCCCAGACGTATAAATTTTATTATACAACTCGCGTGAGTTTAGGAACTTAAGGATACGGATTTGACTCGTTTAATTGCAGCTTTTTTTGTAAGTTTATTAGCGGTTTTTACCGCTACACAGGCCTATGCGCAGCTCGAAATTGATATCACCAAAGGTAATATTGACCCCACGCCGATTGCTATTCCTGACTTTATATCTGCGGATTCTCAAAACAGATCTATTGGGGCTGAAATAGCAAGTGTTGTGAGAGCTGACTTAGAGCGCTCGGGCTTGTTTAATGCTTTAGACCCCGCTAGTTTTTTAGAACGCCAAACGAATATTGATTACCAACCTACCTTTGCTGATTGGCGGGTCATTAAGGCCGACGCTCTCGTTTCTGGGCAGGTGGTGCGCGAAAGCGCGACGAAAATCCGTGTGGAATTCCGGCTTTGGGATATTTTTGCAGGCAAACAACTTGCGGGTTTACGGCTTGCGACGACGCCAGATAATTGGCGGCGAACGGCTCATAAAGCCTCTGATGCCATTTACAAAGCCTTGACGGGCGAAGAGGGTTACTTCGACAGCCGTATTGTGTTTGTCGATGAAAAAGGGACAAAGACAAATCGTAAAAAGCGCCTCGCAATAATGGACCAAGATGGGCATTCACCACAGTATCTTCTTGCCGGCTCAGACCTTGTTATCACGCCGCGTTTTTCACCATCTGCTCAAAAAATAACCTTCATGAGCTATGAGAATGTTGTCCCGCAAGTCTATTTGCTTGATATCGAAACAGGTCGGCGTGAGCTACTCGGTAATTTCCCTGGTATGACGTTTGCGCCGCGTTTTTCACCTGATGGTAATCATCTGATTATGTCGATGATGGAAAAAGGTAATAGCGATTTATATAAAATGGACCTTCGGTCTCGCTCAACTACGCGGTTAACATCGGAGCCAGCCATTGATGTGTCAGGCAGTTTTTCCCCGGACGGGCGGAAGGTCGTATTTAATTCTGATCGCGGTGGGTCACCTCAAATTTACACAATGAATTCAGATGGCAGCAATGTGAAACGGATAAGTTTTGGTAAGGGACGTTATTCTGCTCCAGTTTGGTCTCCGCGCGGGGATAAAATCGCCTTCGTTAAAAGTCTGAATGGACGTTACTCAATAGGAGTCATGGATACAGATGGGTCAGATGAACGGACATTGACAGAAAGTTATCTCGATGAAGGGCCTACTTGGTCGCCTAATGGCCGGGTCATTTTGTTTTCAAGAGAAACAAAGGGCCGCAATGGGTATAATGAAGTCTGGTCTGTTGATCTGACGGGGCAAAATATTCGCAAGATTAATACACCTGGCCGCTCATCCGATCCGGCTTGGTCGCCTCTTTTGCAATAAATCTCAGCTTTGCCCAAATTTTGTCATAAATTACCCTTTAACTTTGAAAAGACAGAATAAACTTGCGCATATCTAAGTTTCTGCTTGATTGGACGTAATCTTCAAGCTTTATTATAAAGCAAAATAAGAAATTGGGAGAAAATAATGACAATAAGAAAAACTCTACTGATAATTAGTCTTATGGCTGGGCTTAGCGCTTGCGCGACCAAAGCGGACCCCGAGCCCGTGATTCAAAAAGTTGCGGAAAGCGCGCCTGTCCAAGTCTTCGCGCCCGCGCCAACACCAGAGCCTGTTGTGCAGCAAGCGCCAATTATTGACGTTCCCCCTGTTGTTGTCGATCCCAATGCGCCAGCGCCTGGTTCCGTCGCAGATTTTGCTTACCAATCTGGCGGTGAGCCTAGGGTCTTTTTCAACTATAATAGCTATGATTTGACGACTGAAGCTCGCCAATCCCTTAGTCGTCAAGCTGATTGGCTCAATAACTACAGAAATACCTCAGCAGTCATAGAAGGTAACGCTGACGAGCGCGGAACGCGTGAGTATAATTTGGCGCTCGCGGCGCGGAGGGCTGAGCGAATAAAGTCATTTCTTGTAGGCCAAGGCATAGTGCCCTCACGCTTAACAACTGTATCTTATGGCAAAGAACGGCCCATTGATGGACGCTCAACTGAGGCAGGCTGGGCGCGTAACCGCAACGGTCTAACGAGTGTAAAATCTGGTGGCATTGGGTAAAACATCTTAGGTGAAACTTAACGACCTTTTAATGCGAATGGCCATAATTTAGCTATATAGTCAGGTCAGTCTTGACCTGGCTTTTTAATTGGGCGCTCGTGCTTGAATAAAATCTGGTCTGTCGTGAAAGGATGAACCTGTGTCAAAATTATTTATCACGCTTCTAATGACGTCGACTGTATTCGCTTTACCCGCTCACGCCCAAAGCAAGAAAGAGCTTGCGGCGGTAGACGCGCAGCTCTCCCAGCGCCTGACAACGTTAGAAGGCCGGATGTTGACGGGCGACCCTGCTGCGGAACGGTTGATGCAGAGAATGGACGCGCTTGAAAAATCGCAGCGAACCCTAACGGGAGAGGTTGAAACTCTTAGGTTTGAGCGAGATGAATTGGCAAAGCAAATAGAAGTTATGGCGGCGGAAGTGCAAACAAAACAAGCGTTAATTGACCGTATGAAAGTACATCTTGACGCCGTGGATTTGATTTCTTCTGAAGTGCCGTCCGGGTCTCCTGTGCAATCAGACCCCTATACCCCGCGCACTTACGGACAAGACCAAAGCTTTAGTTCTTCAGGTTCAGTTGCTCAACCTGACCCTTATGCGGGGCAATCTCAGACCTATTCAAATCCATTGACCTATTCAGACCCTTCATATGACTCGGCTCAGTTGTCGCAAATTCCAAGCGCGCCAGTTTTCAAAGAACGAACGCTTAGTTTCGAAGACACATATCAAAACTCAGAAGCTTTTCCCCGCGACGTGACGTCATATGCCGAAAATGACGTTTCGCAATTGGGAAAATTAGGTCAACAAAAGCTCGCTGAAGGTGATTTTTCCGGCGCGCAAACGGCTTTTAAGCAATACCTTGAGTTTAACCCAGACGCGACCGACAAAGACGAAATAAACTTCTGGCTTGGCGAAAGCTATTATGTCCGTTCTGGATATGCAGACGCGGCTGATGCATATATCGCGTCAATGCGCGAGAATTCAAAAGGCGTCAAAGCGCCTGACGCGATGGTGCGCCTTGCGGCGGCTTTGCGTCAATTGGGTAATAAAGCCGAAGCATGCCAAACCTTAGCGACTTTCCCCGCTCAGTTTCCCGATGCGCCATCTTCGACTAAAGAAAAGGCGAAAGTGGAAGCGGCTCGGACTGGATGCTAGCGCTATAAACTGCTAGGCGAGGCCATGCTTAAGGCTCAGCTTTACTTAAAATTATCGGCGCTCATACCTAACGAAGCTGAACGCTTTGCAATCGCATTTTCTGGTGGCGGGGATAGTACGGCGTTGGTTTACGCCTTAAAAGATCATCCACAATGCGCGGCGGTTTTGATTGTTGATCATGCGTTGCGACGCGGTTCTGCCAAGGAAGCTTTAGGGGCAAGACAGTTTGCGCAGAGCCTTGGCCATGATACCCATATCCTACAATGGTCCCATGATAATCCGAAAAGCGGAATTCAAGAAAAGGCGCGCCGTGCCCGCTATGGGTTGATGGGAGAATTTTGCCGCAAAAATAAGATAAGTCATTTGCTCACAGCTCACCACCAAGATGATCAGGCTGAAACGCTGCTTATGCGCTACGACAGGCATACAGATTGGCGCGGCGCGGCGGGTATGGCGGAGTACTATTATGGGGCGCTGTGGCCTGAACTGGCGGGTGTTGGGCTATATCGCCCGTTACTGGCGGTCTCGCGGGCGGACTTACTGGGCTACAATCAAAAGAATAACCTCAAATGGGCGGAAGACCCGAGTAATCAAAACCGAGACTATGCCCGCATTCGCGCTCGCGAGTATTTAGACACGCACACCCCGCTAAAGGACCATCTTTTAACAGCGGCAAAAGACCTCTCTTATGGGCTTTCAGAAGAACGTCATTTGTTTCAAAGGGATTTGGGGACGGCGGACATTGGCTATGCAGGAGAAATTGTCTTTCCAAAGTTGCCGCCGCTGGAGTTACTTGCACATGCCATGCGCTGTGTTGGTGGTAGCGGGGGCGTTATAGAGCGCGATAGGTTAGGCCGCTTATATCAAAGCTTTAAATCAGGTGACGTTAAAGGGTTTACCTATTTAGGCGCGCAAACGCTTAGGCATCAAGAAGGACTACTTATTTGCCGCGATAAGGTCGCCGTTTTGGGGCGTAAGGACAGAGGGGGGGCGCCGCAGGCCTCAAAGGTGGCGCTTACGAAAAGTCCCAAAGTCTGGGATGGGCGCTTTCTGGCATCATCAAAGCGCTCTGGTTATGAGTTATGCGCAAATTATGATTTGAAAATACCGCGCTCAAAAAGACTTCAAGCCCTGATGTCGGCGGCGAATAAATCCGTACGTCCCTGCATGCCGGTTATTATTCACCAAAACATGGCCTTTTCAATCGATGAACGCCCAGAGATAGAGGTGAAATGCCTCGCAAGAGAGCGTTTAGAGTCACTAACTAGGAATTTAACGCCCCTAAAAGGAAAAACTTCTGTAAATTAACCGTTACAGCTTCTTTATTTTAACTTTCGAATGCTTATGTGTAAGGGAAGGCAATATTGGTAATTTTGGTGAATCATCATGGATAATAAATCAATGCGAAATTTCGGAGTGTGGGCGCTTATCATAACGCTCTTCCTCGTCATGATATCTGTTTCGCAAACATCCTTGCAAGCGGGCTCAGCTCCGACGGAATATACCTATTCAGAATTGACCAAAAAAGCGGTTGAAGGCGAAATTGCATCTGCCGTGATTAGCGACGCTGAAGGTAAAATTACAGGCAAGACCAATGAAGACCGACCGTTTGTGGTCAATGGCCCGACTTATCAAAGCAGTAAAACAATAGAAATGTTTCAAGCTAATAATGTGCCCTTCGCTTTTGAAGAGGTTAAACGCACCAGCACCTTAATGGCGGTCCTCATTAATGCCTTGCCGCTGCTTTTAATCGTTGGGCTTTCCATTATGTTTTTCCGGTCAATGCAGTCGGGCGGACGCGGAGGCGCCATGAGCTTTGGTAAATCCCGCGCCAAAATGCTTACCGAAAATACCAAACGCGTGACTTTCGACGATGTTGCGGGTGTGCAATCTGCGAAAGAAGACCTCAAAGAGGTTGTCGAGTTTTTACAAGACCCGGGCCGTTTTACGCGTCTTGGGGCTCGTATTCCAACTGGGGCTTTGCTCATTGGACCTCCCGGTACCGGTAAGACGCTTTTAGCGCGTGCTGTTGCCGGCGAAGCAGGCGTGCCTTTCTTCACGATTTCTGGCTCTGACTTTGTCGAAATGTTTGTCGGTGTTGGCGCATCGCGTGTGCGCGATATGTTTGCCGACGCGCGTAAGAACGCGCCGTGTATTATCTTTATTGATGAGATTGATGCCGTCGGACGCCATAGAGGTGTGGGCACATCAGGGGGGCATGAAGAACGCGAGCAGACACTCAACCAGCTTTTGGTTGAGATGGACGGCTTTGAAGGCGATGAGGGCATCATTATTATTGCGGCTACAAACCGCCCAGACGTCTTAGATAAAGCGCTTCTGCGTCCGGGCCGTTTTGACCGTCAAATCGAAGTTCCTT
>CAZJRU010000066.1:0-9167 GCA_964548315.1 uncultured Hellea sp.
AAATTATTGCCGCTGACGTTTTGTCCAAAAAGGAAACGATGGACCTTGTGCGCGCCTATTATTCAATGGGTGAAGGCCCGCGCAAGCATTTGCTCGATTTGGCCAAATCGCTTGAGGGAACAACTAAACCAGTCAATGCCAAACTCCGTTTGGTTTAAAGAGGATATCATGAAAACTATATTTAAATTTACAATACTTAGCGGAGCAGCAATTACCGCAGCCATCGCTACGCCCGTTGCCGCCGCGCCTCAATCAGTCTTAACTGAGTTTGATGTTACGCCGCAAAGCCAATTTGCGCCTTTACAACAAAGCCGCTTACAAGCGCCAAAATATGCGGGAATATTCGGCAGTACATATGGTGATATATATGATTATGAGAGTGGTCACTGCGGAAAAGACTGCGCGGCACCTGCAACTCGTTCGTATGTGCCAGCCGTAACGCAGCCATATAGACCAGCCGTTACCCAGACATATAGGCCCGCCGTTACCCAACAGAGTAGCACATTACGCAAAATCACTCAGTTCAAGTGTTGGGACGGCGAAATAGTTGCGACTGAAAACGGATGTAAGCCGCAAACTATCACGACCGCGATTGCGCAATTTCGGTGCTGGGACGGTGAGGTTGTAACGGATCAAAATGGGTGCAAACCTCAAACCGTAACGCGTCAACGCCAAGTTCAAACGTCTTCAAGCTCTTATGGTTCAAGCTCTTACACCAGCGGAACTAGTCGACAAAACTGCCCGTCTGGGACAGCGATTCAGTCTGATGGGACATGCTTAGATTTAAGTTCTAACATTGGCTCAACATATAGCGGAAGCTCTAGTTACAGCAGCGGCTCTAGTTACAGTAGTGGCTATAGTGGGAGCAGTTCAGTATCTTGCCCAAGCGGAACGGTAAAACAAGCAGATGGCATTTGCCTAGGAAGCAATTCATCTTCTTACTACTAATCCTTATGCGGGATCATCTGTCGAGCTTTACACAGGCAATTAATCTGAAGCCTATGCCTTCTGGTAAGTAGGCCTACTAATTAAGCGCTTAGACTAGTGCTTCATCTGGCGGCATGTTATGCCGCCTTATGTTTTCCAAAAATGACATAGAGGAGCGTTTAGCTCTTATTGGCAATCTCTCGGAGGCTGCGCGGGACATAACTCTTTCGCTATTTTCGAAGGATATGCCCGTTATCAATAAAGCGCAGACGGGGTATGATCCCGTTACCCAGGCCGATATTGACGCCGAGCGTGTCCTACGTGAATTGATTATAAAGGCTTTCCCGGATGACGGAATAGAAGGGGAAGAGCTTCCTGACTTAGACGGCGATAATGACTGGCTTTGGACGCTTGACCCAATTGATGGAACGCGCGCCTTTGTCGCTGGCGTCCCTGTTTGGAGCACGCTCATAGCCGTGAGTTTTAAGGGCGCGCCTATACTTGGACTTATCGACGTAGCCGCGCAGGATAAACGGTTTTGGGGGCGGCTAGACAAGGGACAAAAGCGGGCGTGGCTGGAAGAGGGACGGCAGAAAAGCGATCTCTCAACGCGCCATTGCGTAGAGCTCAGCCAGGCCATATTGGGCTGCACCGAGCCTTTAGCTATGCTCAATAAAAAAGAACTTGCGTCCTATAATAAGATACGGCGCACGGTTCGTTTTTCTCGTCTTGGACTAGACGCATTTGGCTACGGTCTTCTCGCCCAGGGCCGCATGGATGTTATCATAGAAGCTTTGCTCAAACCGTGTGATGTGCGCGCGCTTATACCAGTCATTGAGGGCGCAGGCGGGAAACTCACTAATTGGGAAGGCGGATCTGCTGTTGATGGGGGCCGTGTTATCGCTGTTGGAGATGCTCGCCGCTTGCCTGATATTATAGGCGTTTTAGGGTCATGATCTTTCGCAATTGGGTCTCTCTGATTGTAATAATTCTGGCGGGGTGTGTTTTGGCTTTTCTAGCCATTAGTCCGCCATCTGCCCAAAGCGAAAATATCGCCGCCGATAAGTTCTCATCAGGCCGCGCGATGAAAGATGTCAGAATCATTGCGCAAGCGCCCCATCCCACAGGGTCGGCTGAAAATGCTCAAGTGCGAGCCTATTTGGAGGCCCGTCTTAAATCTTTAGATATGCAAGTCAGTATAAGCCCCTCCCAGCTCGACGCCCGCGCGCTTAAGCGTTTAAATAAATGGAGCGGCGAGACGAAAACCGCCCAGACAATATACAATGTTATTGGGGTGCTGCCGGGGCGGGATAGCTCGCAAAAGTCTATTTTGCTGATGGCGCATCATGATACGGTCTGGGGATCGCCTGGGGCGGCAGATGATACGGTCGGTATTGCGAGTATTCTTGAAATTATAAGGGCCGTAAAACAACGAGCAGATCAAAAGCGCGATATCATTGTCTTATTTACAGACGCCGAAGAGCTTGGCCTACAAGGCGCAAGGGCCTTTTTTAAAGACCATGCTATGCGTGATAAAGTCGGCGCGATTTTAAATTTCGAAGCGCGCGGGGGCGGGGGAACGGCTAACATGTTCCAGACCTCAACAAAAAACGAAGCGGCGGTCAGGCTGTATGCGCGTTCGGTTAAGCAGCCAAGCCTCTCGTCACTGTCGACATTTGTTTACGACATTTTACCCAACGACACGGATCTCACACCTGCCTTAGAAAAAGATTATATCGCCTATAATATTGCCAATATTGGACGCGCAAAATATTATCATTCGCCTGAAATTAATGCCAAGGCGCTGGATGAACGAACCCTCCAACATATGGGGTCACAAGGTCTTGATCTAACCCGCGCGCTTATCGAGGTGGATATGTTGCCAAGTAAAACATCTAATGCGAGCTTTTTCGATCTATATGGAATTTGGACGGTAATCTTTGCGCCGTTTTGGGGATGGATATTTTTGTTAATTGGCGGGGTATGCTTGGGAGCCTCTGTCAGATTTAAGGGCCATAGCAAAGAGATAATCAGCGGAGCTATCAAGATGGTTGGCTTTTTGATTATTGGCGGGGCTGGGCTTTACGGATTAAATTATCTGTCAGGCAGTGGTGATTTGGCGGATTATTATGACCGTTTGGCTGCAATCCCAAAATTAGAAATCACGGCATTCTTTGCGTGTTTGGCCGTTTTTCTCGTTCTATTTGGACATAAATCTTTGTCCTCCCATGAGAGCGTTGGCGCGGTGCTGCCACTCTTGCTGTTGGGCATTATCTGCCAAGCTTTTGCGCCTAGCGCGGTATATTTTTTGACGCTGTCTATCTTATTATACGGGATTATAGCGCTTTTAAGGAGGCGCGGCTTTGCTCACAAAGCTGGGCGGGCGGCATCTGTTATTTTGGCGGCTTTGGTTTTAGGTTATATGATTGGACTTGGACATTTACTTATGCTTGGCGTTGGAGCTGATATGTTATCAGTTGCCATTTTGCCAGCGGCGCTTGCCGTGTTGGCGGTTCTGCCGTTTTATCATGGACTATCTAAACGTTTCTCGCGGCTTGGCGCTACTATCGCGCTCAGCGTGTCTATTGCAAGCGCCATATGGATTAGGATGGACCCTATCGCGTCATCGGTTCCCCTGTATTAAACCGCCTGTTTTCAGCTACCAACGCAGCGACATGCAAGATAACCCCGCATCAATTTTGCCTATTTCAGTTGTTGGTAGAGGAACGAGATTATAGCCAAGTCCATCGAGTAAATCGATAGATTGCTTAAAGTTGTCTCCAATCATCACAATATCATTCACGCGCAGAGCATTGGCAGCCGCTTCTTCACCATCAGGAACGAAAACGGTTTTAAACCCTTTAAAAATACCTGAGACGGCTAAGCGGCGCGTTGTGAAAACGGTGTTGTCATCCAGAAGCGAGCAATCACTTTTAAAATGTAGAACATTGGGCGGTGTTTGTACAATTTCGCCATTCAGTCCCAGTTTTTTCAGGCAGCCTATCAAAGCAGACGCCCCTGTTAAATTAGTGCGCTCAGACAGGCCTATCATTATCTTGTTTGGTGCTCGTAAAACATCCCCGCCTTCCACAAAGCCTGGATTGGGCAATTCAATTATGGTATCGAAGTGGCGGTTTAAATCGGGGGCGATATGCTGTGTTTCCATTCGGCGGGAAGGCGCGCCAGGTCTTAACAGAATTGCGCCATTGGGAAATGTGAGGGCGGCATCTTCAACGAAGATTGAATCTGGAAAATTTTCAAGAGCGGGTAAAATGTCCACCGCGACGCCCGCGGCCTTCATTGCAGCAATATAGGCCCGGTGTTCTGCTTGGACGTCTAATAATTTCGGGGCACCGACATCGATAGCTCGTAACCCGTCAGTTACGCTCGAAGCAGGGTGACGGACAAGGCAATGTGAAAATTGAGTTACCGATAGTTTGAGGCTCATGCTGCATCTTATAAATAATTTAGTGGTTAAACACGCGGCTTAGAAGACCGGTATTAAATCAACTTTCCCATGGCGCGGGCTGTGTCGAGCATCCGGTTCGAAAAGCCCCATTCATTGTCATACCAAGACAAGACCCTGATAAATTTATCGCCCATCACAACTGTTTCTTCAGTCACGAAGCTAGAAGAATGAGGATCATGGTTCATATCAACCGAGACGACTTTGTCATCAATGATTTGAATGATGTTTTTAAGCGGACCCTTTGCTGCAGCCCTACGAAAGGCGTCATTGACTGCCTCAACACTGGCCGATTTCTCAACATTGACCGTAAGGTCAACAATCGAGACATTAGGTGTTGGGACGCGAATGGCTTTGCCGTCAATTTTCCCATTGAGCTCTGGCAGGACTAAGCCGATGGCTTTGGCTGCGCCGGTTGTTGTGGGTATCATTGATATGGCCGCAGCGCGTCCGCGGTTATGGTCTTTGCGGTTAACGCGATCCAGCGTGGGTTGGTTTCCTGTATAAGCATGTACAGTTGTCATGAAACCGTTTTCAATTTTAAAAACATCATTTAAAATTTTAGCCACGGGGGCGAGGGCGTTGGTTGTGCATGACCCATTAGAGACGACAAGGTCATCTGAAGTTAGGGTGTCGTGATTGACACCGTAAACGATAGTTTTATCTGCGTTCTTTCCAGGCGCCGAAATTAAGACACGCTTCGCGCCAGCGGTTAAGTGTTTGGCCGCCGCGTCACGAGTTCTGAAAAAACCTGTGCACTCCATGACGACGTCAACGTCATTGTCTTTCCAGTCTTGGTCTTCGATATTGCGTATAGCTGTTACTTCGATGGGCCCATGTCCAATATCTATAGAGTTTTCAGTATGTTTGATTGGGCGGCCAAAGCGCCCGTGGACCGAATCATATTTAAGTAAATGAGCGAGGTTCTCGGTTGATGACAAATCGTTAATCGCAACGATTTTCATATCGTCGCGATCACTTTCGTCTAAGGCCCTAAGAATATTACGGCCAATACGGCCAAATCCGTTGATTGCAATTTTTAAGGTCACGCTGAAATCCTTTTTATGACACAGAAGTCAATTATCCCTTTTTGGGGATAATTCAACTCAACTTATGTGTCATTTTAAAGGTTTAAAAGCGTGAACTGATCGCAAATCGAAAATTACGTCCTGGAAGCGGTACGGTGTCTTTCAGGAATGACGTATGCTGGCGAGCATCATCGTCGAAAAGGTTAAGCACGGATACGCTAAGTCTTACGTCTTGGGTGCTCACAGGTGCGCGCCATGTTGCAAAAAGATTGACGAGCGCATAATCATCCGTTGGAATTTCAAAACTATCAATTCTGTTTTGCTCCGCTGCATAATCCAGTTCAGCCCGTAAGTTGTAACTCTCGCTATCGGCCTCAATTCCCGCCAAGACGGAGAAGGGAGGAATACGAGGCAAGTCGCCACTATCTGTTGTCGCCCGTACGAATTCAGCCAATCCGTCAGCTTTTAGCGTAAAACTACCGACCTGCGCGAGATCTGCGCCGCCTTGAACTTCAAATCCTCTAAAGCTTGCATCCTCTCCAACGAATTGAAAAACAGGAAGCCCGTCTTCTACTTCACCTGTTTGGCTTTCAAAAACATAGTCGTCATAATCTGTATAGAAGGCATTCACAGTTAGGTAATGACCCTCTTGACGGTAACGCAAAGCGGCTTCGATGCCTGTTGCGGTCTCCTCTTCAAGTGTGGGGTCGCCAACTTCAAACTGACTTGTTGCCAAATGAGGTCCATCTGAAAATAGTTCTTCGGTGGTTGGTGCGCGTTCGGTCCGAAAGACTGTCCCGCCAAGACGTGTTGTATCCGAGAGACGAATATCACCGCCGACTGATACGCTAAACAAATCAAAACTGACATCTTCATTTGTGACGCTGTTTTCTTGCTCGGTATTTTCATATCGCGCCGCGCCTTCAAGTTTGAAATTATCAAATTCTTTTTCTTGGAAGGTATAGATAGCAATTTGCGTTGTCTCTGTTGGAGGGACAAAGGCTTCTTCGCCAATAGCTGAGAAATCACGATTTCTCAGCTGAACGCCATAGGCAGCTTTCCATCCATTATTCTCACGTTGAATGGCTTCAAGGCGGGCTTCGTAACCTTCATTAGTGAAAACGGTTCCGACTTCGCCGGGACCTTCAAACTCGGTATGTTCGTAATCCGCATAGCCGCCAAAGAATTGAACCTTTTCAATCGGACCATCAAAGTTAAGGGCGCCATTTACATCAAGACGTGTCTGGTCAAGATCGATAGTGACGACCTCCTCTTCTTCCTCTTCGCCTTCTTCACCTTCTTCCTCTTCTCCTTCTTCATGTCCACCTGGAACGCCGTAATCAGAGTCAAATTTATGGACAGCAATGCCGATAAACCCGCGCTCGCCTATGTAAGAGGCGCCTGCCGTAAAGGATGAAGTTTCCGTTTGAGAATTTTCAAGGGTGCCAAATGCTTCTTCTTCCTCTTCTCCTTCTCCGCCCTCTTCAGCCTCTTCAGCTTCTTCAAGGTCACGGAATATCTGGCTTTCCGCAAAGCCTGGGATATCATAATCATCCGTGTCTCTATAGGTGCCATCCAGATGGAGGACGAAATTGCCTGCTCCAAAGTCAACGGAACCCGCTATTTCACGGCCATCATCAACCGTGCTAGCCGCGGCGCGGACAGCGCCATCAATGCCGTCTTCAGGTAATTCCGTTGGGATACGGCCATCAATAACGTTGATGATCCCGCCTGAGCCTGAAGAGCCAAAACGAAGTAAGGATGCGCCGCGAACGACTTCTATGCGTTCGGCTTGTGCAGGTTCCACGGCCACAGCATGATCCGGCGAGGCGGATGAGGCGTCAATTGAGCCAATACCGTTGGCTAGGACACGCACCCGGTCTCCGCCTTGGCCACGAATGATTGGGCGAGAGGCGCCTTGGCCAAAAAATGTTGATGATACGCCAGGTTCAGATTTTAAGGTTTCACCAATGGTTCCCGCGAGGCGGTCCAATAATTCTTCACCTGTGAGAATGGAGACACCCGTAATCGCTTCATCAAGAGACCGCGTTAAAGGTGAGCCAGTGACGATGATTTCATCGGCAATATTGTTGTTTTGAGCGTTAGCTGTGCCCGCAACGGATATAAGAAGGGTTGCAGCTGATACGCTGCGTAAAATGAGGGTATTCATGAGGATATTCCAATTTAACGAATAGAGAGTTCAACTTTGCACACAGGCAAAATCTACGAGCCGCATGAAAATACGGCGATTAGAGCTTTGTTAAATGGACGTTGGAGGCGCGCGAGGCGGCGGTGCTCTGTTTTGCGGAGTTGTATAAGGCGCAGATATAAAAAAGGGATAATAAAAACCTTTTGTATGCGTAAGGATGAGCTCGTAAACGGGCAGAGGCGGCATTATTACCATGTCATCCGCTGCAATAACGGTTACGGAGCATGCCACACCGTCATGGTCATGCGGCGCGTCACTATGTTCGCTGGCATGTGCAACACCGTAGCTTTGCACGGCAAAAAAGAGCGCAATGAGCGCGCCTATAAGCCAATTATATGAGCGTTTAAAATCCACGCCTTCGATTTCAGAGTTTTTGGCTAAAAGTCAACTCTTTTTGTGTAATTGTGTAACAATTGTTTTACAGGAGTTCGGGGTCGACAACTTTCTGAACGACGTTTTTAACGGTTAGGCCTTGCACGATAATTGAGAAAACGACGACACAATAGGTAGCAGTTAAAATAAGTGGTTTATATTCATTTTCGGGCAGGGATAGCGCGAGCGCGACAGAAATACCGCCGCGGACACCGCCCCAGGTTAGGACAGGGATCGCGCCTTTGGTGAAGTTCTTAAATGTCCCAATAACCTTCATCGGGATAAAAACTGCGCTAAGGCGGGCCAGAAGCACAAGCGGTATAGCAATGAGTCCTGCCCATGCATATTGAGGAACAAGGCCGAGCACTAAAAGTTCCAGACCGATAAGCAGGAAGAGAACCGAGTTTAAAATCTCATCAATCATTTCCCAGAACCCAAAGAGATATTCTTTCGTGTGGTCACTCATGGCAACGCTTGCGCCTTTATTGCCGATCATAAGGCCAGCGACGACAACAGCGATAGGGCCAGAGAGGTGGTGACCTAGGATATTGATGCGCTGCGCGAGGGCGTAAGTACCAGCGACAATGGCGAGGCTAATCAGAACTTCAATCGCGTGTTCGTCAATACTCGCCATCATGCGGTAAGCAATCCAGCCCGCAATCGCGCCAAGTATCGCTCCGCCAATGGCGTCGACGACAAAAAGCTCAATAATACCCAAAAAGGTAACGCCGCCGCCATGTCCGCCGCCAGCTGCTTCGGCAGGACCCGCGAGCATAATGGTCTGGGTCCAGGCATGATCACTTGAACCGCCGACGGCGATAGCGACAATAATCGTGAAAACGACAACGCCAACCCCGTCATTAAACAAACTTTCCCCAGCTATTTTGGCTTCAAGGCTTTTGGGCATTTTGACAGATTTGAGAATAGAGAGGACCGCCACAGGGTCGGTGGGACTTATCAATGCGCCAAACACTAAAGCCCAAGTATATGGTAAATCCACTCCGAGTATCTTGGCGATAAAATAAAAGCCTGTTCCAACGATAAAGGTGGACAAAATAACGCCAAAGGTCGCCATAGAGCCAATGGCCCATTTTGCGTCGCGTAATTTATCAAAATCAACATGGAGCGCGCCTGCAAAAAGCAAGAATCCGAGCATCCCTTTCAT
>CAZJRU010000067.1:0-7182 GCA_964548315.1 uncultured Hellea sp.
ACTTCCGTAATTTTGGTAATCCGTCTGGAACCATCTCTTAGCCGCGCCGCCTGAACAATAATATCCACTGAACCCGTAATCATTTCACGAATTGTCTTTGCAGGTAATGAAAAACCACCCATCGTAATCATAGATTCCAAACGAGATAAAGCCTCGCGGGGTGTATTAGCATGGAGCGTTCCCATGGACCCGTCATGACCTGTGTTCATAGCTTGAAGAAGGTCAAAAGCCTCTGGGCCCCGAACCTCACCCACGATAATCCGTTCTGGGCGCATCCGCAGACAGTTTTTAACCAAATCCGACATGGAAATTTTACCCTTGCCTTCTAAGTTAGGCGGACGTGTTTCAAGTCGGACGACATGCGGCTGTTGAAGCTGTAATTCCGCTGCATCTTCGCAAGTAATAATCCGCTCATCTGGATGGATAAACCCGGTTAATGCATTTAATAATGTCGTTTTTCCAGAGCCCGTACCGCCAGAGATAACAATGTTACACTGACAGGCTCCAATAATTTGAAGAACTTTAGCCCCCGCTGGTGAGATTGACTTGAAATTGACCAAGTCTTCCAAGCGTAGCTTATCTTTCTTAAATTTCCGAATTGTAAGAGCAGGCCCGTCGATGGATAGAGGCGGCGCAATAACGTTAACACGCGAGCCGTCGAGCAAACGCGCGTCACATATCGGACTTGCTTCATCAACGCGGCGGCCAACCTGTGAAACAATGCGTTGGCAGATGTTCATCAACTGCTCGTTATCCCGAAACCGAATATTCGTTTTCTGCATTTTACCGTTGGTTTCAATGAAGACATGTTTGGCGCCATTGACCATGATATCAGCAATATCATCTCGGGCTAACAGCGGCTCTAACGGCCCGTAGCCCAATATATCATCACATATTTCGGTAATGAGCTGGTTTTGCTCATTAACAGATAATCTGACGTTTCTGATGGCGATAATTTCATCAACAATTGTCCGTATTTCTTGACGCGCTTTATCGTTCTGCATACCCGCCAAGGCCGATACATCGATAGTCTCAAATAAGGCGTTGAATATCGTTGCCTTAGTTTCGTAATACTCTTCGGATGGTCCCTTTTGCGCAGCGTTAGGCCGAGGCTGTGGCACTGCCGTCTTTACTTCAGGTTTAGGTGTTTCAGGCTGAAGCTTCGGCTGAGTTTTTACAGCAGGTCCAGCAGATTCCGAGCGTTTACCAAACATAGAAAACTAGGCCTCTTTTTTCTTGAACGACAAAAATGAGCGTCCCGATTTTTCGCCAGAATCTTTTTTACCCTTGCTTGAAAGTTTACTCATGAGAAAAGCACCCTTCCCCGAACTCGCAACTCCGGACTCAATCCCGAACTGCCCAGTTTTGAGACGCTGAGCAATATAATTAAATCCATTAACGGCCTGTGCACCAGATTTTATATCCGTTAACATTTTACCCTCGTTGGCGGCCTGCAGATAAGTATCGGGGTCAAACCCTAGAACGAGTGCTGGTTCCAAACCGACGGCGGCTCCAAACTCTTTAACAGAAATTTCGCTCAGCTTACTCATACCCGTCTTGTTAAGGATCAGAATCGGGTCTCCATCATTTGGCCGTTTAGCCCGTAAAAAATCGATAAGGTTCTTAGTGTTTCTTAAACTCGCAAGATCAGGCGTTGATGTAATTACGATATCATCGACATTTGTTAGGATTTGGCTTGTCCAATCCATCCATTGATGAGGCATATCCAGTATTGATAGCGGACTAATGGACCGCACGCCATTCACGACAGCTTCAAAAGCCTCAGGGTCTTGTACACTATTCGGGGCTAGAGATCCAGATGTCGGCAGAATAGATAATTTTTGCGTATGTCTAATCATTATGCGGTCTAATAGGGTCTCGTCCAAATTATCTGGTTGCGAAAGAGCCTCCTCCAAACCTTGTGTCGCGTCATAGGCAAAGTCTAAGCCTGTCGTTCCCCAAGACGAGTCCAAATCGATCAATGCTGTTTCCTGCTGAATTTTTTCAGATAAACACCAAGCAATATTATGGGCAATAGTTGAGGATCCTACGCCGCCTTTTGCCCCAAAAAAGGCCGCGACGCGTCCAATAAAAGGCTTTTCCGGGTCAGAGTAAAGTTCGCCCAATGATCTAATCAAATTAATGGGGTGGAACGGCGGAACTAGATAGTCACTGACGCCCTTTTCCATCAATTGCCTATAAAGACGAATATCATTGGCAGCACCAATCATAACCACTTTCGTGCCTTCATCGCAAACAGACGCTAGTGTTTCTAATTGAGAGAAAAGTTCCTGCCCGCGCATACCAGATTCTATTAGGATTAAGCCGGGCGTGTTCTCTTTATGGTAAAATTCGATAGCGGACGGTAATCCACCCATGTAAATTTTAACGTTGGTTCGTTTCATACGCCAATCACGCGTGGTTTCGTTAATAACGGCAGCTGTTTCCTGACGGTCACAAAAAGCATGGATTGAGATTTGTGGAAGCGCGCGATCTCCGCCCTCTTTGTCTAACTCTGCGACAACACCCATTGGAATATTTTGTTGCGGCACAGCTAATGGCGCAGGCATAGCTCCTGGCTGCATTTGTGGGGGTGGAGGTTGCATCTGCCCTTGATATTGAGGGGATTGTGGATGCGGCATGCCTTGACTCGGCGGCGCCTGAATATGTTGAGGAACTGGCATCTGATGTGGAGCCGGCTGCTGTGGCATTGGCTGCGCTTGCGCAGGCATCATGGCCGGGGCTTGCGCTGGGTGCATTGGCGCAGGGGCTGGTGCGGGGCGCGGCATGGCCGGGGAAGTTATTTGTGTCGGTCTTTGTGTCATAGCATTCATCTGATAATTCCGCGTTCCTAATTCTCGATCGTTATATCTTGACGATCAGGTAACTCTGAAGCTGGATTTTCCCCTTCGATATATTTATCATAGACAGTTTGACGTCTTTGAGAGTCTGGTACACCCAATTCATATGGCTGAATGAGTTGTCTTGGGTCTTGTATCATAGCGGCAAGATTAGCCGTGTTGGAGCAGCCAAAATTATCATAAACTTGATTATTGTAAGTCTGCGTTAAATCGCCCAAATGACGACAATCACGAGGTACTGTTTTAAGAGTCCTATAAGACACCACAACCGGAGCCGGGGCCCCGTAACGAGCCTGATATTGTCCCGTTTGCAGCGGAGCACTGTAGAGACCTATTTGACTCAAACTTTGCCGAATAACAGCCTGCGCTTGTTGGGCGCCAATCCCATTTGCGGTTGAAGAGGGGAAATTCATATATATCGGCCCCTCACCTTGCCGTGCATAAGCTTGTAAAAATTGAGAAACTGCAACTTGGTCGCGGGCGGAAAGTTCAAGGCCCGTTGGACGCGTATAGAGTTCTAATCTTTCAACGGATTCAGCTATTTGGATTTTGTTGTTAAAAACAGTGGGGCCGTTAGTCGGAGTAGGGGTCTGACACCCAGCAAACACTGTCACCATAGCGGCTACCGGCAAGAGACATTTCATTTTTCGTCTATAATTTACCACGTTAATCTCCTAATCTACCACATGTCCAAAAGGACCCGGCAAGCTGCCTCCAGAAATTTTAGGCCGACCATTCGCAGCATAAACTTTATTGATTTTTCCAAGTAAAATATTGTCAGCTTCGTTAGAAGATACGAAACCATCAAGAGGTGTCTGAATTTTATCCGGGTGGGTAGGATCAACAAGATACGGCGTGACCATGACAACAAGTTCAGTTTGCGTAGTCAAATCATCCCGGTTTCTGAATAATGCGCCAAAGCCTGGAATATCCTTAGCGCCCGGAATACCATCGCTAGATTGACGTGTCTCTTCGCGGATTAAGCCTGCTATCATAAGGCTTCCACCCGCAGGGAGCTCGACCACGGTATTGGCGCGGCGTACGCGAAGACCCAAAATATCAGACGCTATTCCGCCTGTTTCGAAAGATCCCTCAGTCGTAGGTTCGGACACTTCCGTTGAGATATTTAACGAAATTCTGCCTTCACTGAGTACAACTGGTGTAAACCCAAGAGAGACACCAAAGGGCTTAAATTCAAATTCTCTTTGTAATTGGCCATTATCATCAATGAATACATTGGTTAAAAGCGGGAACTCACCGCCTGACAAGAAGTTGGCTGTTTCCCCAGAAATGGCGGTTAGCGTAGGTTCCGCTAAAGTTCGTATCAGCCCAACGCGCTCTAAAGCCTCTAGTGAGCTAGAAAAAGACGTTAATTCTCCTCCGCCCGTATTTACAAAATTATTTGAGCCGACTAACCCAGAGCTAGCCCCAATAGCTGCATTACTTACAAGCGAAACCGTTGAGTCTCCAAGTTGGCCAATCGCGCTCAAATTAACACCCATTTGCTTAGTTACGGAGCGCTGCATTTCAACAATACGCACTTTTAGAAGCACTTGGTCTTTACCCTCAACCGACATCAAATTGACGATTTCACCAGGAGTTTCACCACCCGTAGATTCATCAAGCCATAACGCGGCTAATTTTTCAATCTTATTGGCCATGGCCGCGTTTTTCACCGAACCCGTTAGCAAAATATTGTTGTTAACGGCCTGTACGTCAACTGTAGCTGTCCCAGCGTGTTGTGAAATAAGGGATTTTAGCCCTCCCGTATCTCTTTCCACACGAATATCAAGACTGAGGAGTTCTTGTCCATCATGCCCATAAAAATAAGCGTTCGTTTGTCCCGGTCTCTTACCGATGAGAACAGCGCGGTGCGAGGTATGAATAACCGATTCAACGATATCGGGGTTTGAAACAATAACATCCATCATATCTTGAGGCAGCTCAACGACTGTTGATTTCGAAAAGGGTAACACAATGGAGCGTGAATTAATGCTTTGACCAGGTGCTTGAATATTGACGCTCGAGGCCGTCGCATTTTGGACGTGCGAATAAGATCGCGTGCCCGCATCTGCTATCGGGGATAACGACACCGTCGAAACACAGGCTAATGCCGATCCTAACACAAGGGTTTGAAGAGTTCTTTTTGACATATTATTATTGTCCTCTTATCGCAACTTGTTTGGGTTGACCGCCCCGGTAAACTGTGAGCGAAGATTGTGTTTCTATTTGTTTTTTCTCGGTTTTTGCCGTACTAACAGCGCGCGCGCCACTTCTGTTGATCCCGCGCAAGGTTAAGCTAAGATCGCCTTTAGAAACAGCTTCCTGTAAGAGTTCTGAATCCTGCTGCGACATCTCAAATGTCGCGGTTGACCCAATTACGGTTGCTCCACCTTGAGCCGAAGTCGAAGAATAAGTTTGGTCAATGGCTAAGACATGCACGTTCTCAAAAATGGTATCTGCGGTATAAATACGTTCATTCTGATTAAGGCCATTTACGTTACTAGCCTGCAGAGATTGGGTCAAAATAATATCAACCTTGTCTCCAGGTTGGATAAAGCCGCCAGCCGCTGTATCAACAGAAATCCGGGTGGTCACGGCCCGCATACCAGGTTTCAAAAGCGCGGCCATGACGCCTGACGCGCCTGCTTTTACCAGTTTATTTTCACTAATAGGTTCTCCCGCCAAAATCGCCGCACGCACAATCGACCTATCTAGCTGCTCAATGGCATCGGGCCGTTCTTTTTTTGAAATAAGGGACGGTGTTAGAGCCTCAACTGGCCACTGTTTCCACACAACCGAGTTCGCTGACACTCGCGCCCCAACAGATAAGTCATTCGAGGCCACTAATATCTTGTCGTATTCGACTTTTTCGACAATGGTCTCTGGCGCAACTGCAGCTACGGTCGGCGCAGGTGCTCCGAGTCTTTGAACAAGCGTAAATAGAATGCCTGCAAAAAATAATAGTCCGATAATTAAAAATAGTCTTCGTTTATCCATTATCCCTCACAGAAAGTAACTTACTCACCCTTTTGACGGCGAATTCATAAAGCATGGTTAATTTATAGAAAATACGTGCAAAAAAAGTGTTAACAAAACACCTATTTAATGAATTAACCGCCTACAGAGCCTAGAAAAATTGCGCTTTGGGGCAATGTGATGAGGGCGCCGGCGGCTAATGCCAGACCATAGGGCATCTTTTTTTCATCTTTGAACATTTTATGAGCCCAAGGCGCTGTCAAAACGCGCACCGGTATAAATTTACGGCCAGCGAGTAAACCAACCGCAATAGCTCCCCCAAGCACGGTAGTATAGATCACATATAATGTTGCATCAGGCCATGTCCACCACAGTCCAGTTGCCGCCATAAGTTTCGCATCACCGCCCCCGAGCCAGCCAAAGGCGAACATTGCAAAGCCAGCCAGAAAAAAGGTCAAACCAACAAGGATGTGGGTGCCAAATGTTTCCCAACCTGGCCAAGCAAATGGGATAATAATGAAAAAACCCGCAATCAACACAAGGCTAATCCAATTAGGAATAGTCATTGTGGAGGCGTCTTTAATCGCCGCCATAATCATGGTGAGTGCAAAGATAACAACAATAATAAATGCCAAGGTCATATTGACTCCTAATCTTAATGATCAAGCGTCTACCTAAATGTATTTAATATAAGGTTTCAAAAATTGTTTCGCATGCATTTAAATAAAATATGCGATCTATCAGGAAATGGTCAGTTTCTAGATTTTAGCTGCAACCGTATCCTGGAAAAGAAGAACAATAAGTTTCGCCAAAGCCTGGGTTGATCCAAAAATGGCTAGCCCTAAAGCGCTGGCTAAAAGAGCGTATTCTATAGCCGTAGCCCCAGACTTATCAGCAAAAAACTGGGTCAATTTTGTACGTATTTTAGAAATCATCTTATAATCAACCAGGTTTCAAATTATCTTCTTAGAACTTCAAGAAGAGCCCAAAAATGCAGGCCGCTGAAAGCGGCCTGCTATATTTTTACGACTTAGTGTAAACTAAGAAGTAGTAATGTCAGTTGCAACTTCAGCAAACTTGCCGTTTACCGCGCCGCCAACAGCTTTTGCACCAGCAATCATAGCGATTGCGATTAGAGCTGCGATAAGACCATATTCGATGGCCGTTGCACCAGATTCGTCTTTAATATAACGAGACATTAGATTTTGCATAACTTACTCCCACGTATGCTAGTTTGTGAGATTTTACTCACCTCAGGATCATTCCTGATGAACTCTGTATAAGGACTACCAATTACCAGCCATTTAAGTAACGTGGTAAATTTGAAGTAAAATTTCGCCCC
>CAZJRU010000067.1:7282-9094 GCA_964548315.1 uncultured Hellea sp.
TACCAATTACCAGCCATTTAAGTAACGTGGTAAATTTGAAGTAAAATTTCGCCCCGATATTTCCTAGTTACGTATTTTAGAAATCTTCTTATAAATCAACTAGGTTTCAAGTTATCTTCTTAGAACTTCAAGAAGAGCCCAAAAATGCAGGCCGCTGAAAGCGGCCTGCTATATTTTTACGACTTAGTGTAAACTAAGAAGTAGTAATGTCAGTTGCAACTTCAGCAAACTTGCCGTTTACCGCGCCGCCAACAGCTTTTGCACCAGCAATCATAGCGATTGCGATTAGAGCTGCGATAAGACCATATTCGATGGCCGTTGCACCAGATTCGTCTTTAATATAACGAGACATTAGATTTTGCATAACTTACTCCCACGTATGCTAGTTTGTGAGATTTTACTCACCTCAGGATCATTCCTGATGAACTCTGTATAAGGACTACCAATTACCAGCCATTTAAGTAACGTGGTAAATTTGAAGTAAAATTTCGCCCCTATTATTTCCTAGTATCGAGGACAATATAAATGCCCTATATAGTGTATATAGGCGTAAAAAGTAGAAATCAGGGCTTTTTGTAAACCCTTCGTTCACCACATCACGGTAATACCAAGTTCAAATTTGGAGTTATATCATGGGTTCTTTCGCCTCAAAAACTTTGTTTCGTATTGGAACTGCCGTTTTAACCGTGTTATGTTCAGCAGCCTCAGCTTTAGCAGGCGGCAATTATAGCGTTACCTTAAATAAGACCGAAATTGTACGCTTACCTGAAAATGCAGGGGCTGTGGTTATCGGTAATCCAGAAATTGCGGATGTTACCGTTCATTCGGCTAATACTCTATTTGTCGTCGGACGAGGATATGGCGAAACCAACCTGCTTGTTTTGAACGGAGCGGGCCATACGATTATGAATGCCAACATTCAAGTTATCAACGAGATTTCTCGCAACGGGGTTAGGTTATACAATGGAAAAGTTAGAGAAACTTATAGTTGTTCTCCCTATTGTGTTCCCTCGCCTGTATTAGGCGATAGCCCGCAGTTTATTGGAACAAACTCTGGTGAGGCTCAAGTTATCGATAATAGTACGGCAACGGCCTCGCCTACGCTCGCATCATCTTTCGCAGCACCATCAACCTCAGAGTTATCGGGATCTTCTGTGAACCAATCAAGTTCCTTCGGCTCTGGTACCGAATTCTAATTTAAGACTTTGTTAAGAGCAATTCTTACTTAAATTTTAATTCTTCCCCTCTATCCATGTCCTGTTGCGTCAAGTGAGGCTGGGATGTAATTAGATAGGATGAGCTAATGCGTAAACTTTACCACTTAACTCTAAGACGCTTAAGAGGATATAAGCGTTCTGAGGATGGGGCGACTGCGATTGAGTTCGCCATGCTGGCTATCCCCTTTTTCTCGTTAATATTTGCTATTCTTGAACTCGCTATTGTATTTTTCATTTCATCTTCCTTGAACCATGCCGTTAGCGAAGCTGGCAGACAAATAAGAATTGGGAACTTCCAAAATTGCGGGAAGGCGGCTTTTAAAACTCAAGTCTGCGACACAATGATTTCAATTGGAAGCTGCGAAAATAATCTCAGACTTGATGTTATCAAAAACACCACCTTTGGCGAAATCACACTTCCAGCTATCCCGCAGCCTACAATTGTTCCTCCAGGAAGCGCTCCACCGCCCGTCGCGAACGGCGATTATGACGAAAGCGACGCAGGAGAACCCGTGGTTGTCCGCGCGCTTTTTTATCACAAACTTATTTTACCAGCCCAATTAACACGTCTGGGATCATCTCCAGGAAGCAATAC
>CAZJRU010000068.1:0-8873 GCA_964548315.1 uncultured Hellea sp.
GATTATGACGCTATGATTTACGTTCCTATTGACTAATCAAAGTCTTGGGTTTGCATATTGCAAAGCCTGCGCTGCAATATGCAAAAAACTATCAAGATTCATATCTGATTAACCATCTAAGTCATTGAAAATTCTGACCTTGAAACTGGCCCTGTGCTTGCAATGACTCTGTCGAAAACGGAGCTATTCAATGCATATCAATCTCAAAAAATATAAGTTTAAATCCGTCCTTAAGGCAGGCGTCCTTACGGCGGTTGTCGCGCTGAGTGGTTGCGCGACAACTGCAGTGCAATATAAGGCCGACAATGTTGGGGGCCTAACCGATAGCGAACTTCGCCGCACCGCGGTTCCGCTAGAAACCTCTGGTCCGCTCAGCATTCAGCAAGTTCGCACACGCACCTTAGCTCATAACTCCGAATATGGCCGCGCCCAAACTCAACTCGTTGAAACAGTTCGCAAAGCTGGACGGCGTGGTAAAGATTTTCTCCCGCAGGTTTATGCCAGCACTTACGGAAATTGGCGGAACAATTCCAACGCTTCAGTCGGCGTAAAGGTGGATGATGAATCGGGGGCGATGCCTGAAGACTTTTTTACGGCCCAAGACCAAGCCATTGCTATTTCCAATTTTACGACAAGCTGGGACTTGCTGGAGATCGGATTAAGCGGTTTCAAAGCCAACCGCCGGGCCATAAACGCCTATTCTGAAGGCGAACAAAATCAGTATCTCTGTAATAAATTAATTGTTGATGTTGAAAATGCCTATTGGCGTGCAGTGGCGTTTGAGCAAGCCGAAAAAAAATCGGACTGGCTCAAAAGCCGTGTGGCCTATGCATTAAATCTGTCTTTACAGCGTACAGAAGAAAATCCTGAAACTAAACGGCAAGAGTTAATGTTTCAGCGTGAGTTAATTGATATCAATAGATGGTATCAATCCCTCTACAGGTCATTGATATCCGCTAAGCCAGACCTTGCACGGCTCATGAATTTACCCGCTGGTTCGGAGTTCTCGTTACAGAGCAGACGCCTCCCTGCAGAACTTGGCGAGATTAGTCAAAAAACTCCACTAGCCTTAGTTTCGGACGCCTATAAGCATCGCCCTGAAATCCGCAGAGCTCTTTATAAAGAAGATTTAATCGCCTTAAAAAATAAAGAAGACCTCTGGCGACATCTTCCCGGCCTAAAGATTTTTCTTGGCGGAAATCATAATTCTAATAGTTTTGTTCTGAATTCAAATTTTGCATCTGCTGGGGCGAGTTTAAGTTGGGATTTGCTACGACTTGGACAAATCGGTGAAACGAAGCGGACAGGGCAAATTGCGTTAGCGGAAGAACAACGCCAAACGGAAATATTAGCTAGCGCTATCATGGCTCAAGTTATGATAGCGCGCGAGCAAATGCATAAGCTGGATTATGATCTCACTCTGGCTTGGAAAGCCCTCTCAGTACAGGGCGAAATTACAGATGATTTAAGCGCAGAAGTCGCATCAGGCAAAACGCCTGAAACCTATTTGGTAAAAGAGGAGTTGATGCGCGAGCTCTCTTATATTCGCGAACAAATGGCGCGCGCAGAAGTTCACACAGCTAAAGCTCGCTTGCAGCAATCTATAGGCCTCGTCCCAACTTGCCGAGCACCAAGCCCAGTCCTTGAGGCATCGGTATCTGCGCCTACATCAAAGGTACCATAGAATGCTCTTTACTGACCCCGTTTTCCTCACCAAGTTTCTGCCGTTAGTTCTGCTGGGCTTTTACGCAACGCTCTTTTCTAAGAATCGTTGGCATAGCCAAGTGCTTTTAATCGGCGCGAGCCTTATATTTTATAGCTGGTTTAAGTCAGAATATCTTGTTTTGTTACTTGGCTCGATGGGGGGCAATTACCTCCTTGCCAAAAAGATATTAGCGCAACCAGGAAGCCCCAAATCAAAACGCATTTTGGTCATGGGTATTATTGCCAATTTGCTTTTGCTTGGAATTTATAAATATCTTGGATTTCTAACGCTCAACATCAACGCATTATTTGATGTTGGCTTACCTGACCCAGCTTTGCTGCTACCTCTGGCCATCTCATTTTTTACTTTTCAGCAGATTTCTTACCTGTGTGATAGTCATGCTGGAAAGATGGAGGCTTCATCGCATACGCCTCTTGAGTACGCACTTTTTGTGACCTTTTTCCCACAACTCATCGCGGGCCCCATTGTTCACCATGCAGAAATGATGCCGCAATTTCGTAAAATTATTTCTCCAAACAATCGGGCTATTATGTTCTGCGAAGGATTATGTCTTTTCGCTCTCGGTCTCTTTAAGAAACTCGCTATTGCCGATTCTATTGCGCCTTACGCCAATCTTGTATTTACGTCTGTTGACAGCGGAACAGCGGTTACGTCAATGACGGCTTGGGGGGGAGCACTAGCCTATACCTTTCAAATTTATTTTGATTTTTCTGGATATTCAGACATGGCCATTGGCCTTGGATTGCTTTTTGCTATCAGATTACCTTGGAACTTTAACTCACCTTACAAGTCGGAAAACATGTCAGAGTTCTGGCGCAGATGGCACATGACATTGAGCCGCTGGTTAAGAGATTACCTCTATATCCCACTTGGTGGGAACCGTCATGGTAAGGTTCGTCAGTATATAAATAACTTCGTGACGATGGTCTTAGGTGGTCTGTGGCATGGCGCGCATTGGAACTTCATTATCTGGGGCGCGCTGCATGGCGTGTATTTAATAGCAAACCAATTTGTCCGCGCAGTCGCTAATATGTGTGGTGTCTTGGATGTGGTCGAAACAGCGAAATCTATTCGGTTCACATCATGGGCTATCACTTTTTTCGCAGCGGTTGTCGCGTGGGTGTTCTTTAGAGCGACCACAACAAGCGGCGCGATCTCGATGGTGCAGAGCATGTTTGGTTTTGCAGGTGACAATGCTCTCAATATGCAAGCGAATGTCCAGACGACGCTTTGGATGGCGCTAGCAGCATTTTCAGCATTCTTAATGCCCAACACAAAAGACATATCGGAAATATTCCAGAAAGACCTCCTCAAGCGGCCATCTGCGGCATTCTACGGACTGGGAACACTCTCGGGTTTTGCGGCAGCATTTGCCTTCTTCGCCTCGCTCAGTCTCACACAATCACCATTCCTCTACTTCAACTTTTAATACTGAAAGATTGAGAACAAGATCATGAAAAATATATCAGAAAAAAATAAGTCCGCTGAAACGGTTGCGCCACCGCAAAACATCGCCCAGCAATTATGTAAATTTGCGGCTTGTCTTATTGGATCCGTTGCTCTCTGCTTGGCGGTTTATTCATATACGGTGGAGACACTCATTCCTCGGTCGGAAGTTCCCGCAACATATAAATGGTTCCTCCTTAAAGAAATTCCTGGACCGCGCATTATTTTTGAATCGGGCTCTAACTCTCATCACGGCATCGATACAGAGGCTGTAGGTGAGGCTATGGGTATGACGGCTATCAATATTGCCGATAATGCAGGATACCCCCTAGAGGATAAAATAACACGTCTTGAAACTTTCACACGCCCCGGCGATATCGTTGTTCTTCCGCTGGAGTGGAGTCATTATCACCGAGAAAAAATGACTGATAATTATGTCGAAACTCTTTTTACAGAGAACCGCGATTACTTCCGCACTATGCCAACAATTAAGCGGATAAAGCGTGCTTTAAGCCTCCCTCCAGAGAAAGTAATTTCTGCGATTTTTAAAAACATATCACGGCCACCGCGCCTAACGGAATCTCCGGCAATGGAGTTGCACAACGCCGTATTAAATTACCCAACCGGTAATTCATCACGAGAGACTCCTTTGGGGCCTGGAGTGGGTGTCGCAGAACAAACATGTGATGAGTACATATTAGGTAAAACGCCTGTTCGAGAAACCCTTGCGATGGGCAAGAATATAAAGCCGGCTCTAAAACGCCTGAAGAAACTAAAGTCGCGTGGCGTTAATATACATTTCTCTTGGCCAATTTTAGTTGGAGAGGGGTGCATGATGGCGGATACATATGTGAAGGGGTTTCGCGTAGAAATAGAGAAGGCCGTCAATCAGGCTGGATTTGAATTCTTAGCTGCGCCCAGCCAAAGTCTTTACGGTCAGGAGTTTCAAGACGATACCCCATATCACCTTATTCAAAAAGGTGCCGCTATACACACTCAGAAAATCATTTCCTTGTTAAAGGCTCAAGGTTACGGGCGTATAGCTACTCCTTTTGATATAACTGCATTCGCGCGGCATCGTTTGCTAGAGTTAGAGTTGGCAGATGTGAAACCTATTGAGCAAGCTGTTTTCCCCAAGGGCGAACGCGTTGTCACCGAGGAAGTAAGTTCTCGTCAATATGTTGAATTCTCTGCGGGATGGTGGGCCTTTGAAAGTTACGGCAGATGGATGCGAGATAACCGAGCTATGTTTCGCATGACCATGCCAGAGGATATTGCGCCATACTCCGTTTTAAAAATTCAAGGTAGAACCCTATCTGGACGACTAGAGACCGTAAATGTGTCTGTAGATGGGACTTTAATATACTCTGGGATGTTCGGGGAGGGGTCCCCGCTTTTGGTACCTCTTACCGAGTTGCCCCAAGGGGAAATGCTCTCTATGTTTCTTACCCTTCCAGAGACAGGCACGCCGCAGAGCCCACGTGACCGTGGAGAAAATCAGGATGCGCGCTCTATGACACTGCATCTCCAGAGTTTGGAGTTGACCACCAACGAGGCCGAAGTTGAGATGAAAAAGGAAGTTAATATCGCAACGACAAAACCCGTATCTTATTTTTCAGACAATCTAGAATTGGATTATACTCAAGCCTTGAGTATTGACACACCGTTTAGTTGTTTGCCTGTTGAGATGAAGACGCGTTCGGTTCAGGTCAACATTTTATTTTCCGAAGGATGGTGGGCTCAAGAAACTTATGGCCGCTGGATGAAAGACAAGCAGGCGACCTTAGAGATGAAAGTAGCTGATAATGCCGAAATTATCCCGGAGAGGCGTTATAATCTCCGATTAGAGGGGAAGTTTTTTATGAATCGTAACCAATCCATTTCAGCTGTAATTAATGGGAAAAAGGCCAAGCCATTCACGCTCACCGACGATGGTGCGCTCATAACCCCATTCGAAGTCTCTCAGATTGGCGATAGTGTTAAAGTGGAATTGGAGTTGTCGGGAAGGGCAACGCAAAGTCCTAAAAACTTGGGACTTTCTGAAGATGATCGAACTTTGACGTATTTTTTAAAGTCCGCCCAATTAATTCCAGCTTAGGCAGACATGTTGGACGTTAAAGGTTCGTCTTCTTGTGCCTGCAGCCAAGCTTCGCGCTTCCTGTATATGGTAGATGGGCTAACTTGTAAAATTCGAGAAGCCTTAGGGACGCTACCATTACAAGATGAAATAACAGCTTCAATAATCTCACGTTCAAGCACCGCCATGGGTTGGTGAATATCAATAGAAATTGTCGTTTTAAGTGATTGATTAGGCGTCACGGCGGCCTGAGGCGAGACTAAACCAACAAGTTGATAATCTTGTTCTGAGGTCTCAGGACGTTTATTTAATTGAAGCATATGCGCTTCCAGCTCATGCCCGTCATGGATAACACAAGCTTTTCGGATGGTGTTTTGGAGCTCGCGAATGTTTCCAGGCCAGTGATAATCTAGCATCATTTCCTGCGTCTCTACCGCGATAGATTTGAAGGCTTTACCTTCTTCGCCCGCATAGGTCTGTAAAAAGCTTTCAGCCAATAAAATTACATCTTTGCCGCGGTAAGACAATGGCGGCAATTCGATTGATAAAACATCGAGACGGTAAAACAAATCTTCCCGGAACCGTTTTTCGGCAACCTCAACCATAGGATTGCGGTTGGTCGCGCAGACGATGCGTACATCGACATCTTCGGACCAATCACTGCCTACGCGTTTAATTTGGCCTGTCTGCAAGAAACGCAATAGTTTCGCTTGTAGATTAATATCCATTTCGCAGATTTCGTCCAAGAACAATGTCCCGCCATGCGCTTGACTAGCGGCGCCTTTGCGGGCTTCTTGCGCGCCAGTAAATGCGCCTTTGACATGACCAAAGATTTCAGACTCAATAAGGTTCTCTGGAAGAGCAGCACAATTAATCGCGATAAATGGCCCATTGCGGCGTTGGCTGACTTTGTGGATGGCTTGCGCTGTGACTTCTTTACCCGTCCCAGATTCGCCTGTGATGAAAACGGCTGCATTAGAATCAGCGACATTTTCAATCATTTTATAAACAGCCTGCATCGAGGAGGAGTCCCCGACAAATCCCGGTACCGCTGTCTTATCCAAACGTTTTGCTAGAGAGGTCTTTGCTGAGCTAAAGTCCTTGCGCTCCAAAGCATTTTTAACCGTCGCCAAAAGCTTTTCTCTTGGGAAGGGTTTAATGAGGAAGTCATAGGCTCCGGCCCGCATCGCATCTACGGCTGTATTCACAGAGCCGTTGGCTGTGATCACGATAAATGTAATATTATGGCTCGTTCCGTCCATTTCTTTGATGATGTCCAGCCCGTTCATATCGGGAAGCTGTAGGTCTAGTAATACCGTTGTTACTTTGCCTTTGCGGAGCTCCGAGAGAGCCGATTTTCCGGACTGGCAAATTTCAGAGCTGACCCCAGCCTTCTTCAAATGCTGCTGATACATTATCGCCATGGATAATGTGTCTTCAATTATCAACACATCAGATGTCACGTTCGCCTCATCCATTTTAACACCTATGCTGCCTCTTTATTCATTTGAAAGAGGTCATCTAATTTTAACATTGTGACATCGGCTATTTGTATAGCTCTCGTCCCATGTTCCACCATTTGGTTAAGCTTACCCGCTTTACAATTAGAATTCGTTAAGGCGGCAGCATCAGATAAAAGATTAAGGCCATATACTCCCGCCAAGCCTTTTAGGCTATGCGAATAAAATTGAGCCGCCTCTATATCTTGCTGCTGGATCGCGTCTCGAAGCGAGTTTGTGATAGCCTTCAAGTCAATCTCAAACTGCCCTTTGACGACGATTTTATCGTCGGCATCGAGACCGTCAATCAAACCGCCAGACATGGTAAGGTCAAACTCATCTGTGTTTAAGCTGGTCGCGTGGACATCTGTCGGTTTCGAACATAGTTCCGAAATAGCTTGAATTAAATCCTTTGAGTTAAAGGGCTTTAAAAGGACTTGATCGACGCCATGAGATTTAAGTTCTTCGGCTTCGTGAATATCTCCCATTGCCGTTAGCGCGATAACAGGTAATTTTGCATTTATACCGCCGCTAGACCGCAACCGCTCGACTAGTTCTTTTCCGCCCATTTCAGGCATAAACACATCGGTTAAGACCAAGTCAAATGCGTGCGTTTTCAAAGAAGATAAAGCCTCTACTCCATTTGTTGCCGCCGTTATATTAGCCCCTTGTTTTTCTAAAATACGGCTCACCACCATGCGGTTGGTCGGGTTGTCTTCAACTAACAAGATTTTCATCCCAGAAATATCAGCGCGAGTAGGCGTTATATCTTCGGGCATGCGCGCAGGCTGTGTTATCTGCAATGGAAGGTTAACCCAAAATAATGACCCTTGTCCAAGCTTACTCTCCATACCAATGGTCCCGCCCATCATCTGGGTCAAAACTTTGCAAATCGTCAGACCAAGTCCTGTTCCTTCGCTTGCGCGAACATCCACATCTTCGGCCATGTAAAATTCTTCAAAGAGATGACCTTGTTTATCATCGCTGATACCAAGCCCATTATCTTTGACCTTGCAGACTAAATTAATGGCTCCATCCTCGCCGGGCTCAGTCTCAATAATGAGATCAATCTTTCCGTCCTTTGTGTACTTAATTGCGTTGCTCACAAAGTTCATGAGAATTTGCCGAATACGGCCCGCATCACCTGCAAGGTGAAGGCTCTCAGCCTTCGAATGATCGACAGACAGTTCAATATTTCTATCCTTGGCTTGTACCTCGAAGAGGCGGTAAACATCATCGAAAATATCGGGCGCATGAAAAGGCTCTTTTTGTATTGTCACGGAGCCTGACGATATCCGTGCATAATCAAGAACGTCATTGATGATGCGCAGCAAGGCTCGCGATGAGCGATCTGCAGTCTGCACCAGTTGTTTCTGGTCACGCGTGAGTTTCGTATCACCAAGAATATCTAATATTCCTAGTACCGCATTAAAGGGCGTACGAATTTCATGGCTCATTGAGGAAATAAATTGTGTCTTCGCACGGTTCGCTAATTCCGCTGCCTCTTTCGCGTCCCGCAGGGCCTTTTCCGCCGCTTTTGCTTTGGAAATATCACGAATATAAGCGATGAATATATCGCCATTAGACCCGCGGCTGCGTGAGATAGCGAGTTCGGACATAAATTCTACGCCGTTGGCACGCAAGGCTTCAATTTCAATGCGTTGCCCTAATATGTTGGCTTTGCCTGTCTGGCGCATCCGTGCCATGCCGCTATTATGCGCTGCGCGGTAACGCTCGGGAACGATAATATTTGACATCTCTTTTCCAAGAACATCGACTTTTTTACATCCAAATATACGCTCGGCAGACTCGCTAAATTCAAGAATATAGCCATGGGAGTCTATGATGATAATACCGTCCAAAGAGGCCGAGACTGTAGCCTTTAATTGTTCCGCCTTTAAGTCAGCATTCAGCCTAGCGGAGCGGGCTTTATCTTCCCGTTTCCGGGTTGTTTTCCAAAGGCCATAGCCGACAAAAAAAACTACGCTCGCAAACCCCGCAATGATCAAAATATTCTGCATGCCACATACCTCTCAAGGACAGTTTGGCATATTTTGATTAAGGCATAGTTATGATGGGGTTGCATAAGAGCATTACAAACTTTCTGAGGGAGAGGCGTTTAAAG
>CAZJRU010000069.1:0-8744 GCA_964548315.1 uncultured Hellea sp.
AAAACGAAACTTGCTATGATGAGGCCTATAACACCTACGGTAATTGCACTGTCAGCAATATTAAAAACCCATCTAAACCCGATATCAGAGAAATCTATAAAGTCGGTAACAGCCCCAAATAAGGCACGATCTATACCATTCCCGATAGCCCCGCCAATTATAAGGCCAAAAGACAAGCGATTCAGCCAATCTTTGCTCTGCGTAACAGCGTAGACAAGCGCGCCGCTCATGAGCAATGCAAAAGCTGTAAGCAGCCAACGTTTCAGGTCTGAGTCACCTTGCAGCTGTCCCCAGCTTATTCCAGGATTGCAGACAAGGGTAAAATCGAATAAATTCATGATTTCATGCTTATATCCAGGCCTTAGATTGATCTCGCAAATATTCATAGGCGCATTGAAAGACTGAACTATCGCGTATTTGCTCCATTGATCGAGCACGACGATAATAAGAGGCAAAATAAAGGCATATAGGAACACAACCCGTTTCATATAGCGCACCAGCCGAGCAAGTCTCGATTTAACAGGGTCCTCATGGCTGAAATTCCTACTATAAACTAACGAATCTTTCATTGGCTTAGAGTTATTTACTCGTTACAACAAGTCAGATTCGAGAGCTACAGCTCTCCACATTAGGGTAATAATTATGAAAGCTTTAACTTCCAGACAGAAACTGTTCGGATCCATTAGCTTGATTGCGGTCATGTTTTCTGCGCCGATGTCATGGGCCCAGGTTACAATTTCTGAAGAAGTCACAACTGAGCAGGAAACAAATGGTCAGGACCTAACAATTGATACCACTGGTATAGTTACTGTCACAACTGAAGGACCAGCCGTAACCCTAAACTCTGATAATGCCCTATCTAATGCAGGCGCCATAAATATTGCCGATATTGATAATGCGACAGGCGTTAGTCTCGAAGGCGGAGCTAATCGTAGTTTCACCAATTCTGGCGCGATTAATATTGTTGAAGAATTCGTAAATGAAGATGTCGATGAGGACGGCATAGTAGATGGGGAATTTGCTTCTGGGACAGGTCGCACTGGTATTCTCATTTCTGGGGCCTCACCTTTTGAAGGCAATGTCGAACTCGAAGCCTCATCTTCTGTAGCCGTAGAAGGCAATGATAGTTTTGGTATAAACTTGGATAATACGGCGATGGCTCAAATCGGCCTAAGCGGCAATTTATCCAATGCGGGTTTTATTAATGTTGGCGGAGATAATGCAACGGGAGTTAATATTGGCTCGGGCTTGAACGGGAATTTTGAAAATACGGGAACAATTAGTGCATTGGGCGAAGGCGCCCAAGCCATTAATGTGGCTGCCGATATTCAAGGAGGCTTCGTAAACGCGGGCAACATCACAAATACGGGTTTTAGATTCACGACCCGTCCAGGTCTATCGACGGAGTTTACCGCCGGCCGGGACCTCTTGGACGAGGAAGATCTTTTACAAGCCGGATCAGCTGTAAATATTGGCTCTAACATTACAGGCGGGGTACTCTTTGAAAACCGTATCGAGGACGTGCTAGATGCTGATGGAAATCAGACATTTGATGCAGATGAAAATGTAATCCAAGCCTTAACCGCTTCAAGCAATGTCCAACAATTTGGATCTGCGCCCGCTGTCTTAATCGACGGGAATGGCTCACCGATTTCAATCGGTCTTGTCGCGGCCATTACGGACCCTAACGATGAGAGTTTTGATGGTGACCTGCAATATGCCTTCATCAATCAATCAGCAATTGCTGCGAATGGTGTTTTTGATGATGTTGATTCAAACACCATTGAGATCGCAAATGCGACACTTGAAGGGGGGCTAAACAACACAGGTACTTTATCAGCTACCTCTTTTGTCGCGCCGACACCAATTGCCTCAACCCTATCGTCAGGTACTGGCCGCGCCAGGGTCATTCTCTTTGGCGACTCAGTAATCGCTGATCAAATCAATAACTCGGGCGTTATATTAGCGTCTTCTACAGAAGCAGTCGACGCCCTTTTTCAAGACAGAGACAATATCCCAACCCCGCGTGACGTTGTTGCAACGGCAATTGAAATTGAGTCTTCTGCGGTCGTCAATTCGCTAGAAAACTCTGGAGGCATCAGTGCGCTCCTTACGGGTCGTACAGGAGAGGCCATAGGAATTATTGACAGGTCTGGAACTTTAAATCGAATAAATAATTCTGGAGCAATTGTCGCCTCAGCTGGGAATTCAGACCCCTTGGGGACAGAGGAAACAAACTTTTCGCTTATCGCTATTGACGTTTCCGCCAATACCGAAGGATTTACGTTTTCTCAGGTTGCTGGCGCGGATTCAGTGTCACCCGCTGTCCTTGGGGATATTCGGTTAGGTTCTGGTGATGATGCAATTAATCTAGAATCAGGGTCCATCATCGGCAATATTGATTTTGCCGAAGGAAATGACAATTTTTCCCTTTCTGGCGCGTCATCTTTCCTTGGTACAATCCAAAACCAGGGTGGATTAAATGTCAGCGTCGCTGAGGGCAGCACCCTAACTCTGGGGTCATCAGATTCGCTTTCTGTAACCTCTGCTAATTTTGACGGCACTTCAACATTTGCGCCGACACTGGACGGAAGTGCCATTGACGCAGACCCTATACTCGTGGCGTCAGTAAATGGCGGCGGGACACCTCTTAGTGGTTTACAGGCTGGAGACATTACTTTCGAAGATGGTTCGTCGATTGCCCCCAATCTTACTAATATCGCTGGACTAGATAACGTCACCTTCGCTTTGGCCAGAGCTGAAAACAGTCTCTCTGTCGGCGATATAAATACCTTATCATCAATCAATGCTCCCTTTCTTTACGATACTAATTTTCAAATCGACCCCAATGACCCCAATACGCTTCTTATAACTTTAGACCTTAGAGATCCGAATGCATCCATTGCCGATGGAGGGCTTGGCTTAGACGCCGTCCAGTCTGCCGCTTTTGCATCCACCTTTACGGCGTTGAGCTCAAATACAGAGCTTGGAAACGCATTCTCCAATATCACAGATGGGACGGCATTTAATCAAGCCTTCAATCAACTCCTGCCCGAGTTTGCAGCGGCGGCCCGCCAATTTGTTTTTTCTAATGTTGACGGAGCTACGGGTGCCGTGAGTAACCATTTGGATACAACCCGACGCTCCCAAGAAAAACCGGGCGGAGCATGGATACAAGAATTTGCTTATTTCGCTGATAGAGAGTTGGCGGGACTTTCTGAACAATATCGTGGATCTGGATTTGGATTTACGGGCGGAATCGATACAGCCTTTGGCCCTTTCCATGCTCTAGGTATCAATGTCGGCTTTGCCTCTACTGAAATCGAAGACGTGGTCGGTATCGATGAACCTCTTGATGTTGTCACGCTGCAAGCAGGTTTGTATGGCGGTCTGGAATTTGGCGGTTTAAGCATCGATGCTTACGCAGGCGGCGGCTACAACGATTTTGAACAAAATAGAGAAGTGCGCATCAATACATTCTCCGGTACAAGTCAAGCAGACTGGTCAGGAACGCATATTAACGGTTCCCTACGCGCGGGTTATGATTTTGACCTTAATGATAAGTTTTGGATTCGCCCGGCTGTAAGTGTCGATTACCTTAGACTATCAGAAGATGGATATACGGAAGATGGTGACGCAGGTATCGCAATCTCTGTGGATGATCGCACTTCAGAAACTGCGGGCGCAACAGCGTTGATCAACCTAGGCGCAAAGTTCCAGGGTGAACGAACATGGATTCGCCCCTCAATACGAGCGGGTTTCAGACATGATTTCATTAATGACCCGATTGAAACCAACTTTCGCTTTGTTGGCCTGACAGGAACGGATGGACAAACATTTAACAGCGCAGATTCTTTGCTGCAATCAGCTTTATTCCCCGATAATGGCATTATCTTAGGGTTTTCTATAGCCGCAGGATCCGCCTTTAGTTCAATCGGGTTTGATTTTGACAGCGATATTCGTGACGGCTTTATTCGCCATACAGGACGCGTTGTTGTTCGCCTTCTCTTTTAAACTCTGTTGATCCAAGAAACGCTCAACTATAGCCCTTATCTTAAGGGCCTCGTTGACGAATACGGCCTTCCAGCAGATAAAAGTCTCCAAAGCGCTTTAGAAGGCATCAGCCTGATTGACCCGCAATCCCCAACCGCTCCAGAAAAACTCTTGAGTTTAAAAGACCGCTTCGCCTTAGCCTGGAGCGCCAAGGCGCTTCAAAACGTAGTTCCTTTTAAAACATTAGGCCAATTACAGAGTAAATTTGCGGACTTATCTATTGATATGGCTTTGCAAATAGCCTGGAACATGGAGGCCAAATCCCTCAAGCTACCGAAACATTCAGGACCGATACCCGGTCTTTTTGTACTTGGCCTGGGCAAGCTGGGCGGGCTGGATTTAAACTTTAGTTCAGATGTTGATCTCGTCGCTTTTTATGATCCTGAAACACTTTTAATTCCTGAGAATGTTGGATGGGGTTACGCGGTCAACAAAATCCTTAAAACAATGAGCCAAATATTAAAGCCGCGCAATAGTCCGAGATTTATATGGCGTGTGGATTGGCGGTTACGCCCCGAGTCCTCGTCCACACAGCTCGCACTTTCTGTGGATATGGCCCAAGATTTTTACTTTTTTAGAGCCCTTCCCTGGCACCGGTTAGCGCTTATGAAAGCGCGCGTTGTCGCGGGGGATAAGGATACTGGCCAAGCTTTTTTAAATACCATTACGCCTTTCATTTGGCGACAAAATTTAGACTTCCGCGCCCTTGATGAGCTTGCGCATTTGAAGTCGCGTATAAATTTAGAGCACCCGGCCCTCAGGTTTCAACGCGAAGCAACAGAGCCAATCACGGATGAGCTTTCCCAGTTTAATGTAAAACTTGGCGCCGGCGGTATACGCGAAATCGAATTTATCGCTAATGCCAACCAGCTTATTTGGGGCGGGAAACAATACGATTTAAGAACGCCCAATACCTTAGACGCTCTAAAGCATTTAGCGCATCTGGGCTATTTAGAGGCGTCTGTCAGCGAGCAGTTGCAAGCCCATTATATACATTTGAGGCAATTAGAAAACGCTATCCAAATGCTAGAAAATGAACAGACCCATATCGTACCAAAGTCCCAACAAGCTATTGATAATCTTATGGGGTTATTGGAGAGGGAAGATTGGCAACTATACAGTCAGAACACAACCAAAATTCGGCAATTTGTGAACGAAGAATTTGCCAAGACATTCAAGCGCAAAGACGGCGGAACGCGCGAAACAGGTGGGTTATATAAAACCTTAGAAACCCTGTCTGAGAATACCTCAGACATCGCGAGAAGCTGGCTCGAAGGCTTCACTCTGCCCCAAGTGAATTCAAAAAATAGACTTAAGTTTCAACCTCTTGGAGAGCAATTATTAAAGCTTATTTTTGAAACTTCGGCTTCCCCTGAGACCGCTATTCACAAAGTCAATGACTTCTTTTTAGCGATTTCTAGATCAGACCAATATCTACATTTACTATCTCATGATCATAAGCTTCTAAACTCCTTGATACCGCCCTTACTCTACTCCCCACATATGTCGGTCCTACTCAAGCAATCCCCGCATATTATCGATGCTTTCTTATCTCCGACTGCCGACATGAGTACGGAGTTCATTTTTAAAACCGTGGATTATGAAACCCGGCTTGAGCGCCTTCGCCGCTTCGTTAATGAGAACCTCTTCCTGACCTATACGGAGTTTATGACGGCTAAAGGCACCTCAGCCAAAATGCACAACCAACTTACAAAACTAGCCGATAAGACAATGCAAGCCGCGCTGGATATCGTGGCCGATGACCTTGGTTTGCCAAACCTTCCTATGTGTGTCTTAGGGTTAGGAAAAATGGGCACCTCCCGCATGTCGCCCCAATCTGATCTGGATTTAATTTTTATATTCGAAGACGACACGGATACTGACGACGCGCATAAAATTGTACGCCGTCTCAGAACAGTTTTGACGGCTAAACTAACTGAAGGTATCGCCTATGAACTAGATATGCGGCTCAGGCCTTCAGGACGCTCGGGGCCGCCTGCCGTCATGCAATCCACATTTGAAGACCATCACAATAACCGGGCCCATAATTGGGAACACATTGCCCTAACCCATTCTCGTATCGTCGCGGGCAATTCAATACTCGGGGATAAGGTCATGGCCATACGCGATGCCGTATTAACCCGCCCCCGAGATACATCCCAATTTCTGTCTGACGCCTATTCTATGTGGCAGCGCATATCAGAACAACGTATCTCTGATACGCCCCCCTCAGACTTTAATTCAAAATTGAGGCCGGGCGGTTTAATGCAGGCGGAATACAGCGAAGCTTGTGTATCAATTTTGGGAGAAGATATCCTGCCTCTTTCAAAGCCCATCCAGGTTTGGTCTCATATTCAATTGTGGGAGCGTCTGTTGGGGCTGACGGGTCAGGCTCTATCAGACACGCCAGAATTTTATCGTCAAAACTTGCTCGATCAATTTGGATGTAACTCCCTCTCCGAACTAGCCGAACACCAACACCAACACACCCAGGTCGTGACATCATATTTTGATAAAATTATTGCATCTAAGGATTACAATGAGCCTGAAGGCCGGATTATTTGGAAGAATTGATAAAGTTCTTGCTCCTCATCCTTTTTGATTCATAGTGGCACTGATTCACTTTTTTAGAACCTCTCAAGGAATGTAAAATACCGCATGGCCGCATCCAAAAAGAAAGACCTCTTCGAGGATAAAAAAATGGCCGCGAGCGCAGCCTATTCCGCGAAAGATATTGAAGTCCTTGAAGGTTTAGAACCTGTTAGGCTACGCCCTGGCATGTATATTGGCGGCACGGATGAACGCGCCCTACACCATCTCTTTGCCGAAGTTATTGACAACTCTATGGATGAAGCGGTGGCTGGCCACGCGTCTAGAATTGAAGTTCTCCTGGAGCAAGACGGATTTTTGTCAGTCTCTGATAATGGCCGTGGGATACCCGTAGACCCTCATCCTAAATACCCGAAAAAGTCCGCCCTCGAAGTTATTATGACAGAACTCCATTCAGGCGGGAAATTTAAAGGCGACGCCTATGAAACCTCTGGCGGACTTCACGGAGTGGGCGTCTCCGTTGTGAACGCCTTATCTGACTTTTTAGAAGTCGAAGTTGCTAAGAATAAAAATCTATACCGCATGAAATTTCAGCGCGGAAAACCAATTGGGAAATTAAAAGACCTAGGCCCCATAAATAATAGGCGCGGAACCAAAGTGCGCTTTCATCCCGACCCTGAAATCTTCGGACCGAAAGCCAAGTTCAAAGCCGCAAAGCTTTTCAGGATGGCCCGCGCCAAAGCTTATCTCCAGCCGGGCGTAGAAATTCGGTGGAAATGTGACCCGAAGCTCGTTCAGGAAACCGACCTCGTACCGCATGAAGCGGTATTCCACTTCCCCGCTGGACTTGCCGATTACTTGTCCGAAACCCTGGGCACGAAAGCCACGATAACAAACGATATTTTCTCTGGTCGTTCCAAAAAAGACAATGGCCACGGACGGGTCGAATGGGCGGTTAGCTGGACACCCGCTGGATTTGGAGAAGCCGATAGTTTTGTGCGCAGTTATTGCAACACGGTTCCCACCGCAGGCGGCGGTACACATGAGGCAGGTTTAAGAGCCGCCATCACGAAAGGCCTCCGAGCTTACGCAGACATTACAGGCATGGGTAAAAAGTTCTCTCATGTAACGCCTGATGATGTCATGTTCGGCGCAGGCGCGCTAGTCTCCTGTTTTTTATCAAACCCTGAATTTCAAGGCCAAACCAAAGACCGGCTCTCAAACACAGAGGCCACGCGTATCGTCGAGAGCGCCGTTAGAGACCCGTTTGACCATTACCTGGCGAGTTCCCCCAAAGACGCGGCCAAGCTGCTTGAATGGGCCATAGAGCGCGCAGATGAACGTGTAAAACGCCGTAAGGCCAGAGACGTCAAACGCAAGAGCGCCACAAAGCGGTTGCGCCTACCAGGTAAACTTGCCGATTGTTCTCAAAAAGGGTCTGAGAATACAGAGATATTTATCGTTGAAGGGGACTCCGCTGGCGGCTCAGCCAAGCAAGCCCGCGACCGAAAAATCCAAGCCATATTACCACTGAAGGGCAAAATCTTGAACGTCGAGAGCGCGACCTTAGCGAAAATACAAGCGAATGCAGAAATTTCAGATCTTTGTGTTGCTCTAGGCGTTGGGCTTGGTAAAAAATTCGAGCTGGATGACTTGCGCTATGAACGCGTGATAATCATGACTGACGCCGATGTCGACGGCGCGCATATCGCGGCTCTGCTCATTACCTTTTTCTATCGTTACACACCCGGCCTAATCGATGCTGGCCGCCTCTATATGGCAATGCCTCCGCTCTACAAAATCACTCAGGGCAGCAAAACAGAATACGCCATAGATGATGCCCATAAGGACGAATTATTAGAAACCGTCTTTACAGGACGGGGCAAGATTGAACTGGGCCGATTTAAAGGCCTTGGCGAAATGAACGCGCCACAACTCAAAGACACAACGATGAACCCGAAAACGCGCAATTTAGCCAAAATTACAATCGATGAAGAAAATCTGCCAAGCACGGAATCCTTGGTCGAAACATTGATGGGCAAACGCTCTGACTTAAGATATCAATATATCCAAGAGCACGCCCAATTTGTCGAAGACGTCGATATTTAAGAACTATAGCAGGTCAAAGCCCTCGGCTATCC
>CAZJRU010000070.1:0-8734 GCA_964548315.1 uncultured Hellea sp.
TGCATCACGAGCAGGATATGCGAAAAATGGGAGGTATTCGTAAAAAGGTACCTTTCACCTATGCCGCCATGATTATCGGAACCTTGGCCATAACAGGTATTGGTATTCCTGGATTTGGAATCGGCTTTGCTGGGTTCTTCTCAAAAGACGCAATTATTGAAGCGGCTTATTCAGCAGGTATCGCCGGCTCTAATGCAGGTACATTCGCGTTTTGGGTCGGTATTGTTGCGGCTCTTATGACGAGCTTTTACAGCTGGCGCTTGATATTTATGACTTTCCACGGAAAATATCGTGGAGATCATCATACCTTTGACCACGCGCATGAAAGTCCAATGTCAATGTTGGTCCCGCTGGGGGTTTTAAGTGTCGGGGCTATTGCAGCAGGCGCGGTATTTTATTCGAAATTCATGGGTGGCGATTTCTGGCACGGCGCGCTTCCGGCGCATGCTGGCGAACATCATGCAGGCGTCATATCTGAGCAACTTTATGCGGCAGCAGAAACAAACCATGCAAGCGATGCCCATCATGGTGATGTAAAACATGGCGGGCTCTTCGGGTGGTTATTTAACAAGCATCACGGTTATCCATGGTGGGTGCTTCTTATGCCTTTCATTGTGTCTGTTGCGGGTTTTATTACGGCGTTTAAGATGTATATGCGCGGGGAGGGTGCCCAGAAGCATATCGATACGATTAAAGAAACTGGCGGAACGCCGCTTTATAAGTTTCTTCTCAATAAGTGGTACATTGACGAAATTTACGACGCGACCTTGGTAAAGGGCGCGCGCAAGGTTGGCGACATATTCTGGAAGATTGGCGACCAAAAACTTATTGATGGATTAGGTCCGAATGGCGTCGCAGCCTTTTGCGCAGGAGCCGCAAAACGCTTATCGAAACTACAAACCGGTTATTTGTTCCACTATGCATTTGTTATGCTCTTGGGCGTTGCGGCAATTATTGCCTTAGTCTTCCGTACGGTAGGAGGCTAACATGTTTTCAAATATTCCTATTCTATCGCTCATAACTTTTATTCCGCTTCTCGGGGCTTTGATTTTAGGTGTTATTGCATTCGCGTCAGGCGCCACTGGGCGTGAACAGTTAGATAAAAACGCGCCTCGCGTCGCGTTAGTTGTTTCAGGGGTCGTATTTCTACTCTCTCTATTACTGACTTTTGACTTTGATACCGCAAATGCAGGATTTCAGTTTCTTGAGGAACGTGATTGGCTTGGCGGCGGTATAAAATACCGTGTTGGCGTCGATGGAATATCCATTCTATTTATTCTCTTAACAGCATTTCTGACTCCGCTTTGTATCATTGCGAGTGAGAAATCGATTAAAACGAGAATGCTTGAATATATGGTCGCGTTTCTTGTTCTAGAAACGCTCATGATCGGCGTTTTTGTTTCGCTTGATTTAATTTTATTTTATTTGTTCTTCGAAGCTGTGCTTATTCCGATGTTTATCATTATTGGGGTCTGGGGCGGCAAGAACCGCGTTTATGCGAGTTATAAGTTCTTCCTCTATACTTTACTGGGCTCAGTATTGATGCTGGCCGCCATATTGTGGATTTATAATTATAGTGGTCAGCAACTCGGGTCACCAACGACAGACATACGGGCTCTGATGCAGGACCTCAAGATACCAGGCGGCGCGCAGACATGGTTATGGCTTGCGTTCTTTGCCAGTTTTGCCGTTAAGATGCCGATGTGGCCTGTCCACACATGGCTTCCGGATGCTCACGTTGAAGCGCCGACGGCTGGCTCTGTTATTCTTGCGGGTATCTTGCTGAAACTTGGGGGCTATGGGTTCTTACGTTTCTCACTTCCAATGTTTCCCAATGCTTCGGTTGAGCTTGCGCCGATTATCTTCTGGATGTCTGTAATAGCGATTATCTATACATCACTCGTGGCTTACCGTCAGCACGACATTAAAAAGTTGATTGCCTATTCATCCGTCGCCCATATGGGGTTTGTGACCATGGGGATATTCACCTTTAACCTACAAGGTATTCAGGGCGGGATTTACCAAATGCTTTCTCACGGCGTTATTTCAGGCGCTTTGTTTTTCTGTGTGGGGGTAATTTACGACCGCATGCATACACGTGAAATTTCATTCTATGGTGGCTTGGTTAAACATATGCCTGTTTACGCGGCGTTCTTTATGCTCTTTACAATGGCTAATGTAGGTCTTCCTGGAACATCTGGGTTTGTCGGCGAAATACTCACGATGGTTGGCGCTTATAAGGTTAGCCCATGGATTGCGGCAGGAGCGGCGCTTGGTATGATTTTGTCAGCGATGTACGCCCTTCATCTATACCGGGAGGTTATCTTTGGAGAGCAGACAAATGAAAAGCTAGATGGAATAGCGGATATGACGCGGCGTGAATGGGTTATACTGGCGCCTCTGGCAATAATGACGATTGTGTTAGGCGTTTATCCTGCACTTATTACGGATATCACCTCAGCTTCTGTGGAAAGCTTGATTGCTGACTTCACCGCGGCAACAGGAGGACAATAATCATGTTGCAGACCATTTCACTCTTTGCTCCGCAACTGTTGCTCGCTGTTTCTGCCTCGCTATTGTTAGGTTTTGGAGTTTCAAAAGATAAAGACCGCTCCGATATTGTTCGCTATATTGCCGTTGGTCTTTTGGTTCTATTTTCTTTTGTGGGTTTGTTTTTGGGGCAACCAAATGGTGAAGCCTTTAAAGGGGCTTTGATTGTCAATAATTACAGCCATTACCTAAATATGTTTCTTGGCTTATCTGCAGCCGCTGCTCTGATGTTTTCTAAGTCATTTTTCCAAACAGAAAAGCTGGACCGATATGAATACTCTGTTTTGGTTCTTTATGCGGTTTTAGGCATGTCGATTATGGTGTCGGCCAATAGTCTGCTCTCGCTCTATATTGGTATCGAACTTCAATCCTTGGCCCTTTACGTTATGGCGGCCTTTAATCGCGATAGCTTACGAGCTTCAGAGGCTGGCCTTAAATATTTTGTACTCGGCGCGATATCGTCGGGGCTTTTGCTTTACGGCTCGTCTCTGATTTATGGCTTTACTGGTTCGCTAGAATTTGGCCGCATTGCCGAAGTCGTATCAGCGGGTGCCACCCCAGGCATTATCGCGGGGATGGTATTCTTGCTTTGTGGGTTAGCCTTTAAGATTTCGGCAGCGCCCTTCCATATGTGGACACCTGATGTCTATGAAGGCTCGCCAACGCCGGTTACGGGTTTCTTTGCCGCTGCGCCAAAATTTGCCGCTATGGCATTAATTGCTAGATTAGTTGTCGGACCATTTGGCGATATAGCCACACAGTGGCAACAGGTAATTATCGTCTTAGCTGTCTTGTCTATGTTCGTCGGCGCGATTGGCGCTTTAGCACAAACAAATATAAAACGCCTGATGGCCTATTCATCTATCGCGAATATGGGGTACGCTCTTGTTCCGCTAGCAGCGGGAACCGCTGCAGGCGTTAATGGCATGCTTCTCTTTATGAGCATATATGTCATCACAACGATCGGTGTATTTGCCTGTATCTTACAAATGCGCATAAGAAGCGGGATGGTTGAACAAATCTCTGATTTGGCCGGACTCTCAAAGACAAATAAGCCTTTGGCTATCATTTTATCTATGTTCATGTTTTCAGTCATGGGCATCCCGCCATTTTTGGGGTTCTTCGGTAAAGTATTTGCGTTTCTTCCAGCTATGCAAGCGGGCTTAACATGGCTCGTTGTTTTAGCTTTAATCGCCTCTGTGATTGGCGCATTTTATTATCTTCGTATTGTGAAAATGATGTGGTTTGACGAAGCTGAAAATGAGTTTGTAAGCGCGCCAAAAACACTTCGCGGACTATCGACGCTTTCAGCGCTTTTGGTGTTACCTTTGTTTTTACTTCCGTTTTTAGCTGTGAGATCTCAAGGTCTTATCGCTCAGGCCGCGGCGAGTTTGTTCTAATTTGAAATTCATAACGCTAGATCATGTTGATTCAACAAATGCCGAAGTTGTTCGGTTAGCGAAAAAAGGTGAGTTAGGCCCATTATGGGTTAGAGCTAATTCGCAAACACAGGGCCGGGGACGCCGGGGCCGTGAATGGGTATCACAAAAAGGTAATTTATATTGCTCTGGTCTGTTTCCTCATAGTGGGACTATTCAAGAAGCCGCGCGTATGAGTTTTGTGGCTGCGCTCGCTGTCGCAGATTGTTTAGGGGATTACGTCGCTGAGGATAAGGTCAGCCTAAAATGGCCAAATGATGTTTTGATTGACGGACTGAAAACGTCAGGAATTTTGCTCGAATCTGGCAAGGGGCATGTTATTGTAGGTATAGGCATAAATTTGGTCTCCCACCCGCAGTTAACGCCGTTTCCAGCAACGCATGTGTTGGAGCATATAGGGGCTGAGCTTCTCAATTCGCCCGAACCCATAATGTCAGGCCCGGACGCGGTTTTAGCTGTCTTGGCTAACCGGTTTGACTATTGGTCAAATTTGGCAAACGAAGAAGGATTCGTGTCGATATCTAAAGCATGGTTGGCACGCGCCCATAACGTTCCAGGCCAGGTTAAAGTTCGCCTACCTAAAGAGGAATTTTCAGGTCAGGCTCTGGGGCTAGATGAGAATGGAGCATTGCGCGTTCGCCTTGACAATGGCACGATAAGATATGTTCATGCTGGAGATGTCTTCTTCGGCACAGAAGGAGCTTAGATGTTACTTGCGATTGACACAGGCAACACAAACACACTTTTTGCCATTCATGATGGAAAAGAGTGGATTGTCGAATGGCGCATAGCAACTGACCCGAAACGGACAGCGGATGAATATGCGGTCTGGTTTCACCAACTCCTTAAAATGCAAGGCCTAGATTTTAAGGATATAAAGAGCTGCGTTATTTCTACCGTGGTACCTCAATCATTATTCAATATGAGAAACCTCTCTCGGAGACATTTAGATATAGACCCCACCATAATTGGGGAAAAGGATGTGAAAATCGGAATTGGTATTCGTAACGTCAATCCAAAAGAAGTGGGTGCCGACCGTCTTGTCACAGCCTTGGGCGCTACCAAACGATATAAGGGAAACCTCATCATTATCGACAGTGGTACGGCAACGACATTTGATGTTGTCTCTGAGGATGGATATTTTGAGGGTGGAATTATTTCGCCAGGCATTAATTTGTCAGTGAAGGCGTTACATGAAGCCGCGGCGCAACTCCCGCGTATCGAGATTAAACGTCCCGAAAAGGTCGTTGGTCACGGCACGGTTAGCGCTATGCAGTCGGGTATTTTTTGGGGATACATCAGCCTTATTGACGGCTTAGTTGAACGAATAATAGAGGAAGAAAAACGCTCTTTCACAGTTATTGGAACGGGCGGGGTGGCGTCGCTCTTTGCAGGCGCGTCTAAAACAATTCAGCATTATGATAGTCATCTGACAATCGATGGTCTCTTAGAGATTTGGCGATTGAATAAATAGATGGGAACGAGAACAGATAACGAGCTAGTTTTCTTGCCCTTAGGCGGGTGCGGCGAAATCGGAATGAATTTAAACCTTTTTGGGTTTGGGCCAGTTCATGACCGTAAATGGATTATCGTTGATATCGGCGTGACCTTTGGAAATGACTCCACCCCTGGTATCGAAATCATCATGCCGGATATTGAGTTCATTAAAGAACGGCGCGATAATTTATTGGGCATTGTCCTTACTCATGCCCATGAAGATCATATGGGTGCCTTAGCTCGCTTATGGCCGGAGCTTAAGTGTCCAGTCTACGCAACACCGTTCACGATGTATTTGGTAAAAGACAGGCTGGCTGAGTTCGATTTATTAGATGCCGTGCCCTTGCATGAAGTGCCTTTAAAAGGACGTTTCTCGCTCGGTCCTTTCGATATCGAAATGATAACAATGACGCACTCTATTGCTGAACCTAATGCTCTGGCCATTCGAACCGAGCTAGGAACGATATTACATACAGGCGATTGGAAAATTGATGAGGCCCCTCAGATAGGTGAACCAGTAGATTCAAAGGCTCTAAAGGCTGTCGGAGATGAAGGTATTCTCGCTATGGTGTGTGATAGCACCAATGTATTTTCGCCCGGATATGCCGGAAGCGAAGAAAATGTACGCAAAGAGCTCATTAAATTAATTGGAGAATATGACGGCAAAGGCGTAGCTGTGGCGTCATTTGCGTCGAATGTTGCCCGCCTTGAATCGGTTATGCTCGCAGCCAAGGCCAATGATAGAAGCGTTTGTTTGATAGGGCGTTCCATGCACCGCATGACGGCAGCGGCAAAGTCTATTGGATTGCTGTCAGAAGTTGGAGAAATACTCAGCGAAGATGAAGCTCAATCTATGCCAGCGGCACATGTCTTATATCTATGCACTGGAAGCCAAGGTGAATCTCGTGCGGCCTTATCGCGTATAGCCTCAGGTGAGCATCGGTCAGTGAAATTTCACAAGGGCGATGTTGTGATTTTTTCCTCTAAAATTATCCCGGGGAATGAGAAGGGTATCTTTGCTTTGCAAAACGCTCTGGCTGATGACGGAGTTGATATTATCACGGAGAAGATGAGAGCTATCCATGTCTCTGGTCACCCTTGCCGAGAAGAACTCAAAAAGATGTATGAATGGGTACGGCCGAAAATAGCGGTTCCTGTTCACGGCGAGAGACGACATCTTCTTGAACATGCAAAGCTCGCTAAATCGCTAAGCCCGAAATTTTCAATTGCCCCGCGAAACGGTGAGATGATTAAACTGTCAGAGGAGGGGGCGCAGGTCATCGACATTGTGCCGTCTGGCCGCCTTCATCAAGACGGTAAGGCAATCATTCACGCCGGTGATGAGGGCCTCAGGTTGCGGCGCAAAATGGCTTTTGCGGGCCATGTGTCGGTAAGCCTTGTTGTGAATAGTAAGGCTAAATTGCTAAGCGGTCCCGATGTCAGAATATCAGGGTTTCCTGAAGGTCGAGAAGGACAATTGCTGGAGGACCTTATTGACCGTCTAGCCGATGAAGCGGAGCATGTATTTGAGGATATGAATCCGAAATCGCGCTTGGATGAAGATTTAATTGAAGATCGTATCGCTCCTAAAATTAAAAGAATGGTCAAAACTCTTACGGGGAAACGCACGCTCGTTGAAGTTATAGCGCATAAGGTAAAATAAGATGTATGATAGTTTTTTAGGCCCTCTAAATCATGTTGGTGTTGCAGTGCCAGATATTGATAAAGCGATAGACATGTACCGCACTGTATTTGGGGTAACAGATATAACTGAGCCAACAGATCTTCCCCCTCAGGGTGTCACATTTGCATTCGTAAATTTGCCGTCAGGCCAGGTGGAACTCATCCAACCATATGGAGATAAATCGCCTATAATAAAATTTTTAGAAAAGAACCCTAAAGGCGGACAACATCATATTTGTTTCGAGGTTGAAGATATTTATGCGGCCAGTGAGACGATGGCGAGCAGGGGGATGAGAGTCTTAAATGAACCTCGAATAGGCGCACATGGCACGCCAGTTGTTTTCCTACATCCTGGCGATTCTGGCGGGGTGCTAATTGAATTGATGGAAACGCCTAAAGGCGAGCATTAATGTCGCCCTTTTCGTTATTTGTTACTTATTTGTTGATTTGGTGGATGACGCTTTTCGTTATTCTGCCGATGGGGATAAGAGGGCAGGCCGAGTCGGGCGATGTTATAAAAGGCTCTGAGCCTGGAGCACCTGTTGACGCAAATATTAAAAGTAAGTTCAAGCAAACAACCATCCTAGCCACAATAATCTGGGTTGTTGTTAATACAATTATTTGGTCTGGCGTATTTAATTGGGACCAAATCGCGGCTTTGTTAGGTTTAAATCCAACATAAAGTCGGCGACTGAACTTGTAGGTAGAAGCTCAAGCGTTTAAGCCTATGATAAATAATAACGGATTCTCCTAAATGCGCCTATCAAACTACTTTCTACCAGTTTTGAAAGAAACGCCTGCAGATGCCACCATAGCCTCTCATCGCTACATGTTACGCGCGGGTATGGTCAAACAAGATAGTGCGGGCATATATATCTGGCTGCCCCTTGGCTTCAAAGTCCTCAAGAAAATTGAACAAATTGTGCGTGAGGAGCAGAATAAGGTTGGCGCAGTTGAGATGCTTATGCCGACGATACAATCGGCCAATCATTGGAAAGAAACGGGGCGTTATGATGCCTATGGGCCTGAGATGCTTCGTATTCAGGACCGCGGTGATCGTGAGCTTTTATATGGTCCGACCAATGAGGATATGATTACGGATATGTTTCGGTCTTACGTGAGGTCTTACAAGGACTTACCGCAATGTCTTTATCACATTCAGTGGAAATTCCGAGATGAACGCCGACCTAGATTTGGCGTTATGCGAGGGCGAGAATTCCTGATGAAAGACGCCTATAGTTTTGATATTGATCCAGAAGCAGCGCGGTTGAGTTATTACAAGCAATTTGTCGCTTACCTAAATACATATGCTCGTCTGGGGCTCAAGGCAGTGCCTATGCGAGCTGATACGGGGCCGATTGGCGGAGACTTATCTCATGAGTTTTTAATATTGGCAGAGACAGGTGAAAGCGAAGTGTTTTGCCATAAAGATCTCGTTGATATGCCAGCTCCGGGTTATTTTGATACGGAAGCTGAGCTAAAATCCGTCTTTGATGAACGTACGTCTCTTTATGCGGCTACAGATGAGAAACATGACGCAGATGAATTTGCTAAAGTGCCTGCGG
>CAZJRU010000071.1:0-8641 GCA_964548315.1 uncultured Hellea sp.
CCTTAATAAGTTGAGCTTTAGACGTCACCTCTGGCGGGCCGCAGCGCACGGAATTCATCGCGGCGGCAGTGGCGTTTAAATGTATATGGTGATCATGAAGACCCGGAATTAAGGCCCCGCCTTTGGCATCAAAACTTTCGCCTTCCCCAATGTTTTTTCCGATAGCCTGTATCAGGCCACCCTCCAATAAAACATCCGTCAACTTACCTTCAATCTCGGCATTACGAATAATCATAGCCAGACCGCATTATCGGCGCCCAAAGGTTTGGTTGTGCCCTTGGGGGTTCGCATTTCATATAGAGGCGTTTGATTATCTTCGGCTATTTTTTGCCAGCTTTTTGCAATGCTGCCGAGGTTTTCAGGCACATCCCCCATCGCGTAACGCAGCACATCACGCATTGATAAATCAACAACTGCGCCCCCGCCTTGGTTAAGCATGGCTTGGATAGCCAGAGCCAAATGCAATCCATTGACTGGATCAGCAATGGCGTCCCCGACGAAACAAGGCTCACTATGAGCCCTTTCCATAAGGGTCGCGAGCCCCGCCGAAATAGCAATATCATCCCCAAATCCTATACGGTTTTGGTCCTGCCCATAAGCGGTTAGCCGCGCCCAGACTTTGCCAGGTTTCTTGCGCGCAAAATCTTCTGCGATAATTCCAAGCTGACGCAAGGCGCGCGGACGTGAGGCTTCGATAACAACATCTGCTTTATGTAGAAGAGCTTTTAAACGTTTTAGGTCTGCTTCATCTCGAAAGTTAAGCGCGACACAGTCTTTGCCGGCATTGAGTAAGTCATAAAACCCTTTATGCCCCGCCCGCATACCGTCAGGGCGCGTTGGGCTTTCGACTTTAATCACGCGGGCTCCCGTCATCCCCAAAAGACTCGAGGCGAGAGGTCCTGCCCAAAGTCCTGACAAATCGACCACCAAAGGCGTCTCGCATTTGGTGGTTTGAAAACGCTGAACCGAGACCCACGTCTCTGGCCAAGCAGGTAGATTATCTTGCGCCACGGCAAGGCCAATTTCAGCGGCCCGAGCGGCCAAATAGCTAGCATCTTTTTTGGCGGCTATCCTTTCAATCCCGTCCCAATCATCGACATCATTTTCAAGCCAAGCCGGAATTAAATCCCAATCATCCTCGCGCACAAGGTTGAGCGCGATACGTCCGTCCAATGTAGCCAACAATCGACCATAACCGCCAGCGCATAGCCGTCCCTTTCGAACCGTGTTTCGCAAACGCGCGCGTTCACCCAAAAGTTGACTGCCATATTCGGGAAGACTTTCTGGTGTTTGGGTCAGCGCCTTAAACGCCATTAAGGCCCCATCAGCATGGCTGGCCAGAGGCACGGGCAACATTAAACCTGTTGTCTGCAAGAGCCCTGAACGTTTGAAAGATATCGCCGGATGGTCGGCTAGGCCGTCAACCCGCATACCCATGCCAAGACTGGCGAGTAATTGATTGGCGTAAAGCGCCGCATGCTCAGTCCGCAAAACCGTCTCGCAGGACGCGGCGCAAGAGTTTGCCTGTTTCATTATAAGGGAGCTCATCCATGCGTTTTATCACAGATGGCACGCGGGAGGAGCGTAAATTTTCTCGGACTAAGTCACAAAGCTCTGTATCTTCAATCTCATCACCGCAGACAATCACAAGTCCGACCGCCTCGCCCCACTCCGTATCGGCGACAGCGACCGCCGCCACATCTTTGACGCCGGGATGAGCGCGCAAGACATCTTCTATTTCGCCGGGAGAGATATTCTCCCCGCCGCGCACAATCACATCATCCGCGCGCCCATCAATAAAGAGATAACCTTCGCTATCAACAAAGCCGCGGTCTTTGGTCGGAAACCAACCCTGCGCGTCGAGTTGAGATCCCAGGCCTTTATACTCGCCGCTCACTTGGTCGCCGCGCACCCAGACAAGTCCGGTTTCTTCGGCCTCGCATAGCCCGCCCTCTTCGCCTCTAATCTGAAGCTCGATTGTCGGAATCGGAATTCCCGCAGACCCAAGCCGGCGCTTAATCGCTGGGTCTTCACTGGCGAAAGCCTCCCGGTGAGCCTCAGGGCCGAGCATACAGATCGTCGCGCTTGTTTCTGTCAGCCCGTAAGCATTAGTGAAATTCACATGAGGCATGAGCGTCATGGCCGTTTCAATTGTGGAGCGCGGCATTTTCCCGCCGCCATAAGCTACATTTTTAAGCGCAGGTAAATCGAGATTATCTCCCGCATGTTCCACGATGCGCTGCAACATAGTCGGGACTAAAAAAGCATTAGTCACATTTTCTTGGCGCGCTAAGTCTATCCAACCTTTTGGCGTAAAATTCGGGAGCTGCACCATACGCCGCCCCGCATAGGTCGAACTTAAAACCGCCGCGATGCCTGCAATGTGATAAGGCGGCACGGTTAAAAGCGCGGCTTCATCTTCCTCCGCGCTCATAAATTCGACGGTTCCGAAAATATAGGCCATAAGATTGGCATGTCTTAAAAGCGCCGATTTAGGCTCTCCTGTTGTCCCGCTTGTAAAAAGCTCAACCGCTATGCCGCCCTCTTCATCAGGCGCTTCCATGTGAGAGGCCTCGCCGCGTCCAGCCTGCACCATCGTGATAGGTCTTATACCGCCGATTTGCGGAGTTTGGTCTGTCAGCAATAAGGCGGGAGAAATACGGTTTAGCTGTGCGCCTAATTGGTCCTGCGCCAGTCGGTAATTGAGCGGCACAAATTGCGTCCCCGCGAGGGCCGCGCCAAAAAGGGCCGCTGGCATAAGGGGCGTGTTTTCAGACAGATATCCAATCTTCTCGCCAGTTTTGATTTGACTTGCAACAGAGGTTGCCATTTGCGCAAGTTCAGAAAATGTTACGCGGCTCTCGCCAGAGACGATAGCCTCACGGTGCCCCATGGCTTCACTTGCCATTTGAAGAATGAGGTGGATGTTCATTTAGTCAGAGCTAGGGAGTTTCTTGGCCGCTTTAATATCAATGACATATCCGTCTACAGCGATAGTGCCATCCCCGCCGCGCGTGCAAAGAAATTCCATCGTCTCATCTGCGTCGGTGTAACGTTTACCGACTAATGTCCCAGAATTATCACCGCTCATAGACCCCAGCTCTGCAGGGTCACCTACTTGCATCGGCGCACCGCCGCAGCTTATGTCGAGCTCGGCCGCAGGAACCCGCAACGCCATAATTTGTGTCTTGCAGACCGTGCTAGAAAGCTTCGTCCCAGGTTTATATATCTGTCCCATATTAAGCTCCTATAATCGCGCCGGCCACGCCCGAGGCGAGCATCGCCGTTTTTGCATCTTTAATCTGGTTCGCCGCCGTGCCGCGAATCTGCCTAACGCCTTCTGTAATATTATTCATGCCGTGAATATAGCCCTCACCCATAAGGCCGCCGTTGGGCGATAGGGGTGTTTTGCCGTCCAGTTCCAAATGCCCGTCTTTGACATAATCATTAGCCTCGCCAATCCCGCAATATTTAAACCCTTCGAGCTGGCGCAGGATTTGCGGCGTGAAGTTATCGTAAATCATCGCGACATCTGTATCTTTGGGCGCAATCCCTGCGGCGGCTTCGAGGCGGTCAGCGACGATTTCACTGTTTTCGGTTCGTATAAGATCGCCGGCGTAAAAGTCTGAAATAATTTCATGATTAAAGAGCATGGAGTATTCCGCGCCTAAAATACGTACTGGCATTTGCTTTAAATCTTTGGCGCGGTCGGCCCGCGTAATAATAAGCGCAACGCCGCCGTCACTTTCTTGGCAACAATCTAGCAGCCGCAAAGTTGGTTCGACAATCCAGCGTGAGTTTTGATGATCATCAAGCGTAATCGGCTTTTCATAAAACCAAGCCGCAGGGTTGGTGGCCGCCGCCTTACGAAATGTTACGGCAATGCGTCCGAGGTCTTCTGATGTCACGCCGTATTTATCAAGATAAGGCCCGCAAGATAACGCTTCCCATGAGGCGGGGGTTTGCGCGCCATAAGGAAAACACCATTCCATAAATGTTGAGCTATGGCCGTCTGGCGACATGCTGTGATGGGGCTGTCCGAAGCGGTATTGGCTCCGCTCATTCATCGCGCGGAAAATCAGGAAGGTCTCGCAAAGCCCGCTCTCAACCGCATTTTTCGCGTGGACAATGGTTGAAACCGACGCCGCCCCGCCTTGCGGCAGACGCGTTGTATATTTCATTTCCTTACAGCCGAGCGAGCGCATAATATCGACCTCGTCTGAGTGGTCGAGATTAAAGGTCGTTAGTCCGTCAATTGTCTTCGGGTCAATGCCCGCGTCTTGGCACGCCAATAAGACCGCTTCGGCCGCGAGCTGTTGTTCACTTCGGCCTGAGGCTTTGGAAAATTCTGTTTGGCCTATCCCAACAATACAGGCTTGCTTTGAGGCGGCGACCATTACGCGCTCACTTTCTTAAAGACAGGCACGGCCTTGCCGCCCACCGTTTTTTCAAACTCAACTTCGACGGCGTCGCCAATGTCTGGCGGTTGATCGCCGACAAGGTTTGAGACCATGCGCAGGCCCTCTTCAAGCTCGACCAAAATCACGATTGGGCTTTCTTTAAAGCCGTAACTGGCAGGGCGAACTTGGCGTACCCACGACATAATTTTGCCCTTACCCGATAAGGCTTGCTCAGATTTTTCGAGGGAATGACACGTAGGGCACATCGGGCGCGGCGGATGCCAAAGCTTATTACAAGGCTCGCATTTCTGCGCTACAAATTCTCCGCGCTCACAGGCCTCCCAGAAAAAGGCTGTGTCGATGCGCTGGATAGGATCAGGTCTCATAATATTCTTTCCGTAAACCGAAATCGACCCGCGATTTCGGCTTGTCATTCAATCGATATTCAATCGATTTAATTACAAGCCCCAAGGGTTCTTCATTTCTTTTTGTCCTGGAAGAGGTGGATCACATAAAATGGCCGCTTCATTTGCCATCGCTAAGATGTCCTCTTCAGAGTAGCCAATTTCTTCCAATATTTCTTTTGTGCAATCCCCGACAATAAGCGGCGGCGTTCCAATCACTCCCGGCGTATCTGACAGAGCATAAGTCAGGCCGATTTGCTCTAACTTGCCAACATAGCGGTCTTCATATTCAACCGTCCAGTTTTTGGCTTTAAAGTCCTCACGATCAAAGAGACGGCGTGAGGCCTCCGAATCTGATATCGCCGCAGGAATACCCGCCGCGCTTAAATCCGCCATAAGCTCAGCTGAGCCGCGCCCCGCAAAAGCGGAAACTTTGTTATCGCCAGCGAGCTTATCGAAAGCCGTTTTTTGCTCTGGGCGAATAGCCGCCACTTGTATCCAGTGGCCATCGCTACATTTGTAAAGGCGGTAATAATCTCCATAACCCGTCTGGTCTGGATTAAGCATCGGACGCTCTACGCCCGAGCCATCCGGCTTAGAGACAGCATAACTTGTATTGAGCAGGCAGGCGTTGACGATGGAGGTGTCAATGAATTGACCTTTGCCCGTGCGCTCGCGCTCCATCAAAGCATTGCAAATTCCGACAGCTGTCAGGAACCCATTGCCCGTATCGCCCAGTGAGGTGAGCGACCAAATTGGAAAGGTCTCGTCACTGCCCGTATAAAGCGCGCCGTCTTCATGCTGCACACCTGACAAGCACGCGCCCGTCTGATCATTGCCCGGCAAGTTTTTACGCGGGCCTTCTTCAAAGCCGCGAGAATGACAATAAATCAGGCTCGGAAATTCTTCTTTCAAACTATCGTAATCAAGGCCCAAACGCTGGGTCGCGGGATAGCGCATATTATGCTGCACAACATCACAGCTCGCGATGACTTTCTTAAGCGCCTCTAACCCTTTGGGGTTTTTGAGCATCACAGCAAAGCTGCGTTTATTCCGGTTGGCCATGGCCGCGATATGACACTTATGCCAATAGCTATCCCATAGCGTATTCATCTTGATGACATCTGCGCCCATATCGCCCAAGAGCTGACATCCGAATGGCCCCGCAATGGCGAGTCCTAAATCTAAAACCCGAATACCGTCGAGAGGCCCCTTGCCTGTCGGCTGAGTTGGAACGGTGTGCGTCTCAGGCTCAGCTAGAGATTTCGCGTAAGCTTTAACGGCACTCGTATCCGCGCCTGTTTCGCGCGCGGGGCCTTGAATCTCGCCTTGGCTGTTAGAGAGTCGATAAGTAATGCCCACTTGATTAATCGCGCCTAGCTCTGGGTCTTCCACCGTTGTCACGCACTTATCCGCGATAAGATGCGGATCGGTTAAGCTCTCTTCGATAGAGCGGCAAGGCTGCATGGTCATATTGCCAAGCGCGGCCGCCTCGACCCAATCATCACAATTAAATTTGCGCACGGCGTCGGCTAAGATAGGCTGATAATGCGCCATGACTAAAATTTCTTCAGGGCCAATGCCGAAGCGGTCAGGATCATTTTGCACCGTTAAATCTGGTGAGGCTTCGAGCGTCTCGCCTTTGGAGGCTTCGAGAATAAAACGCGGATTAGGCACCCAGTTATGCAACCACTTCCCATCGGCGCATTGGAAATGCCCCTTCGGAGAGGCCGAGCCCATAATCCATGTATTAAAGCCCTGCGCGTCAATATCTTCGGCGCGTTGCCACACACCAGAACAGCAGGCCATCGCGCCCTGCATGAGGTTGGTGCTCACCCGCTGCCCGCGTCCTGTGCGCTCGCGCGCGAAAAGCGCAGCTGAAATTCCTGTGAGAGCCGAGAAAAACGCGCCCATGCTCGGCCATTTAGAGGCCAGATGCAAAGGCCCATCTCGGTTCGCGCCTTGGAGTAAATTGGGGTCAATATCAATCGCGTCCGCAAAAGGGTCTTCACGCCCAGCCATGTGATTAAGCGCGCCCTCAGGCCAGCCGCGCTGCTCCCACTGTAGGCCCGACTCGGCGGCCACCTGCGCGTCATAGGCGGGGCGCGGGTCATCATCCCCAAAGGCAGAAATCGAACAATAGATAAGACGCGGGTTAAGCGCCGCGAGGCTGTCATAGCCCAGCCCCAGCGCGCCCATCTTCCCGGGCGTCATGCTCTCAATCAGCACATCTGCGTCAGCCACTAATTTTTTGAAAAGCGCCAGATCGCCTTTATCTTTAAAATTAAAGACAGCGTTCTTTTTCCCGCGGTGCCACACCTTATATCCCAGCATCCCTGCAAAAGGGTCCCCGCCCGGCCGTTCAATGCGCGTGACATCCGCCCCGTGATCGGCGAGCAACATGCCCGTCATAGGCCCAGATATGCCCCACGATAAATCGAGGACTTTTACATCGTCTAATACACCTGCCATAATCACCTTGCGAATTTATATAGGCCGCGTTAGGGACTTTCCGAACGCTGTTCGTAAAATAGGGTTAGCGCCCTTACAGTCAACCTAAAAGAGGATAATTATGGCGAAACTTCTCATCACAACGATCGATGGCGAAGAAAAACCGCTCGAGGCTGAGGCGGGCACGGTTATGATGGACGCCCTGCGCGACGCGGGGCTTGTTGAAGGCACATGCGGCGGCGCGGCGAGCTGCGGCACCTGCCATGTTTATTTCACCGACAAAGCCGCCGCAGGCGAGCAGACCGAAGATGAAGGCTATATGCTCGAAGGCCTAGCTGATTTCGTCGAGATTAAAGACGGCTCTCGCCTCTCCTGCCAAGTCAAAGTGAGCGAGGCCCATGACGGCCAAAAAATCGAAATCGCGCCCGAAGCTTAAGATGAGGCCTAGGTGCAGCTTAGCGTGAAACTCGCCGCCAACATTGACGGCATACCCCTCACCGCTCAAAAATTTGAGGCCGCCGCGCCGCGCAAAAACATCACCCTCTTTTGCTTACCGGGCGGCGGGCTCTCTAAGGATTATTTCGACCTCGCCCCTAATTTTAGTTTCGCCGCGCGCATGAGCGCCCTTGGCTATGACGTCATCACCATGGATCATCCGGGGGTTGGCGAAAATCTCCTGCCGGCTGACCACCCCTTTTATACGCCGCGCGAGGCGGCGGGTTATCTCTCCCAAGCTTTAACACATTGGGATATGCAGGGGGAAATCCAGACCCCCATCATTGGCATTGGCCATTCCCTGGGCGGCATGATGATAATGCTGATGCAAGGCCTGCACGCCCCTTTCACGCGGCTGGGTCTTTTTGGCTCCAGCGCAGGCGGATTAGATTGGGGCCTCTCAGACGAAGAGAAAGCCTATATCAATAAGCCCCACGCCTTCGCCCGCGAGCTAGAAGCCATGTCCCTTGCCAAATTCGGGCGCGCCACCATCCCGGCGGGCAAGGGCCCCAGCGGCGAGTCCATTACCTTTGGCGGGCAAACCCCAGAGCTAACGCAGCGCCTGCGCGCGGCGGCCAGCGAGATGAACGCAGCGGGCGCGATGATGAGCATGATGCGCGGAAGCTTTCGCCCAGAGGCCAACGCGATAGCCGTGCCCCTCTTCTTTGCCTTTGGCGATCACGACATCGGCATCCCGCCCAAAGACGTCCCTAAAGACTTCCCAAGCGCCCCCAGCACAAAGACAGTTATCCTCGGCGCAACAGGCCATAACCATTTCGCCTTTTCCTCGATTGAGGAGCTATGCGAGGCGTTTGATGGCTGGGTCGGGGATTAGACGCTCGCTGTTTTAAACTCGCCCAATTAATGACGTTCCCGAGAGGCTTACATCGC
>CAZJRU010000072.1:0-8637 GCA_964548315.1 uncultured Hellea sp.
CCGTGATGAACGAGATATATATCCGCGCGCACGGCTAGGCGCGAAAGGCCTGTTCAGAAAGCTCTTGTCCCAAAGCCTTGAACACAGTCTCAACAATAGAATCCGCGTCGAGCCCTGCTTGCTTATACATATTAGCGGGCGTGTCTTGGTCGATGAAGATATCGGGCAAGGTCATGGTTCTGACCTTAAGGCCCCGGTCTAGGCGTCCCATGTCTGAGAGCGCATGGAGCACAAATGCGCCAAAGCCGCCAACAGAGCCTTCTTCGATTGTCACAAGCACTTCATGCTCATCGGCCAAAACGCGAAGCAGTTCATGATCGAGCGGCTTGGCGAAACGCGCATCCGCGACAGTGGCCGAAAGACCCAATGTTTCTAATTGCTGGGCCGCCATCATGGCTTCGCCTAGGCGCGTGCCGTAAGATAAAATCGCGACTTGCGAGCCTTCACGCAGAATGCGTCCTTTGCCGATGTCTAAAATCTCTGGCTCTTCGGGTATGGCGATGCCTGTTGCCTCGCCGCGCGCATAGCGCAAGCCCATCGGGCCTTCATCATAGGCCACAGAAGTTGCGACCATACGGGCAAGGTCAGCTTCGTCAGCAGCCGCCATTAAAACCATATTTGGAAGACAGCCCATATAAGCGATATCGAACGCGCCCGCATGGGTTGGGCCATCTGCGCCGACAAGACCCGCGCGGTCCATTGCAAAACGTACGGGCAGGTTTTGAATACAGACGTCGTGGACGACTTGGTCATAGCCGCGCTGTAAAAATGTCGAATAAATCGCGGCAAAGGGCTTAAAGCCATCTGCGGCCAGTCCGGCTGCGAAGGTCACAGCATGCTGCTCGGCAATACCAACATCAAACATTCTATCGGGAAAAGCTTGGCCGAAAATTTTCATTCCCGTACCGCCTGGCATCGCTGCCGTTATGCCGACGACTTTGTCGTCCTTGTGTGCTTGTTTAACAAGCTGCTCTCCAAAGACCGAGGTGTAGCTTGGCGCATTGGGAATAGATTTACTTTGCTCGCCGGTGACGACATTAAATTTTGAAACCCCGTGATATTTATCCGCTGAGTTTTCAGCCGGGGCATAGCCTTTGCCTTTTTGGGTCACGATATGGATGAGGGTCGGGCCAGTCTTCATTTTTTTGACATTTTCCAGAACCGAAATCAGCGCGTCCATATCATGTCCGTCCACAGGCCCGACATAATAAAAACCCAGCTCTTCAAACCACGTTCCGCCCATAAACATTCCGCGGGTATATTCTTCGGCTTTGCGGGCCGTTGATTGAATAGGCCGAGGCGCATCTTTGACAATGGCTTTGCCCGCGCCGCGCAGTTTTTGATATCCGCCTGAGCTGACCATCTTGGCCAGCATATGGCTCATCGCGCCAACAGGGGGCGCAATCGACATATCATTATCATTGAGAATAACGATTTGGCGGCTATCGGTGGCCCCCGCATTATTCATCGCCTCATAAGCCATGCCTGCCGTAATCGACCCATCGCCAATGACAGAAATAACATGGCCGTCTTTTTTGGCTAAGTCGCGCGCTGTGGCAAATCCCATGCCGGCTGAAATAGAGGTTGAACTATGGGCCGCGCCAAAAGGATCATATTCAGACTCGGCGCGCTTGGTAAAACCCGAAAGGCCCCCGCCCTTACGCAAGGTGCGGATACGGTCGCGCCGCCCTGTTAAAACTTTATGCGGATAGCATTGGTGCCCGACATCCCAAATGAGTTTGTCATCAGGGGTATTAAACACATAATGAATGGCGACCGTGAGCTCGACAACCCCAAGCCCCGCGCCCAGATGCCCGCCCGTGACCGAGACGGCGTCAATAACTTCTTGGCGCACTTCATCTGCGAGCTGCTTAATTTCATCACGGTCAAATCCGCGCATATCGGCAGGGAATTTCACTGTGTCTAAAAGAGGCGTATGCACCATTATTTTTTTCTTTCTTTGCCCTGCGCCCCTAGGGGTTATGACATCTAATGAGACCGATGTAATACAAAATCAACCGTCTCGCGCAGAATTTGTCCATCTTTTCCAAAGGAAGATAGATGACTTTTTGCCCTATCACCTAACTCTTGAGATTTCTGTCTCGCGCCTTCAAGGCCCAAGATGGACACAAATGTGGCCTTTCCAAGGTCTTCATCCTTGCCAACGGCTTTCCCAACCATGGCCGCGTCCCCTTCGACATCCAGAATATCGTCCTTGATTTGAAAGGCGAGACCCGTATCGCGTGCGTAATTTTGCAAGACTTTATGCTGCGCCGCGCTGGCCCCCGCAAGCACCGCGCCGGCTGCCACCGCATATTCAATGAGCGCGCCAGTTTTTAAGGCTTGGAGCTGGGTAATTAAAGCTTGATCCCGGTCACTTTCAGATACCGTAATATCAATCACCTGCCCGCCAATCATGCCGTGAACGCCGCCGGCCCGCGCCAGATCGGAAATGAGCTTTAACCGAATTGCGGCGTCGCTATGGATTTGCTCTTTGGCCAAAAGTTCAAAAGCATAGGTTAAGAGGCCATCTCCAGCCAAGACTGCAATGGCGTCATCATAGGCTTTGTGAACGGTGGGTTTCCCGCGCCGTAAATCATCATCATCCATAGCAGGAAGGTCGTCATGGACCAGCGAATAGACATGTAAACATTCCAAAGCACTTGCGGCCATATAAACACCCTCGGTTTCATGGCCCAACATGCGCGCAGTCTCAATCATCAAAAAGGGCCGCAAACGTTTCCCGCCGCCAAGGGCCGCGTAACGCATGGCTTCCATTATGACGTTTTGATGTCCCTTAGGCGCAGGCAAATACTGGCCCAGAACATGTTCCATTTTTTCAGCCACTAAGGCTAAGCGAGATGGGAAATCTATCGTCATAAGCGGTTTCAGCTAAGCTTAGGCGGCGTCAAAAGGTTCAGTGCTCGCCGCGCCAGTGCCGTCGAGAACAATTTTTTCGACCTTTAACTGCGCGTCTTTCAGCTTGCCCTCGCAATGGGCTTTGAGTTTCGCCCCGCGCTGATAAATTGTAATGCTTTCCTCGAGCGGGGCGTCCCCGCGTTCAAGCTTTTCCACAATGTTCTCAAGCTCGCGCAGAGCATCTTCAAAGTTCATGTCTTTTATTGCGGCCTCAGCCATTTAGGTCTCCAATGTCTTATGCTTTAGGGCGGTAATTTGATGGCCGTTCAAGACGGCGGTGGCTCCAATGCAAATCTCCATTTTGAGATTTACATTTCCAGCCGCGCTGCATCAATGACCCTTTGAGCATTCTATTAAACCATCCATGCGCGGAAACATAAATAATTTTTCCGCCCTGCGCGTGATCTGCCAACACATCACACATTTTATTGGCTCTAATGCGAGCCTCGCGGTGCGTCTCCATACCATCAGACCAGCCGATATACCAGAGCACGCGCGACCATGTTCCCCAGCTTTTTGGCCTTATTTTTAAAGGCCCAAGATGAGGCGGGGGCAAAGCAGCTTCCACCAGCTCTTCATAAATGAAGTCGGGTTTGCGGCCCGAGGCAAGCTCGGCAGACTCTATGGCGCGGCGCAAGGAACTTGAAATAACAATATCGGCTTTGACAACCCAGCTTTTAAGACCTTTGGGCACTTTTTGACCCAACGCTAATCCGCCTTTGTCATAGTCTTTCCACCACAGGCGATATTCTTGCCAGTTCAGCTTTACCTTACGCGAGAGCGCCGGTTTCCCGTGGCGGGCGATTATGATGATATCCATGCTCATAAGGACTGTACTTTTGCCCCTAATTGAGCCGCCCTGTCTAGAGTTTTTGAGGCTAGAGTTTTTGGGCAAGCTCTTGGAAGGGTGCGCGTTTTCGACTTTAGAAAAATCAAAGCTTTTTCATGAAGCGTAGCGGGGGGCACCGCAGGTCTTCCTCTTTGGCGCAGCGTTTAAACGAAAACATCATTAGCTCTGCACGCCCAATGAGGTGGTCTAGAGGCACAAATCCCGGACCTAAGACTGCGCGGCTATCTGTCGAATTATCCCGGTTATCCCCCATAAAGAAAACCGCGTTTTGAGGGACACGAAACTCTTTGGTATTATCAAGCGGGGCTGAGTCGATACGCTCATAAATGAAGTGCGGGTCTTTGGCGCCTTGCCAATGCTCTTTATAAACATCAACGCCGACTTTCCGGCCCAGATGTTCACGGTATAAATAATTATCAATCGGCTCCCGCTCCACAATAAAGTCATTTATGTATAAGCGCCCGCGGTGCATCCGAATTTTATCGCCCGGCAATCCAGCCACCCGCTTTATCATAACGAGACCATTTCTGGGGTTGCGAAACACGGCAACGTCACCGCGCTTGGGCAATTTGGAAAATATTTTTCCATTTTTCAAAAAGGGTAATTTATGCAGCTCAAAGGGCGCAGAATGACGCGAATAGCCATAAGCAAATTTTGACACATAAAGATGATCGCCCACTTCCAAAGTTGGCAACATCGACTCGGATGGTATCTTATAATGTCCCCAAATAAATGTGAGGAAAAAGAGAACGGTCGTCACCAGTCCTAGTAAAAACTTTACCTCAGACCATATGCGTTGACCCAAAGGAAGTTTTTCTTCGGCCCCTTTCTTATCCTTTTTTGCTTTGGGCTTAGGGCCCAGTGCAAGCCGCCTTGTTCCCGCCGCGGGCAATTTAGGATCTTCATGTGACTCAGGCGTGTTCATAGCGCGCCACACATGCCGCGAAGCGCGCCATTTATCAAGTCTTTCATTATGTCACATTTGAGTGTATCTAGCCCCATGCAAAAAATGTTCTTAGCTCTGTCTTTTGCGTTAACAGCCTGCTCAACGCCTCCCGTCACAACGGCCAGCGAAGCGCCAACAGGAAATTACCGCCTTGACCCCACACATGCTAGTGTGACCTGGTCACTATCACATGCAGGATTGTCTAACTACACGGCCCGCTTTGACGATATATCTGGGGCGCTCAATTTTGATTCAGGCGCGCCTGAAAATAGCCAGGTCAATATTTTGATAAATCCAGCCTCCGTGAGTACGGGTCTGGAAAAGTTCGACCAAGAACTCGCAAGCAGCGGAAAATATTTCGACTCGAAAACATATCCCAACATCCGCTTTGTCTCGACCTCGATTGAAAAAACATCAGGTGAAACGGGGGTCATCACAGGAGACCTCACCTTAAAAGGTGTCACCCGCCCCATCACGCTTGAGGCCAGATTTAACGGGGCCGGAAAATCCTTTGGAAACCCAGGAAAAACCCTAGGGTTTTCGGCGAGCGGGAAACTCAAGCGCTCGGAGTTTAACATGGGTCACTTAGTTGCCTTTGGTATTGGCGATGAGGTCACATTGCGCATTGAGACGGAATTTAACGAAGCTCAATAATGGCGCCTAAACCTGACATTGCCATTGCGCTGGAAACTGGCGGTACCGCTATTGTGCCAACTGAGACAGTGTACGGCCTCGCGGCGCGCGCAGATAATGCGCAAGCGGTTGACCGGATTTATCAGATTAAAGGACGTAGCTTTGATAAACCTCTAGCCCTGTGCGTAAAAGATATGAGCGCCGCAGTTTTATATGGGCAGATGAGCGGTTTTGCCAAAGACTTAGCCGCCGCCTTTTGGCCTGGGCCTTTATCTTTAGTTGTTAAAGCCAAACCTGGCGCACCAAAATTAGACGCGCGGCTCTACGGGGAAAATAAATTGGGCGAGCCCACGATTGCGCTACGGTGCCCGCAGGCAGATTGGATATCTTTAATTGACCCTGACATTCCCATTGCTTTGACCAGTGCAAATCCGTCAGGCGAAAACGCGCCGCGAACGCTTCAAGAAGCCAAAGCCTATATGGGAGATAAAGTCGACTATACATATAATGGAGCAGATTGCGCCGTCGGCATTTCATCAACCATTATGACTGTGGAGGAGCGCGGCTTTAAAATTTTAAGACAGGGCTCGATAAAGGCCGAAGATATCGCCCCTTTTATGCGCAGGGGAGCTTAACATGGACACGGCCCTAAACGCTTTAAAGTCATCTCTGCCCACGCAAAGCTGGACACAAGACCTTGATATTATCGCGCCGCATCTCAGCGAATGGCGCGACAGGTTTCATGGCCACACCCCGCTTATGCTCCTGCCCCGCTCGCCCCAAGACGTCGCGGCGGCAGTTAAAATATGCGCGCAGCACAATATTAAAATTGTCCCCCAAGGCGGGAATACAGGCCTTGTCGGCGGGCAAACCCCGATGGGAGAAGTCTTGCTGTCAACGCAAAAAATGAGCGCCATTCGGCAAAGCAATGCCGTGAACAACTCTATGATTGTGGAAGCCGGCGCGAGCTTGCAATCTATTCATGACGCGGCCGAGACCATAGACCGAAAATTTCCTTTGTTTTTAGCCTCACAAGGCAGCTGTACAATTGGCGGGAACCTCTCGACCAATGCTGGCGGTAATCATGTTTTAAAATATGGCACGACTAAAGATCTCGTTTACGGCGTTGAAGCCGTGCTTGCCAATGGAGAGATATATAACGGGCTGACCGATTTGCGAAAAGATAATACGGGTTACGATCTCTCGCGTCTCTTTTTAGGCGCGGAGGGCACATTAGGTATTATCACGGCGGCGAGCCTCAAGCTCTTTCCTCGAGCGGGACATATTCAGCGCGTGATGATTGGCCTTAAAACCCCTGCTAAAGCTATGGCGCTTTTAGGCCATTGCCGCGCGGGCGGCGCGCTATCTATGTTTGAAGTCATCCCCAATATCGGATTGCAGGCGGTTGTTCAAAATATTCCAAATCAAAGCAGTCCTTTCTCGGAGGTTTACCCGTGGTACGCGGTGATAGACTGGGAAACAAAAAGCCAAGCAGAAGGCTTAGCCTTAGCAGAAAGCCTTTTGGGGAGCGCTCTGGAAAAAGATATTATTTTGAACGCTGTTATTGCGCAAAATGAAACCCAGGCTAAACAAATCTTAGCCCTACGAGAAAACCTATCGGCGGCGCAGAAGTTTTTAGGCGGGTCTATCAAATGCGATATTACAGTCCCGCTTCAAAAAATTCCCGTTTTTCTCACAAAGGCCGACCGCGCCTTAGAGGCCTTAATACCAGGCTGCAGACCCGTAAGCTTTGGGCATTTTGGCGACGGTAATATCCATTATAATATCTCCCAACCTATTGACGCTGATACTGAGCGATTTTTGTCCCGCTGGAATGAGGCCGCAAAAGCCGTCTTTGACATCGTCGGCGAGCTCGGCGGTTCAATCTCAGCTGAACACGGCATAGGAACTATGAAAAAGGGTGAGCTAGCGGCGCGCGCAGACCCCGTAAAGCTCGCGCTCCTCAAATCCGTGAAAACAGCGCTTGATCCCCAGAACATTATGAACCCGCGCGTGTTGATTAATTCAACAAGCTCCGCTTGACGCCTTTACATCCCTCGACTATATCGCGCTACCGAGCGGGGGACCCTCTAACGTAAACCCGTGACCAGAGGCTAAGGAGCCAAAAATGAAAAAAGATACACACCCTGATTATCACATGATCAATGTTCAGATGGTAGACGGATCAACTTATCAGACCCGCTCAACTTACGGCAAAGAAGGCGATACACTTGTTCTCGATATTGACAGCAAGTCACATCCAGCTTGGACAGGCGGCGATGCCAAACTTATGGACCGCGGCGGACGCGTGTCACGCTTCAAAGACAAATTTGCAGGCTTTGGCGTTTAAAACGCCTTATATAAGACGTAAAAAAGGGCCTTTAGCGGCCCTTTTATTTTGGAAAATTGTCGTTATTTTAGAAAATTACTGCGCAGATATTAAGCATTTATGACCCGGCCAAAAGCGGCCTCAAGACGGCTTATTTGATCAGCCACGGTATTCCCGCTTTGCGCCGCAATCGACCCGTAGAGAGATCGGTCCAAACGCTCAATACGTTGATAGAGCTGTTCGGAACGCGCTAAAAGGTCGAGAAGCCTAGCAGGCAAGCTATAAGCGTCCTTCGCGATTTCAGAAAAACTCAAGCCTTCTTCTTTGGTGCTTTCCGGAACCAATCTGTATTTTTCTTGGCGGGCTTCGTTAGATTTCATTTCGCCCTCTTTGAGCGCGCGCTGAACCAGAAGCCAGCTGGCCACCTGCATCAGGCGTGTTGTCAAGCGCATGGACTGGCTGGCATAGGTTAAAGCATCGGTCCGGTTTAACTTTTTACTATCCTGGCGGCCCGGACCATCAAGATAAGCCGCCGTTTCCTCGACCATATCCATACCTTCGCGAAATGTTTTTGAAAACAATTCTGAGCGCGTGAACTCTAAAAGTCTCTGCTCTGCCTGCGGTGTTAATGTGTCCAATCTATAGCTTGGATTGGCGTCTGTATTATATGTTGCGCTCATTTTATTATTGTCCCAATTAGATAGTCCCCACCACTACCTTTGATTACCGATGCAAGATGGATTTGCAAGCCTTAGGCCATTTTAAGTGGAAAACCATTTCTTCATGTCTTAGGCGAAAAAAGAAGATCTGCAGCGGATAACTCGCGTTTTTTCTTGGCTAATTCAGCTTCTATGCGGCCTATCTCAACATGTAGTCGCTTTATACGCGTTTCAAGCTCCGCCACAGAGACGCCATATAAGTCCTCCCCGATGTCAAATTTTGTCTCGCTTTGACCCAATT
>CAZJRU010000073.1:0-8458 GCA_964548315.1 uncultured Hellea sp.
ACCCATTGGTAAAGATAAATTTTCGGCCCGGAAGGGCTTGAATAAGGGTTCTAAGTTTTGGGTCTGGCTTGAGCATAGATAAATCGACGTCGTGAACAAAATCGAGAAATTCAGCGGGGTCCATATTGTGGACCGCCATAAGGCCTGAAAGGGAGGTCCCATAATCTACGAGATAGTCTTTTTGCACTTTGCGGGCTTCATCTGGCTGAAGTCCTAGATATTGACTGATAAAGGTCGTCATTTTTCGGTCGATTTGAGAGAAAAAGGCAACATCTGCGCGGTATAGCGTATTATCAAGATCGAAAATCCAATTTTGAATATGATCTAATGAGGCGGTTTTGGAGTTCATTATCTGCTATCTTAAACCGACAGCGCTCGGCGCGGCAAAATCCTGATCGGATAGGGTGACCTTAGCGCCATCATTATCGGCAGGCAGGGGTCTAAAACTTGCGACGGCATAGCCAGACTCTGCGCAATATTCTCGGCCTAAGGCTGAAAATTTTGCTTCCGCGATGCAAAATTGAGCGGGTGTTGTGGCGACGCTTCGCAATCTTTTATCTGGCCCAATGCTGGTGCCTTCATCTGTCACCAGCTTATTTTCTTGCAAAGCATAAAAATGAACATCGGACCCTTTCAGTTTTTTTGTATAAGGCCTCACACATTCGTCGTTCATGATTGTCCACCACCCGCGTGATTGCCATGTGCCATTTTCCCGGGTTGCGATTGCGGCCCAGATTGTAGCCGTCGACGAATTACAAAGTTCAAAGCCAAAATCAGATTGTTTCTTTTTGGCAGACTCGGCCAAAGTGCCAATAAGGTCATTGTTTGAAACACTTACGGGGAGGCTATTTATTTTCTTGAACTCCCTAATATATCTATTTGTTCTGCGCCCAGACAGTCCGTCTACGCGGGTTATTTTATATCCGTTATCTTTCAAAAGGCGCTGAATACCTGCAATGTCAGCCTTGTCGCCAAAATCATCTGGTTCAATGAGGGTTGTTCGGTTCTCAGCGGGGTTAACGGAGATATAATTGCGAGTTTCCAAATTTTGAAGGGCGCAACTCTGTGTGGCATCCGCGATAAAGGTGTCTCTAGAAACACATATGGGTGTTTTGCCTGACCATTCTCGTATGCCGCCTTGATGCACATTGCTGCTTTCGGCGAAAATGTAACGGGGAGATCCTATAGGGGCATTTAATGTAAAGCATTGTCCAGGATTAATTTTGTCCCAGCCCTTCAGCGTCATTTTACCGTCACGAACTAAGGCGTTCGCCGCCCGCAGGATAAAGGATGTTTCGTTGCAAACATCCCAAGCCTCAGTCGCCCCGCCCCGATTATCCGCGCGCAATTCTGGCGTTTGTGCTAAGACGGTGGATAAAGATAAGGCTCCCCCAGTAATGCCCAAGACGCCGCTTCGTATGAATTGTTTTGCGCGCGTTTTTATTGTCATCGGATAAGCGTTCCCGCGCCTTGGCCAGTGAAGAGCTCAACCAATAGTCCATGGGCTCTGCGGCCATCCATAATAACCACAGCTTCAACGCCTGCTTTTACCGCGTCGGTTGCCGTTTTCAATTTTGGGATCATGCCGCCTTGCGCCGTTCCATCTTCAATGAGGCGGTCTACATCGTCAACGGATAAATCGGTCAAAAGATTTTTCTCTTTATCCATCACCCCTTCGATATCGGTTAATAGTAAAAGGCGGGAGGCATTGAGGGCGCTGGCTAAAACACCTGCGGCTGTATCGGCATTGACATTATATGAAGCCCCATCATCGCCCCCGCTAATAGGTGAGACAACCGGAATAAACCCAGGGTCCGCGGCAGCTAATATATCGAGAACTGAGACATCAGTACCGATAGGTTCGCCCGTAAACCCTAATTTTTTATCTTTGGCCTTGGCCGTAATTAAATTTGCGTCTCGTCCAGATAGTCCGACGGCGAGACCGCCGGCCATATTTATCGCTTGAACAATAGACTTGTTTATGGCGCCGGACAGAACCATTTCGGCCACCCCAACGGTTTCCATATCGGAAACCCGTAGTCCGTCTACAAATTCTGACTTTATATCTAGCCGCTTAAGCATGGATCCAATTTGAGGGCCGCCGCCATGAACAATGACGGGCCTTAATCCAAATTGTTTGAGGAGAACGACATCATGCGCAAATTTTTGCGTTAAGTCGGGGTCACCCATCGCATGCCCGCCAAATTTTATGACAACGGTTTGACCCGCATAGCGCTGTATAAAGGGCAAAGCTTCGGAGAGCGTTTGAGCGCTTGCCCAGCCCGTTTCATTTTTACGCCGCTTTAACATGGTTTTCCCCATTGTAATTATGCACCGTTATAAGAAAAATTATGGCAGCGCCAAGGTGGCAATTTCAGCTCTGAGCAAATCTAGGCCCTTTTTTGTCTCTGATGACGTATTTATAATATTTGGGAAAGCTGCGGGACGTTTGCTAATAGCCTTTTGTGTTTTGGCCAAGACCTTGTCCATTTCCCCTTTCTTAAGCTTATCAGTTTTTGTCAAAATAATTTGATAGGTCACAGCGGTTTCATCGAGCACCGACATTAATTCTGTATCTGATTCCTTTAGCCCGTGGCGGGAATCGATTAGCAAAAAGACTCGCCTTAGAGACGCCCGTCCAAATAAGAATTGACGGGTGAGTTTTGTCCAGCGCGCAATGTCTGATTTTGACGCTTTGGCATAACCATAGCCAGGTAAGTCAACAATATAGAGCCGCTCGTCGACATTAAAGTAATTAAGCTCGCGGGTTCTCCCAGGCGTGTTGGACGCCCGAGCAATCCCTTTGCGATTAGTAACCGCGTTAATCAGACTCGATTTTCCAACGTTTGAGCGGCCAGCAAAACATATTTCAGGTAGGCGGGCAGCGGGCAAGGTTTCGAGGCTGACCGCGCTCAGCATAAAGGTGACGTCCCGGGCGAAAAGCAAACGCCCGTTTTCGATTTGTGTTTTTGAAAATTCAGTCATGACAGAATGATGACCAAATTATTCTGATGTCGACGGCTTATTTTTACCGGTGATTTTTCGAAAAAATGCATCGACGGGCGTATCAACTTTGAACTTTCGGGTAATGTAATATTGCTGAGCAAATGAGAGAACATTGTTCCAGACCCAATAGAGCAATAAGCCGGCCGCGAAAGGCGCGAGAATAAACATAAATAACCAAGGCATGATTTTCATCATTTTGGCCATCATTTCAGCCTGCTCACCGGCCCCCGGATTTTGCGGGGTCAGTGTATAGATAGACGCCATAGAAACACCATACATTAACGCGAGAGGTCCTATCGCAAAAAAGCTTAAGAAGGGGAGCGGTATAGCGTCCCAAGGGAAAGCGCCAAACCCGTTTAAGATGGATAGAGGGTCTTTGGCCGAGAGATCTTTAATCCAGCCAAAGAAAGGTTGATGGCGTAGATCAATATTAATGAAAACTGATTTATAAAGCGCAAAGAAAACGAATATCGTTGGAATGATAGGCAGGCAGCCTGCAGCGGGGTTAGCGCCCTCCTTTTTATACATCCCCATCATCTCTTGCTGAAGCCTCATACGGTCATCTTTATAAAGCTCTTGAATTTTCTTTAATTTGGGCTGCAGCTTTTTCATTTTGGCTTGCATCTCATATTGCTTGTTAAAGAGCGGGAAGAGAAGGATCTTAATGACCAAAGTCAGCGCCAATATCCCTAAGCCATAATTTCCGAGTAATTGGCCGAGTTTGGATAATGACCAACTAATCGGTTTGACAATCAGACCTAAAAATCCCCAGTCAATCGCTCTTTCCATTTGCGCAATGCCGAGATCTTTTTCATAGGATTTCAAAAGGGTGCGTTCTTTCGCGCCGACATAAATATGGCCAACAGACTCAATGGTTGTGCCCGCTGTTAGCGTAACGGGGTTGAGGCCATATGAGACTTCATAAACCTCTTGATCATTGATTGTTCTATACGTGTAATCCGCTGTCATGGCTTTGCCCTGCGGGGCGATTGATCCCAAAAGCCAATATTTATCCGTCAGGCCAACCCATCCGCTTTCGCCTGTTTCGCGGTAACTGCCTTTTTTCGATAGGCCTTTATATTTCATGTCATGATATTTATTATCTACGATTGAAATCGGGCCCTCTTGCAGAATAAAGAAGTTGGTTAGGCCTTCGGGAAGGGTGTGCTGCCGGGCCACGCCTTTGCGGATAATTTCTTTTTCATCCGAAGACGTATTTGTAACTTTATCCGATAAGGTAATAAGAAACTTATCATCTAAGGAAATGGTGCGTTCAAAAGATAGCCCGTTGGATTCATAGCCTAAAACAATGGGTGTCGAGGGCGTGAGCGTATTTCCTGAGAGCCGCGCCCAAGGCGTATTAGCGCCCGTGCCGCCGTCTAAATTGGTCCAATTATCCATGATGTAGGCGGAGCTTTCCGCGCCTTCAGGAGATAAGAGACTGACAAAACCGTCAGCAGGGTCCAGCGTCTTGTCGTAATCCTTGAGCGAAATGTCATCAAAGCGTGACCCTGTTGTTAAAAAGGACCCCGTAAAAGACGGGCTATCAATTTTAATACGGTCGCCGCGCGAGACTAAAACCTCTCGTGATTCTACAGGGCGGACTTCCTCCGCTTGTAAAACTTGTGTTGTTTGAGATTGTTCGGCGTTTAGAGCGGCTTGAGCTCTCGCCCTCTCCGCTGTCGGTTTGCCCACGAGGAACCAATACCCTAGCAGGACAAGGCCTGAGAGAAACATTGCGGTAAAGAAGTTTTTCTGATCGTCCATTACTCTGTCAGTCCTGTGAGTCGTTAGTAGCTTATGTCGGGTTTTGCGTCAGGCTTTTCAAGGCCTTTTGCGTATCTTCACGCAAGGCGTCATAGGGGCGCTTGATGGTTTTGTCACGAGCGATAAAGACGTAATCCGTACCAGGCGTTCCTAATTGTGGTAAAACTTCCAAACTTATAGCCCGCAGCCGTCGTTTAGCGCGGTTACGAATAACAGCATTACCGATTTTCTTGGTCGCAGTAAAACCAACACGGATGTCATCATGCGCTGGGTTATTCCGAGCTTGCACAACAACGCCGCCGCTAGCCTTATATCGCCCCTCTCTAACAAATAAAAACTCGGAGCGCTTTTTCAGCAATCCGAGTTGTCCAATTTTATTCATTATTCAAAGCGCGCCTTAGCGCGTCTAGGGTCTGTCTATGCAGACAAGACCTTACGGCCTTTAGCCCGGCGGCGTGCAAGAACAGCGCGGCCATTTTTAGTTGCCATACGGGCGCGAAAACCGTGACGGCGAGCGCGAACGATATTTGATGGTTGGAATGTGCGTTTCATTTTAATCTCTATTATTAAGGGCGAAGTGCCATTGATAATCTATTGGTAATCTCAAGTCGCGCTCATTAAGCCTGCAAGGGGGTGAAGTCAAGCGGCTAATCAAAACACGGAGGTCCTGAGATTAGCTGTTTTTGGGTCTGCTATATGTTATAGGCCAGATATGGAAAAATCGACTGTCAATTTTCAAGCCTCGCCATTTCACCGTTTTCGCGGGTGGCAAATTTGGGCGCTGCTCTGTGTTTTTGTTCTTTATACGCTTTGGTATGTGGGGCCAGGGTATTTTGGTCAAATGACTAGGATTTCTGGACATATATCTTTGCAAGAATCGGGGTTTTATAGCGGGGCATCCGCTGTAGACATATTGGGGCGGCTGGATGGCGAAGGCCGAAAAGTAAAATATCTGGCTCTGATATTTGATATCCCTTACATGATTATGCAGGCGCTTGTCTTTGAAGCCTTTATTGCTTTCGGTTTTAGGCACATCGGTCCTAAAAATCCAAAATGGCAGCTGCTTTTTGCTCTACCCTTAGCCTTTCTTCTCGTCGATTTTGCTGAAGACAGTTTAATTGCTCTTACGCTAGCAACAGGCTCACAGGTTACGGGAACCATAGCTGGCTATATGACCAGTTTGAAATTTATAATCTTTATTCCGGCGATACCCATCTCACTTATTATGGCAATTTGGGGCCTTATTGCGTGGAAACGCGGGGCCTAATCAATTAAACAGGGCGACTTCGCCATATTTTTGTCTTTTATTAACCATAGTTACTCAAATATTAGGCCAAATTTGATTTGGGGCACGCGGGCCCCGTGTTGCTATAAGGAAATGTCATGCCTGCTCAGGTTAAATCGTCTCGATCTCGTTCTTTCATTTCGTTCAGCTTGGCGCTTAGCTGTGCGAGTATATTGGCGCTAGCTGGCTGTTCGACAGCTGCTGAAAACCCAACAGGTCAAAGAAATTTGAACACAGCGCAAGTTAGCAGCCAAAGCCCATCTGGTACATATAATGAAAATGAGTTGGTCTCGGCGATTTCAACACATCTGGGCGTAACATCTGAATCGGCGGCGACGGCAATTGAACGCCTGTTTAAAGACCGCGGGCGTCCGGTTGGTTATATCACCGGCGAAGAAGGTAGCGGCGCAATCGTCTTTGGCGCGCGCTACGGTCAAGGTACGCTTTGGATGAAGGATGGCCGCACGCAAAAACTTTACTGGCAGGGTCCGTCTGTGGGATTTGATGGGGGCGCAGATGTCTCTAAAGTCTTTACATTGGTCTATGGTCTAGATGATCCCAATTATATCTATCAACGTTACCCAGGCGTTGAAGGGTCCGCCAACTTAGTGGCGGGCATGGCCTTTAATTATCAGCGCGCCAATGGGATAACATTAGCGCCTGTACGTTCAGGCGTTGGCGTGCGGCTTGGCGCAAATGTGAATTATATCTCGGTAACGCGTAAACGTAGTCTTATCCCGCTATAGCTTTACGTTCGCAGCCGCCCGCCCACTTTCATGACTTGAGCGATGATTTTATCGCTGACGGCTTCAATCTCTTTATCCGTTAAGGTCGCCTCTTTAGGCGAAAGCGTTAAGTCAATGGCAAGAGACTTATGTCCCTCTTCGACGCCTTTGCCTTTGTAAACATCAAAGAGCACCGCATTGCTAATAAGCTGCTTATCCGCGCCTTTGGCGGCTTTCAGGATCACGCCGGCTTGCACGTCATCGCTGACGATAAAGGCAAAGTCGCGGTGGACAGGCATAAAGTCGGAGAGGGCGAGAGCTGATTTGGCTTTGCTTGTTTTTTTCTTTTTCGGCGCAGGGATGTTTTCTGGCCAGACTTCAAAGGCAACAACGCGTCCGTCTATGCCGAGCGCTTTTAATACGCGCGGATGAAGCTCACCAAAATCTGCGAGGATATTTTTAGGCCCCATTTGCAGTCGTCCTGAACGGCCTGGATGCCAGTAATCACCTGTCGGTTTAGACATTTGTAGATTGGCGACATTCGCGCCCATGGCCTCGAGCGCGGCAAGGGCGTCACCTTTGGCCGATAAAGCGTCTACGGGACATTCGCCTGCCCAATGACGCTCTGTCTCTGTGCGGCGCATGCCTGCGAGAGCTAAGGCTTGGTCGCTTGGCTGCGTCCCACGGTAAACCGGGCCAAGCTCAAATTGAGCTGACCGCGGATAGCCTTTATCGGTATTACGCTGTCCCGCGAGGAGGAGGTGGATAAGCGCGGTAGGCCGCATACAGTCAAGGTCAGATGAAATGGGGTTATCGAGCAACATGGCGTCGTCACCACCGCCAAATAATTTAGCGTGATTTTGCAGAACAAATGACCATGTGATGGCTTCGGATAAACCCCGAGCCGCAAGAGCGCGGCGCGCTAGGCGTGTTCGGTTTTGCGTGATAGTTGCTGTTGGCTCGCGGCGTCCTGGTAAAGGCGGCAGGCTAACAGCTTCGAGATTATGATAGCCGTGAACACGCGCAATTTCTTCCACGAGGTCCGCGCCCTCGGTGGCATCGCGCCGCCATGTAGGAACCTGAACGGTCCAGTCTTTACCTACGCTAAAGCCAAGATCTGTGAGAATTTTGCGCATTTCGGCGTCGCTCATGTCGAGCCCTGTGAGGCGCTTATTTAATGCCGTGTCGAATTTAATCGCAGGAGGCGGCGTTGGTATATCGCCTGCCACAACAATGTCGCTGGCCTCGCCGCCGCAAATATCGAGAACCATTTGAGTGGCCAATTCCATGCCGCCCATGAGAAAGCCCGTATCGACGCCGCGTTCAAAGCGGTATTTGGCATCTGAGTTTACGCCAAGGCGTTTGGCGCTGCGGCGAATGGTGAGCGGGTCGAAATAAGCCGCCTCGATAAGAATATCTGTTGTGTCTTCATCGCAGCCTGTCGACGTTCCGCCAACAATTCCGCCTAATCCGAGTATGCCGCTCTCATCTGTTATGGCGACATCATCTGACGTAGCGGTATAGGCTTTATCATCAAGGGCATTGAATTTTTCGTCTTGCCCCATACGGACTTTAATCCCGCCTTTAAGCTTAGCGACATCATAGAAATGTAGCGGTCTTGCGCGGTCATAGGTGATGAAATTGGTAATATCGACGAGCGCCGAAATAGGGCGCA
>CAZJRU010000074.1:0-8439 GCA_964548315.1 uncultured Hellea sp.
CGCTCAAATGTCAGCGACACCGTCGTACTCACAATGGGCGATATACTGTTGAGTTTTGCCAGCTCTTGTAGCTTCGCAATCCCGGCCTCAAATCCGAAATCGGACGCATCCAGCACCAGAGGGTCTTTCGTTGCGACCAGCACCTTATTGGCCCCAAGGCGGGTGATCGTTAGGTTCGCCTCTTGCTCATGCTTAATTCCGTGAAGGTCAAATTGCATATTTTGCGTGAGGGTTTTGCTATTGCCGACGCCTAAGACGGCTAATTGCGACATATTCAGTGACGTTGATATTCTAGCGAGTGGAAATTTATCTGTCTCAAAGACGAATTGCTTCATACGCGGATCACGCGTCTCAATATAGGTCTGAACACTATCTAGCGCGATTACAAATTCCGCTGCTCCGCCCGTCGTGACCGAGCCTGAAAGCTCGGCAAAGGTGTTGACCTCTCCGATAGCTGCGTTCTTTATGGTCACATAGCTCATCGTTGATTGACTTGGAATGAGCTTCCAATCGCCGCTGCGTTCCGCCTCTCCTTTTGGCGCGCAGGCTACGAGTGAAATTATGCTGAGTATCGATACAAGTTTAACAAATGTCTTCATGAATAGTCTCCCGCGACCTTGCTATAGAATTAAGACCGTCAGGTAAAATAACATTCAAGTTATACCAACCGACTTTGCTCCAGCGCGGCTTTTACAAAACCAGCAAATAAAGGATGAGGTTCAAAGGGTCTGGATTTAAGCTCGGGATGATATTGCACCCCGATAAACCATGGGTGGCCCGGAATTTCTACGATTTCAGGCAGAACACCGTCGGGCGATAAGCCTGAGAATAAAACGCCGGCTGCTTCAAGCCGCTCTTTGTAATCTATATTGACTTCATAGCGGTGGCGGTGGCGCTCTTCTATGTCTTGCGTGCCGTATTGCGCGGCGACGAGCGAGCCTTTGGTTAACCGCGCAGGATAAGCGCCAAGACGCATCGTCCCGCCAAGGTCGGTGTCTTTATTGCGCTCAACCCGTTCGTTGCCGCGTGTCCATTCCGTCATGAGGCCCACGATGTTCTCGCCCTCCGTCTCAAACTCAGAACTGGACGCATTTTCAATGCCCGCCAGATTGCGCGCAGCTTCGACAACCGCCATTTGCATCCCAAAACATATACCAAAATAAGGCACGGATTTCGTCCGCGCAAAGGTGGCCGCTTTAATCTTGCCTTCCGCGCCGCGTTCTCCAAAACCGCCCGGAACAAGAATTCCATGAACGCCTTTGAGCACATCCGGGTCGTCAGAGTTTTCAAACTCTTCGGCCTCAAGCCATTTGATTTTGACTTTCACCTTATTGGCGATACCGCCATGCACCAGCGCCTCGGTGATGGATTTATAGGCATCTGGTAAAACTGTGTATTTGCCGACAACCGCGACCGTGACTTCGCCATCCGCAGGATTGTGAAGCGTTTCAGAAATCGTTTCCCAGCGCTCTAAATTGGCCTTGGGCGGATTATCAATCCCGAAATGCATCAAGACTTCTTTATCCAGCCCTTCGCCGTGATAGGCCAAAGGCACGTCATAAATAGATTTTGCATCCAGACCTTGGATAACAGAGCTCTCGCGCACATTACAAAACCGTCCGATTTTTCTGCGGTCACCTTCGGATATCTCGCGGTCGGCCCGGCACAATAGAATATCAGGTTGAATACCAATAGAGCGAAGCTCTTTAACACTATGCTGTGTCGGTTTGGTTTTCATCTCGCCCGCAGCGGCGATATAAGGGAGAAGCGTCACATGTATATAACAGCTTTGGCGCAGAGGTAGTTCTTGCCTGAGCTGACGCAAGGCTTCGAAAAAGGGTAGGCCCTCAATATCGCCAACCGTTCCGCCCACCTCGCAAAGGACGAAATCAACATCTCCTGCATCGGATAGGACAAAGTCTTTAATTTGATTAGTGACATGGGGTATGACCTGCACAGTCGCGCCGAGATAATCCCCTCTACGCTCTTTCTCGATGATATTAGAATATATCCGCCCTGTCGTAATATTATCAGACTGCGCGGCAGACACGCCCGTAAAGCGCTCATAATGACCCAGATCGAGGTCGGTTTCCGCGCCGTCATCCGTGACATAGACTTCCCCATGTTGATAAGGGCTCATCGTTCCAGGGTCGACGTTCAAATAGGGGTCCAGCTTGCGCAGACGCACCCTATAGCCGCGCGCCTGTAGCAGCGCCCCTAAGGCGGCTGAGGCTAAACCTTTACCCAGCGACGAGACAACGCCGCCAGTAATAAATATATATCGTGGTTTCTTTTCCACAGACCCGTCCATTCAATGCGCGAGCCTGTAATGCGACGCTTATTCGTCGTCTTTAGGCTCTGGCGCGACCTCTGATTCGACTTCAGTTGCGGTCTCTGTTTCGGGAGTTTCCGCAGTTAAAGTTTCATCAACCAACGGGAGTGTCGTATCGGATGACTCGACGGGTGCCGTCAAGGGGGCAACCGCATTTGTATCATCAATAAGTGAAGTATTTTGGTTTTCCATGTTGAAGACAATGGAAAGCGCCAAACAGTTGACGATAAAGATAGCCCCTAAAATACCTGTCATACGCGCGATTGATGTGGTTGCTGAGCGTCCAGACATAAATCCTCCGCCGCCTCCGCCGCCAATTCCGAGCGCGCCGCCTTCGGAGCGTTGAATGAGGATGAGGCCAGTCAGAATGATACTGATAATCAGTTGAACAATAAGCAGAACTGTTGACATAAAGGATCTCTTGTAACTCGCTGCGGCGCATTAACGTAAAAATGCGGCGGGCGCTAGGGGGTATTTGGGAAGCTCTCTATATTTTTCAAGCTGGTTTATTCACTTTAGCTTTAAAGCCTTGCGCAACCAGATACATCTCTGGACTGCCCGAGCGAGATGATTTTGGTTTGGCATGTTTGACGGTTTTAAAGTTGTTTTTGAGCGTTTGTAGCAACCGCCCTTCCGCCCCGCCCTGAAAGACTTTTGTCACAAAAGCCCCGCCTGGCTTTAAAACATCCATTGCAAAATCAGCGGCGGCTTCAACTAAGGCAACTGTTTTCAAATGGTCGGTATTTCTGTGCCCCGTGGTATTGGCGGCCAGATCAGACAAAACTAAATCAGGCTTACCGCCAAGCAGGTTCTTGATTGTATCTGGGGCCTTATCGTCCATGAAGTCCATTTCAATAATATCTGCGCCGGCCACAGTATCTACGGGCAATATATCAATGCCGACGACATGGCTGGCGCCGCGTTTTAGCGAGATTTGCAGCCACCCACCCGGCGCGCAGCCTAAATCGACGATGAGAGCATTCTTGCTGATGAGCCCAAATTTATCATCTAGCTCCTCAAGCTTAAACGCCGCGCGTGAGCGATAGCCCTTTATCTTCGCCTCTTTAACATAGGGGTCGTTGATTTGGCGCTCGATCCATAATTTGGAAGATATTTTTCGGCCTCGCGCGGTTTTGACTTTATGGGTCATCATGCGCGTTGCATTGGCTTTATCTTCTTTCGGGGTTTTTCGGCCGCGCTTTGGCCCGTCAGGTTTGCTCCCTGACATTCTCTTTTGAGACTTGCCCGAAAATGAGGGTTTTTTAGCCATGTGACGCAGCTCCGTTATCTGCGCTCGAAGTGTTTGTGCTCGAAGCATCTGCGCTATCAGCTGCAGCTTTGCTCGCACTGTTCAACTTTTGACTTTTATCCATTAATCCGCGCAACATGCCTTCTCTAAGGCCCCGGTCAGCTACCCTAATCATCTTACTGGGCCACATCTCACAAATCACATCAGTAATCGCGCATCCTGCGACCAATAGGCGGGCTCTATCCTCGCCTATGCAAGGCTCTTTGGCGCGGTCCTCAGGGCTACGAGAGGCCATATCCCGCGCAACTTTTAAGGCGTCAGAGCTGCGAAGCCACAGCCCGTCAACTTTATCGCGCTGATAAAAGGGGAGTTTTAAATGAATTCCCGCGAGTGAGGTAATCGTCCCTGATGTCCCGATTAAATGGCCGCGACCTTCTTTAAAGGTTTTAGTGAAGCGCGTCTCACACCCTTGTTCAGCTATCGCTTCGCGAACCTTCGCTTTCATATCAGCATACCAGGTTTCGCGGTCATCCGTTTCAGGTACCATTTCCGATAAGGTCACGACGCCGACAGGCAACGAGGCCCAAGCGCTAATCGGAGGGCGATGGACGCGGCTTTCCTCATTGGGGTCTTTAAGCCGTCTGACATCAACCCAGCTTAGCTCCGTAGAGCCCCCGCCAATATCTATTACCAAAGCCACTTCCTTGGTCATATCAATCAAGTTTAGGCAGCCCATCACGGCCAGCCGCGCTTCTACGCGCGGAGAAATTATCTCAAGGCTTACCCCGCCTTCTTCTTTAGCGCGGTCTAAAAACTCTTGTCCATTAGAGGCCTTACGGCAGGCTTCGGTCGCAACGCAGCGCCAGCGTTTGACCCGCCGCGCTTTCATTTTACTTGCGCATACCGCTAAAGCTTCGATGGCCGCGTCCATGCTTTCATCGGAAAGACGCCCAGTCGATGCAAGACCTTTACCCAGACGTACAACACGGGAGTAGCTATCGATGACTTTAAAGCCATCTCCGCTTGCGCGGGCTATAAGCAGGCGGCAGTTGTTTGTTCCCAAATCAAGGGCCGCAAATGTCTGTGGACGACGCCCTTTACCGGACCGTCCATGACTCCGTCGCCGAGTGTTCACACGAGGCGAGTGATTGGCCCTCTGCGTGTTCTCGACGCCGGACACATTACCGTCCGGCATAATTTTACTCTCTATAAAAGTCGGTTCGCGGTGATCGCGCTCCTAACTCATTCCCTCAAATCATAGCCTAATATATATGTTTTTAGCAAACGAATTTAGGTTTTAGTGGATTTCCATGTGATCTGAGAGCTGATTCCAATCTGGCTCAGGCTCTAAGGCTTCCATCGCTTCATGTTGAGAGAGAAAAATTTCACCCGATAAGTTCTCTAACAAATCAGAACGATACAAACGTTCTTTGACGCGGCTTTGCATATCAGAGAAATGCAAACGGGCCTCCGATCGTTGCAACCGTTTATTGATTTCGTGCAAACTTGATAGCGCGCTCGCATCGATGCGGTTTACCGCCGTACACATTAGAACCAGATCTGTCATTTCAGGACTATTGACGATCAATTGCGCGACGCGGTCTTCCAGATAACGCGCATTGGCATAATATAAGCTTTCATCGATGCGTAATGTTTTGACCTGTTCATTGGTTTCAACCTTAAACCTATCTGCGTCTCGGTAATGCTCTGTCCCGGGGAAACGGCCCACAAGTGGCATATGAGGCTGCAACGTGCCTTTAATATGAAGCGCCATAGCCAAGATAACACCGATTAAGACCCCCCACTGCACCCCTAAAAATAAGACGGCCAAGAAGGTCGCTAAGGCCGTGATACCGTCTGAGCGGCTATAAACCCATGTCCGCCATATAGCCTTGAAATCTAGCAAACCAAAACAGGCGACGATAATCAGCGCCGCCAAAACAGATAATGGCAAGGTTTTCAAAATGGGCGTTAGAAATAGCGCCGTGAGCGCCATGAATATAGCCACGACGATACTCACGACAGGCGTCTTACCGCCTGCGGAAAAATTGACAGCAGAACGCGACATGCTTCCGTTTATTGGATAGCCGCCCGTGAACCCCGCAACAAGGTTAGACGCCCCTAGCCCCAATAATTCTTTATTTGCGTCAATGCGGTCCCGTGAGCGCGAAGCCAGTTCTTGCGCCGTAGACGTACTATCCACAAAGGCCACCATAGCAATGACCAAGGCGGGGACTATTAAAGACTTAAACTCGCCTAATGCTAATGCAGGCAATTCTAGCGGGGGGAGGCCTGACGGAATAAGACCAACGACCCGCACATTATGGTTTTGGGCAAGGTCGAGCGAGGCGCTGATCAAGATATAGGCTATGATGACAAGGATGGGCGCCATCCTGGCGATGAGCTTCGCTAAGCTGGGGCCCATTTTTAGGCGCATCAAAGCTGAGGCTAGATATTTCCTGACGCTCCAAAGTATAATTATGGCGCTTACCCCGGTGACCACCGCCGACATATTCGCATTTTTGGCATTGGCTTTAAGCTCTCCAAAGAGGGCAAACACCGTATTTCCAGAGGCTTGCACCCCTAATACATGTTTAAGCTGGCTAAAGACAATCAATAACGCCGCCCCCGTAATATAAGCTGACACAACAGGGCGGCTGACGAAATTCATGATAAACCCAGCTTTTAAAATTCCCGCAATCAACAGTATCCCGCCCGTCATCAAGGCTAGCGCCGCCGCATATACCAACCGCTGTCCTTCGGGTAAGGTTGCGATACAAGCGGCTGTCATCAAGGAGATAACCGCTGTTGGTCCGACATTGATAACGCGAGACGACCCGAAGAGCGCATAAGCTATTAAGGGAAAAATCGACACATATATGCCGACTTGCGGTGGCAATCCCGCTAATAAGGCATAAGCGAGAGATTGCGGCACAAGCAAAATCGTCACGATGATGGCCGCAACCATATCGTCGGCAAAGATACTGCCATTATAGCCCTTCATCCAGCTCCATTGCTTAAAAAATGGATTGGGCTCGGGCGTCTTAGCTTGAGTATGTTCGGACAACTCCGCCATCTGATAACTGTGTCAGGATTCCTATTTTCATTCAAGCCATGGCAGCTTTATAAAGATTTAGACTTGCCAGCCTCAATAGAGGGAAGCGTAAGCTTTAACAGGGTTTCGGTTTTCGTCTTTTTGCCAACCTTACGAAACCGCACCACCTCACCATCAATAACAGCTAATAAAACACTCTTATCGGCTAATTGAGATAGCAACCGCGAGGGTTCTTTTTCAATCGCGCATGTTAGCAAAATCCGGTCAAAAGGCGCCTGCCCTTTCCAGCCATAATTCCCGTCACCATGCCGAATGACATGGTTTGAAATTTTGAGCTTTGCTAAACATTGCTCGGCTTCTGCGATTAAAGTTTTATAGCGCTCGACGGAATAGACCCGTTTGACGATATTAGAGAGAACAGCCACATGATAGCCGCTCCCCGTGCCAATTTCGAGCACCTTCATATCTGGTTTTAACTCAAGCATTTGCGTTAAAAGCGCGACGGTGAAGGGCGGCGACAATGTTTGACCGCAAGAGATAGGCAATGAGCGCTCGTCATAGGCCACGTCCCAATATTTTTGATCTACGAAATGCCGCCGGTCGACGAGTTCCATAGCCCGCAAAACCGCATTATCTGAAATACCGCGCCCGCGCAGGCGCATAATCATATCAATCAGGCCCGGATTAAACATGGGCCATCCTTAAGCGCTATTAAATTCGGCCTGTAACGCGCGCAAAGTCTCGCTATGTGTAAGGTCCGTATGCAAAGGCGTGACGGAAATATAGCCGTCGTAAATCGCTCTCAAATCCGTGCCTTGAGGCGGATTAGATTTCGCCGCGCCGTAAGTCATCCAATAATAGGACCCACCGCGCGGGTGGGCGCGTTTATCAATATTGCTCATCTGGAAATCACGTTGCCCCTGACGCGTAATTTGAACGCCTTTGACGCCCTCTGGCGGCGCGTCGGGAAAGTTCACGGATAGGATAACGTCTTTCGGCCAACCTTTTGATATTAGGTCTTTTATGAGATCCACGCCATGGGCTTCTGCCGTCTCCCAAGGCAGGCTATTAGCGCCCTGAAATCCGCGAGCCAGCGAGAGCGCTATTGACGGTACGCCCATCTGCATGCCCTGCAAAGCGCCCGCAATCGTTCCGCTAAAGGTCACATCCTCGGCGAGGTTCTGCCCTCGGTTTATGCCTGACAAAACGAGGTCAGGTTTTCCGTCGGTAAATAATTCCTTCATCCCGACAATAACCGAGTCAGTTGGCGTACCCGTAACAGAGAAAGTTTTATCGCCTTTTTTCTTCAACCTGACCGGGTTGTGTAAAGACACCCCGCGCGAGGCCGCAGATTGTTCTGTATCTGGCGCGCAGACCCACACATCGTCTGATAGTTTCTCCGCTATGCGCCGTAAGACAGCGAGGCCTTTGGCCTCAATGCCGTCATCATTGGTGAGAAGTATTTTCACGCCTGAATAACTTTAACGCCGCCCATATAGGGGATAAGCGCAGTAGGAACTGTGATAGATCCGTCTTCATTTTGGTAGTTTTCTAAAACGGCAACCAATGTCCGTCCTACAGCAAGGCCAGAGCCATTAAGCGTGTGGACGAAACGATTATCCTTTTCACCATGCTTATAGCGCGCATTCATACGGCGGGCTTGGAAGTCTCCGCAATTCGAACAGCTTGAAATTTCGCGGTAAGTATCTTGGCTTGGAAGCCAGACTTCGATGTCAAAGGTGCGGCGCGCGCCAAAGCCAAGATCGCCCGTACAAAGCTCTACCACGCGGTAAGGCAGTTTTA
>CAZJRU010000075.1:0-8313 GCA_964548315.1 uncultured Hellea sp.
ACAAGCGCCTTATGAAGAACGCCTGGCGCATCCGCTTCCATCTCATTGGTGATTTTATCTGTTTCAACTAAGGCTATTAATTGGCCCTTCTCGACGGCCTCACCTTCTTTGACATGCCACTCTGTTAATGTGCCTTGCTGCATTTCAATGCCCCATTTGGGCATCGTGATATATCTCAGTGACATATTAGGCAGCTCCGCTTCGGTAATTAACAGCACGCTTTACAGCATCGGCAATTTTTTTGTCATCTGGAAGATAAGCGCGTTCCAATTCACGGGCAAATGGTACAGGCGTATGAGGCGCTGTGACTAATTGCGGCGGCGCTTTCAAGCTGGAAAATGCATGTTCCGCGACAAGGGCCGTAATATCAGTTGCGAGGCTACATCTTGGTGAGCTTTCATCCACCACAACAAGGCGGCCCGACACTTCGACAGAGTCTAAAATTGTATCTTCATCTAAGGGGCTGGTCGTACGCAGATCAATAATATCACAATTAATACCCTCTTTAGCCAAAGCATTGGCAGCAACTTCGGATACGCTGACCATACGGCCACATGTGACAATCGTGATATCACTTCCCTCGCGCACCATACGGGCCTGACCAAAGGGCACAAGATGTTCGCCATCTGGCACCTCGCCGCGGCTCGCATAGAGCGCTTTATGTTCCATAAAGATTACGGGGTCGGAACCACGAATAGCCGTGGTCAAAAGCCCTTTAGCGTCCGCTGGCGTTGTTGGCATGACTACCTTTAATCCCGGGATAGATGTCAGCATAGAATAAACGGCCTGACTATGTTGCGCCGCCGCGTTCACGCCCGCGCCGTAGGACATACGAATAACGGCTGGGCAGACAGTTTTCCCGCCAAACATATAGCGGAACTTGGCTAGTTGATTCCAAAGCTGGTCAAGGCAAACACCCACAAAGTCTGCGAACATAATTTCTGCGACAGGGCGTTTGCCTGACAAGGCTAATCCTGCTGCTGCGCCGACAATCGCTGATTCAGAAATTGGGGTATCAATCACGCGGGAAGCGCCGAATTTATCGAACAGTCCAGGCGATGTTCCCCATATGCCGCCAGTGGCTTCAGGCCCGCCCTCTGTGCCCATGCCCCCGACGATATCCTCGCCAAGTACGACTACATTTTCATCGCGCAGCATTTCATCATGCAAGGTTTTCGCGATCGCTTCACGTATCATCATTTCAGCCATGGGAACCCTTTAATAAGAAACGTAAACGTCAGTAAGAACATTCTCAGGCGCAGGCGCAGGCGCCTTACGAGCTTCGTCTACTGCAGAATCAATTAAACTAGCCACTTCGGCGTCAATGGCATCAAGATCAGAAAGCTTAACCAGCGCCAATGCTGATTTGTGAGCCCTAAAAGCCTTAAGTGGGTCACGCTCTTCGCGTATGCGGTCTAACTCTCCCTCACCGCGGTAACGCTGTGGGTCGCCTTCGAAATGTCCGTAATAACGCTCAGTATCAAACTCGATAGCCGCGGGGCCATTGCCCGCGCGGACATAGTCCAGAAGCTCGCGCATGGTTTCATAGACGTCGAAAAAGTCAGATCCATTTGCACGCCAAACCTTCATACCAAAAGCTTCTGCGCGGCTCGCGATATCGTTATGGGTTCCAACCGCGTAGCTATCGCCTGTTTGTTCCGAATAATGATTATTTTCAAAAACAAAAATGGCAGGCACTTGGGTCACAACGGCCATGTTCATGGCTTCGAACGTCGTTCCTTGGTTGCAGGCCCCATCACCAGAAAACGCAATGGACACTTTGCCCTTACCATCTAACTTGCATGACATAGCTGCGCCAACCGCAATTGGAGCCCCTGCGCCAACAATGCCGTTTGCGCCTAACATACCTTTTTCAATATCAGCGATATGCATAGACCCGCCTTTGCCTTTGCAAAGCCCGTCAGCACGGCCGTAAATTTCTTTCATCATGCCTTTGACGTCACAGCCCTTGGCGAGGCAATGCCCATGCCCTCGGTGTGTTGAGACAATCTTGTCTTCATTATCCAGCAATTCGCAAACACCCACAGCGACAGCCTCTTGACCCGCGTAAAGATGGGTAAATCCAGCGATTTCCCCTGTCTTGATTTCAACATGTAAACGATCTTCAAAAGACCGGATAATCTGCATATTGCGATAGGCTCGCAAAAGACCGTCACGATCAAGCTGCATAATTTCCCTTCCTACTCATCTCATAAAGAAGAGACGTTCTTTCATTGACCTACTCAACTATGACTTTACTCGCATACTATCAAAAACAGTAGGCGCAAATTTAAGCGTTAATTCCATCATTCGGAAACATTGCTTTTTCAATAAATTTGATAAGACCGTTTCGTTATTTGGCTAAGAACTTTTCCACTTAACCTACGGCAACGGAGCCCAAATATCCAAGCTGAGAGGCTTTGAAAACAGTTTGACTGCGGCTGACCGCGTCCAGTTTTTTGGCTGCATTATGCAAGTGAAACCGAACCGTCGCAGAGCTACGCGATAGTATCGTCGCAATTTCTCTATCTGTTTTTCCTAATGCTGCCCAGCTCACACATTGAACTTCGCGTTTGCTCAAGCGGCAGTCTTTGGGTATCCAATTTCTCTCATCTGTAACTTTGACGTAGCCCGTAATAAACGCGCGTGACATGATTTCGAGAGAATGACTGTACTTTTCAAATTCTTCACTTAGGTCTTCTTTATCTTGGTCCTTAACTGAAAAACTTACAGCGCCTATTTGACCAAATGGCATATGAACAGGCACGCAAATTAAGGCTTTGGTTTGTACATGTTCGGAAAATTTGGATAAGTCGATTTCTTCTAACAACACGTTAGGAACGCGCGTATAAATACCATCCTTATTGCACCAAAAAGGATCGCTCTCATATCGGCAAATTCTTGGGATAGGTGAATTTAAAGCTATTTGCGGTCGGCGCCACCACGTGTCTTCATCATCTGCCCATGAAAAAACATCTGTTGCTAGAATGTTACCTTTGGCGTCAACCATAGGAGCCTTTGATGCAACATTGGAGCAAGCCGCAACTGTAAAACCAGCCATTTCTTTAGCAACATCTCGAAAAACAACTGCAGCCTCACGTATATCGGCGGGAGATGTAACCCAAGGGATGGACTTGACTAAATTTTCTGATGTCACACTATTGTAAGCTATGATAAATCCCGCCTTTTCTTACATTACGATAGCATAATTCCCAAACTAAGGGAGTCTTTTTTGAACCACGCAATTTCAGGAAGGTTTGTTGCTGATTATGCTATCAAATAAAACCGTTGTAGCGATTGCTTCTAATCGATATCGAGAAAACGCTTAAGGCTATCTACACAGGTTTTATGAAAGTTTTGAGAAATTTCAGCGTCTGGTACGAGAACATCAAACCCATGATAGGCGCCTTGAAATACATGTTTCTCAGTAGCCACGCCTTGAGTTTGTAGCTTTTTCACAAATTCGAGGTTTTCATTAAAGAACAAATCTAATGTGCCTGTAGCCAGAAAGGTCGGTGGAAAATCCTGCAAATTTTCTATCTTTGACGGCACAGCTCCCTGGGCGATTTTTTCTTCAAGACCTGTCGTCCCTAAGTAGGATTGCCATCCAAAAAGGTTATTAGCTGGCGTCCAGATAGATGTTCCACCTTCTCCATCAACACCCGTCTCATTGTCCAGCATAGGATAGGCCAAAAATAAGCATGAAGGTTTTATAGAGGTTTTGTGACCAAGCGCCGCCGTTAAAACAACGGCATGTCCCCCGCCCGCGCTATCTCCGCCTATCGCTATACGCGTTTTATCCAGCCGCAACCCATCAGCGTTGGCTTCAAGCCATGATAATACTCGCCTCCCGTCTTCTAAAGCGGCAGGAAATGGGTGTTCTGGCGCTAAACGATAATCAGGAAGAATGATGAGGCAGCCGACATCCTCGGCCAGCTTTTGGGCTGTCGGCAGAGTAATCTCGGGCGACCCGAAAATATATCCGCCGCCATGGTAATATATCATTGCCGGACGGTTATCCGCGCTGGGTATCGGGTCTATCAACAAACACCGGAGCGGCTCTTCATCCCCATCCGGTTCAATAATAACTTCTTCATATAGCGGGGTCTGAAGAGGTGGTTTAGCCGGGAATTGCCGTATAACAGATAAAAATTCTGATGTGATATTAAAGCCTGGAAAACTTTCCAAAGCAGTTTTTAACTCTGGGTCAACAGTCTTCATGTACGTGTCTTTCGATTAAGAGCTGTCATCTCAAGGAATAAGGACAGCTTTTGTACACGCGCCGCTATGATGGTCATCAACCGCCTTATTAATATCTTCCAATGGATAGGTCGTTAGAAGTTTATCTATAGGGAGTTGCCCTTTTTTATAATACTGAATTAATTCAGGGATAAATGTATCAGGATTGCTATCCCCTTCAATAATACCTTTAACCGTAAGGCCTGCTGCCAAGAATTGCATACCCGTACAGACAAAGTCGTCATCGGCTCGGGTCATGCCTACCATCGCTAGTGTACCCTGCGTTGTAAAGCACCGTGTCAGGTTATCGAGGGTTAGGCGGCGCCCCGTGGTATCAACAGCATAATCAACCCCGTCTGGCACAACATCGCGGATGGCCTGTTCAAAGTCCTGATGCTGAAGAGGATCAACAACATGGGTCGCGCCTACCTCAAGGGCAAGCTGTCTTCGAGCGGCTACGGGTTCGATAGCGATAATTGTCTTACAACCGCTTATTTTCGCTGCCATAACCGCGCTAAGTCCCACTACGCCGCAGCCTGTGATGATAATCGATGATCCCGCGGTGCAAGATAGACTATTTAAGACCGTGCCCGCTCCCGTCTGTACGCCGCACCCTAGCGGCGCAGCGACTTCAAACGGAATATCATCGGGCAATTTAACGACGTTAGTTTCAGATGTTAAAGCATGTGTCGCAAAACTTGATTGCCCAAAGAAGTGTGAGCCTATCTCTTCGCCGTCTCGTTTTATCGCGCGCGAGCCATCTAGTCGCCGCCCGAAAATATTCAGCGGGACGAAGTCTTTGCAATAAGCTGGCGCATGGGAATGACATTTTCTGCAATCACCGCAAGACCGAAAAGAAATACCAACGCGGTCCCCAGCTTTGACTTTTGTAACTTTGCCACCAACTTGCTGAACAATGCCTGCGCCCTCATGCCCAAGCACCGCATCTATGCCTAATTGAAATAATCCATTTCTTGCTAACAAATCTGTATGGCAAAGGCCAACGGCCTTAATCTGCACAAGAATTTCATCATCTCTTGGGGCCTCAAGCTCGGCATCAGAATAGGTAAAACTATTATCTTTTTCAGACGCAATTATAGCTTTAATCTTCACTCTATCCTCCGATAATATGAGATTTAATTACCCTAAAGGCGTATTTTCGCTACCCCTCAAAAATGACTATTGGCAGAGTCGTATAAAAGAGACACAATGAACTCAAGATAGGACCTGGAATTAAAAGATATGAAAATCATCATTACAGCTTTAATGTCAATCGCGCCTGATCAACGCCTTACTTTGCTAGAGGATTTAAACCCGCATATCCGTAAGGTACGAAAACAAACGGGCTGTATACGATATGATTGGGCCGCAGAAAGCTGCAACCCCGGAGAAATAAATGTACTTGAAGAATGGGCGGATGCTAGCGCCGTTGATAGGCATTTCGCCGGAGAGAATTTTGCCAACATAGTTGGTTTGATAGGTAAATATGACATCATCGATATGAGCGCGAAGAAATATGGCATTTCTCATGAAGGTCCTGTTTTTAATGCTGAGGGCAAACCGAGCAGCGATTTCTGATTTAGACCAACACTCGAAATAAATAGGAATAGATAAAGCTATGACGACTTTGAACGATAAACGCCGTGAATTTGCTCGCGCATCATTACGCAAGCAAGTTGAGGTTATTCGCTCAGGCACGCCTATGGCAGAGGCCGCGCTCCCGCTTCATAAATCAATCTATACTTCCGAAAAACGTCATGAGGCCGAAAAAGAGCATATCTTTTTAAACCAACCACTCGTCGCCTGTCTGTCTGGAGACCTTCCTGAAAAAGGCTCCCGCATTGTCTTTGACGCCGCAGGGCCCTCAATCATTGTCTCTCGCGGCCAAGATGGAGTGGTTCGCGCCTTCCTAAATATGTGCACCCATCGCGGCGCAAAGCTGATCGAAGCGTCCGAGCCGTGGTCAGGGAAAGGCAAGAAAATATCTTGCCCCTTTCATGCTTGGACATTTGACACATCTGGCAATTTGGTCGGTCAGCCTGGCAAAGAAGGGTTCAAGGATTGTCCCATAGGGGAAAGAGATTTAATTGAAGTTCCCTGTCAGGAATATCTAGGTTTGGTTTTTGTACGCGCCAACCCCGATGGTGAGCCGATCGATGCCAAGGCCCATCTCGGTGATTTTGCAGAGCGCATGGAATTACTCGATCTTTCCAAAGCAGAACCCGTGAAGAAGGGAATCCTTCCTGCAGATTCTAATTGGAAATTTGCGCTCGACACATATGGCGAGAGCTATCATTTTAGCACTTTACACAAATCATCAATCGCTAAAGTAAACTATAACGATAAATGTGTGTTTGAACCTTTCGGACCACATTACCGTGTCGAGTACCCTAAGTTTTATGTCGGAGAACTCGTTGATGAAGACGAAAAGGATTGGCCAGAAACAATCTATAGCGGCGTGCATTTCCTCTTCCCCAATACAGTGATTTATTTTGGCGCCATTAAGCCCGGCGTATTTTTCACGCAAGTGTTTCGCTTGTTCCCTGACGGCGTTGGCAAAACAAAGTGCCATTTCACGGTCTATGCACCTTTCGGCGTTGAGGACGAGGAACACCGTAAGACATGCGAGGCCACCTATGACATGACTGCTAGCGTCGTCGTTGACGAAGATTACCGTGTCGCTTCAAATGGTTACGCTAACTTGCTAACCGCTCCAGAGGGCTACCACATCGTGATTGGGGCAAATGAAATTGCCCTGCATGACGTACATAAAAACATTGCCAAAGTTATCGGCATGCCCCTTGAACACATCAGTTAATTACAAAATATACTGATCGCCCGTAGCCCGTATAGTCACGTCACCCAGTGAGACGCCTTGTGGTTGGTTAATGACATGAATAATTTGCTCGGCGACATAATTAGGGTCCAAAGACATATAAGCGCTGTGCTCAGCGTCAAGATAATGCGGCTCCAATGAGCCTTCCATTAATTTTGCGATGAGAGCCCCATGACTTTCACCATTATGGCCCGAAATCCCGGCCGCTGCCATCGGGTTAATCATACTGCTGGCTAATCCGGTCGACAATACACCTGTTGGCCGAATGGTCGTGACTTTAATTTTTCCATTGGCTTCGACGCGCAACGACTCTGACAAAAAATTCACCGCAGCTTTGGTCGCGCCGTAAACATTTGAGCCTAAGACTGGGTAATTACCAAAGATAGACGACATATTGATGACATGGCCGCTGCCTTGGGACATCATTTGATCAAAAACACAGGCAATGCCGTTCAACACGCCTTTAAAGTTTATGTCTATACAGGCGTGCCAACGCTCTAGCGCCGCTTCGTGGTCGGCATAAAAGGCCAAAGGCATAATACCGGCATTATTTAACATCACATCTATTTTACCATAGGCGGTGATGGTCTCTGCTGCCGCTTTATTCATATCCTGCGCGCTGGAAACGTTCGCAACAACCGTGGTAAATTTATCTTTATATTCTGCCAGAGTTTCGGCTGTTTCTTTTAGGGCCTCGCCGTTAATATCGACGCCCGTTACAGAGGCTCCTAAAGCCACGGCCTTTTGAGCCACAAGACGGCCAAAGCCGCTCCCTGCGCCCGTTATAATAATAGACTTACCTTCGACGTAATTTTTCATTTTAAGGCTCCCCAGACTACCTGTTTTCCATTACTTGCGGGATATCCCCTTCTAAGGACAGCCAGTCATGTTTTCGAATACACCAAACTTGTGATTGAGGTTCTAAACCACTTGTATCGTCAAGTGTCCCAATCTTAAGCGCGATTAAATTGCCCTGAGATAAAATTTCTGAATAGATGGGCGAGCCACATGTTTTACAAAAATTTCGCTTCACAGGTTCACCGGTATCGCTTTTATCTGCATATGACGCTAAATCACCTTGGAGACTAACTTGTTCAGACATGCCAATCATATTGATGGAAAATGCACTCCCGCTTTGTTTCTGACAATTTATGCAATGACACAGGACAACCGCTAAAGGTTCTCCCGTCACTTCGTAACGCACCTGACCACATAAACATCCGCCTTGTCTTTCCATA
>CAZJRU010000076.1:0-3550 GCA_964548315.1 uncultured Hellea sp.
GACGTAATGGCACAGGCCTCTATTCAGGCTTTTTTTACTATGATTTGATAGCTATCGCTTAATTCCTTGTACGGGCCGGTGTTATGACAATTTCTGTTTTTTATGATGGCGATTGTCCCTTTTGTTCCAAATATATGAGTTTGATACGCCTCAAAGAGACTTTGGGGGAGGTTAAGCTCGTTGACCTTCGCGCAAACCCCGACGTTAAAGATGAGCTGCTTTCTCAAGGTTTCAATCTCGATAAGGGTATGGTGGTTGACATAGATGGACGGCGCGTCGAAGGCGCAGAAGCGGTCAATCAAATGGCACTGTTATCCACGCCCTCTAACGGCTTTAACCGCTTTAATAAAAAGGTGATGTCATCCCCCTTTTTAGCGGCCCTGCTTTATCCGTTTCTGAGAGCTGGCCGTTGGCTGGTTTTATTCTTTTTAGGCCGCGAGCAAATTTCCCCTGATGATGAGGGAACCATAGCCAGGGCGAGCATTTTTGGCTCTATGTTTGCGCTGTTCTCCATGTTTCACTTCTTTAACTACGCGATCGAATATGGACGGTTTCCGCCGCAGCTAGATATGATGATTATCTTATTTGCGGCGATATTATTATTTTTAAACCCGCGGTCTTCACGATTTCTGTTTATCCTTATGGCCGTCAGTACAGTCAGCGCCATTATCCAAGCCCCTGTGTCTTCTAATCATACGATTGTAAGAAACTTTGTCCTTCTGGGATATTGGATGTCGTTCATTTACGCGATGTTTAGAAGCTTAAAATGGTCGGACGTTTTCACCAATTTTACGATGGCCGGGCAAGCCTCTCTCCTCGTCATGTATTTTTTCGGCGTGTTCCATAAGATAAATTCCGATTTCCTTAATCCAGAGGTGAGCTGCGCCGTAGGCTTATGGCAGAAAATGCCATGGCCCCTTTATTTGGTTGACCATCCCGTCATGCATTACCTCGCGATTTACGGCACCTTCGCGGTTGAAACAATTCTTGTCCTTATGCTCTTTACGAAGCGGTTTAGACATATCGCTGTTGTCTTTGGCATTCTGTTTCATCTGCTTTTGGCGATGAGTAGCTACGCGATGTATATTTCCTTTACGACACTGGCCATTAGTCTGCATTGCCTCTTTCTCAATGAAGAGAGCGCCCAGAAAATTCAAAATTCTGCATTTATGCAAGCCGTCCGTAAGCGCGTGATGAACCCAGCTTATATTGTATTGGGGCTCGTCTTAACGCTTTGCATGGTGGTCGCGGGGATGATGCGGCAATATTCGATTGTGACGGTGTTAATGCTCCCGCTTGTTTTGCCCTTTTGTTTCGCGGTTATGCGTTACGGGGCTTCTGATAAACCCTTGCTGTCACTCCCAAACCGGGTGCCGTCAACCGTTATCGGGGTGTTCCTAGGGGGCCTATTTTTCCTAAATTGCTGTATGCCTTATCTAGGGCTGAAATCTGCGCAGACCGTCAATATGTTTGCAAACATCAGACTTGAAGGCGGAGTGAGTAATCACTTGATCATGAACAAACCGAAAAAAATGTTCAACTACCTTGATGATGTGATTATCATTGATAGCGCCGAAGGCAGTAGGTCCCTCAAATATTATGAAAAAAACAATCACAAAGCAGGTATGGTTTATTACGCATTTTTAGACCAAATGGACAGGCATCCAGATGCTGTCGTGAGCTACAGACGCGGCGGAGAAAAATTTGTTGATATCACGAAAGCGGATTTAAAAGAGGATATCGAAACGACGCTTCATCCGAAATGGTTTAGAAAATGGTTCCATTTCAGTACTGCTGAGCTTGAATATGTGAGGCCGTGTTTTTAATTTCGAGTGGCTGAATGGCATTTAGCTTAGGACTTGATATTATTGTTCCGTGAATTACTCTTTCGGAAACAAAAGAGAGCTACATATGCCGAAACTAACGGGTACTTGTCTTTGCGGCGCCGTGAGCTTTAAAGCCGACGGCCTCCCGGTATTTCAAGCGAATTGTCATTGTAAGGATTGCCGCCAAGCGACGGGAGCTGCTTTTGGAACACTGGTCTTTATGAAGGAGACTGACGTAAAGGTTACAGGCCCCGTTAAATCCTTTAAGCATTCAGTTGAAAACGGGAATGTTTTATCGAAAGAGTTTTGTGAGAATTGCGGGTCCCAAATGTTCGTTAAAAATTCAGCACGCTTGGGTTTATTCGGCCTACGGGCCGGATCAATAAATGAACAAGAACACGTTCAGCCGCAAATAAATGTCTATGCTGGCAGCAAAATGGACTTCACGGTTCTTGACCCAAATTTGCCCGCGCCAGATAAGATGCCGACATAAAATTTATGGAAGTTATTTGCGAAACAGAGCGGCTGCGTTTGCGCCAATGGACAGATGACGACAAAGCGCCCTTCGCGCGAATGAACCAGGACCCTGATGTCATGAAATTTCTAGGGCCAATCTTATCACGCAGCGCCAGCGACGCGGCGATTAAAGATCAATTATCCCTCATGAGCGCGAATGAACCCGCCTTCTGGGCTGTGGAAAGACTAGGTGACGGTCAATTTATGGGCTGCATTGGTGTTAAGCGTGTAAACTTTCAAACCGCCTTTACGCCAACATATGAAATTGGGTGGAGGTTAGCGCGCGCTTTCTGGGGGCAGGGCTATGCGAGCGAAGGGGCACAGGCGGCGCTAGGCATCGGATTTACGCGTTGGGGTTTATCAACGATACATTCTTTTACAGTTCCAGCCAATAAAGCTTCGCAAACGGTTATGGAAAAGATAGGTATGAAACGCGTGATAGGCGGAGATTTTCGTCACCCAAAATTAAGTGAAGATGACCCCCTATCTGAGCATGTCCTATATATATGGCAAGCTTGATTTATGGCTTGAATTTAGAAGCGTTTAAGTAGGCGCTCTAGATATTCGCGCTCTAATCTCTCGCGGTCTTGCTCAGATGAGCGTCGGCGTAATTCTTCGCGTAATTCCCGGGCCCTTGTGGCATTGTCCTTAGTGTCGATATCGGCCTCTGAATCATCGCCAACATTACCCTGGTTTTGCCCCAGCGGATTATCATTATCGGCTTGTTGATCTCCGTCTTCGCCTTCGCCCTCGCCAGATTGTCGTCCCGCTTCGGCTAGGGCTTGTCCAGCGCGTCGTAGCGCTTGTATGGCTTCTTTTTGGGCACCGCTGGCTGCCCCAATGTCCCCGTTCTCCAGGCTTTCCCTAGACCGTTGCATCGCTTCACCGGCTTCAGCTAAGGCCTCAGCCGCGTTCGGGTCATCTTCTGTCCCTCCAGGGCCTGTCTTGTCACTTTCTGGGTCAAATTCACCGCCGCCGCCTGCGCCGTCTTCTGACTCCTCAGAACCGCCGGCTTGTCCGCCTTCTTCTTCAGAGAGTAAAGAGGAGCCCGTCTCGCCCTCCTCAGGTATGGCCTCGGCTAAGGCCTCAAGAGATTTCTCCAGAGCGCTTTGACGCCGCGCGAGTTCTCCCGGGGTTAATGACCCTTCGCCGGGTGAGCTGCCAGAACTACCTTCACCGCCGTTTTGGCCTTGTTGTTGACCTTCATT
>CAZJRU010000076.1:3650-8301 GCA_964548315.1 uncultured Hellea sp.
ACCTTCATTCTCGCCTTCACCTTCTGCTTCATTTTCCGCTTGGCGTGTCTCGTCTTGTAGTTCCCTTTGTTCCCCCAACAAGTCCGCTAATTCTTCGAGTGATTTTTTCATCTCCTCGCTCATCTCGCCCGGTAGACTATCCTCGCCGCCTTCGCCTTCCCCGCCGCGGGTCAGCTGGATTTCCATATTTTCGAGAAGTTCCGCGAGCCTCGCTAAAGCTTTGCGCGCGCCTTCCACGTCGCCAATTCTATTGGCTTCTTCAATAGCTTTGAGAAGTTCTTCAATCTCGTCGGCGTTTTGTCCGCCTTGTCCGCCGCCTTCTGCATCTGCGATATTGCCTTCTTCTATAGCTTTACGGCGAAGCTCTTCCATATAACGCTCAACCGCCTCGTCATAGCGTTCGAAAAGGGTGTCGATTTCGCGCTGCGGAGCTCTACGGGCCATGCCATCTTGAAGGGCTTGCTTGGCTTCTTGCATTTCCTCGAACGCCGTGCCGAGAACGCCAAATTCCGCGCGAAGGGCAATCGCCCACAAATCTTCGGGGATTCCTCTTAAGTCTTTCTGTTCGCGGGCATAGCGTAGCCGTCCGTGTACGTTTCTGAGGCCCATATAAATAGCCGGATCTTGAAATAGTCCTGCGGGTTTATCTGTGACAACGTCAATTAAGAAAGCGGCGCGCTGAATAGGGGCGGGCGAACGGTCCATCCTAAATTCAGGTTCATAAAGATCGTAAAGCGGCGCAATGTCCTCGGGATGAGGCGGAGGAAGGGCGGCATAGTCTTTATGACCGTCAATGACCAATCCACGTTGTTCGATAATGGCTTTGGCGAGGGGCTCGATGAAAATTTTATCAGGCACCGTAAAAAACACCTCTTCACTCTCGGCGGTTTGGCCTAGCCCGTCTTTGGCAAATAATCTTCCCGCAACTTTGCGTCCCGCCCATTCATGCTTCGTCATATCCAGCGCAGCCTCAGCGTCTTCAGCGCGTTTGACCGAGCCTGATGCGAGAGGAATATTTACGGACCCAGTTTTGCCTGTCAGGCTAGGTTTGTCGGTCAAAAGGCGCATTTTAAGTGAAAGCTCCTCCACCCCGTAATCGTCTTCAAAGGAATAGGTGAAACTTAGCCGGTCACGTTTATCGGCAGTCATTTCGGAGTTTACAGACAGGGTCGGCGGCGTGTCGGGTAATACGTTTAACGCCCATTTTTTCTGTAATGTTCCAATGCGCCACCTCGCCGTAGATTTCGTTTCTAAAATGGTACGAGCTTCAAAGCTCTTAGGCCCAAGACGTTTGAGTTTGATATAGCGCGCCCCTCGCTGGGTGTTCAGTTTAAGGCGCGGAGCATCTTTGGAGCCAGATATGCGCGCCACCAACTCAGAGCCCGCAGGGACATCAATATTTTTCTTATCTTTAAAATACAGCGGCGGACGGCCCGTATAAGCCGGGGGATCAACCCAAGCTTCAAAGCTGATATCAGAAGGGTTTATAGCGCTTTGCCAGCTCGGAGATAAAGACCGCCTAAGACGTTCTGAATTGTCTCCAAAACCAACCATCATGGCCAGGACAACGGCGCAGGGTAAAGCATAGCGCAGGTAATATTTATCCATCGGGGCAATTACATGGCGCCATTTGGCCGGCTGTAGCTTCTCTGAGGACCTATGGGCTTGTTGGAAATGGGCTGGCCAGACATCTTTGCTAATGGCGGGTGTGTCGTCCAGCACATCAAGGGGCCTATGCTTTACATCAGAATCTTGCTCGACCCGGCGCCGGGCAGCGGATAAATTTGGACGGCTTTTAAGGCGAGCTTTCAAAAAAGCGCGCACAAGGACCGCCAGGGCAATAATGAGAACAATCAGACGCCACGGGTCACCAATGCGTTCCCAAACACCGCCGAAGGCTCCAATAAGAAATACCGCGATGATGGCAAAGGCTAAGGCAAAAACCGGGGCGTAATGCTCCCAATAAAGCTGCGCCCAGGCCCGCCGGACATATTGCGTTAGGCGTTTAGAAAGCGCGGATGAGTCGGTGATTTGCGACATAGCTTAACTATAGCGACCTTAGGGTATCTGTCGCGTTAAATTTCCGTGATGTGCTGTAATTTATTATGAGTTTGAGAGCCAGCTTGGGAGGCGTTCACTTCTTAGAATTTCTTCGATTGTGGGGCGTTCCCGAATAATTTCAAATTTCTCGCCTTTGACCAGCACCTCTGGGATTAAGGGCCGCGTATTATACTGGCTAGCTTGCGCCGCGCCGTAAGCGCCCGTGGAATGCATAACCAGTAAATCTCCAGCCTGCATTTCGGGAAGGTCCCGAGATTTGGTAAAGGTATCCCCGCTTTCGCATATAGGGCCGACAACATCATAGGAGCTTTCGGTATAAGCAGAGCCTGGGGCTTTGACAGGTTCTATTTCATGATAGGCGTCATACAGCGCGGGGCGAATTAAATCATTCATGGCCGCGTCAACGATAAGAAATTTCCTGTCCTCTCCGTTTTTGACATAGATGACGCGTGATAAAAGAACCCCGGCGTTACCAGATATCATGCGTCCGGGTTCAAAAATCATTTCAACGTCCATATCGGATGTTAAGCGTTTGACCATCGCGCCGTAATCTGCGGGCGGGGGCGGCGTCTTACTATTGTTGCCATAGGGAATGCCAAGTCCGCCGCCAATGTCAAAACTCTTAATCTTATGCCCTTGCGCGCGAAGACGAGCGATAAGGTCTTTGCATTTCGCGATGGCGATTTCAAAGGGCGCTAATGAATCGATTTGGCTGCCGATGTGAACATCGACGCCGACAATTTGAATGTTGGAGAGTTTCGCCGCTTCCGCATAGGCGGTTTCGGCCTGAGACCAAGCGATCCCGAACTTATTTTCTTTTTTGCCTGTGCTGATTTTTTCATGCCCGCCGGCGCTCACGTCTGGGTTTACCCGAAAGGAGACAGGGGCTTTGACATTGAGCTCTTTTGCTGTGGCGTTAAGGACATAAAGCTCAGCAAGACTTTCAACATTAAAAACTTTGATATTGGCCAAGAGTGCCGCGCGCATTTCAGGGGCTGTTTTGCCAACACCGGAAAAAACAATCTTACGGCCAGGAATGCCAGCCGTTAAGGCGCGCGCGAGCTCGCCGCCGCTAACCACATCCGCGCCTGCGCCAAGCTTAGCTAATGTCGCGAGAATAGCTATGTTTGAATTTGCCTTTACCGAATAGGCAACAAGGGCTCTTGTCCCCGCAAAGCTATCGGCGAATACATTGTAATGGCGTTCAAATGTTGCGGTGGAGTAAACGTAACAAGGCGTGCCGACCTCATCAGCAATATCTTTTAAGGCAACGTCTTCAGCAAACATGTCGCCATTTTTAAAATCAAAATGTCGCATGGGTTAGGACGGGTCTAGGCTTTTGGCTTTGCGGGCGGCTTTCTCAGCGGCGCGTTTTTCCAGTTCAGCCTGGGCGCTCTCGGCCTCGGCTTTCTGAGCTTCCGACCTAATATCTTCACCCCATAGCGGGGGCGGTGTTTGAAGGTCGCCCTTAATGCCGCAAGCTGCCAAGACTGACCCGGCTATGAGGGTCAAGCAGATTAAGCGGGAAGATATGTTGCGGCGTTTCATTGAATTTTCCATTGTGTAAGCTGTCTTCTAAGAGGGAATTATCGCTACGTCGAGTCACCTCTGCTGCCAGAAGCTGATAAATGACAAATTTGTCACTGGAAAAGTCATGAAAAAATTGGCTTAGGAGGGCATGAAATTATTTTCCTCAATATCCGTGGCCGCCCTTATCGTTTTTGCCAGCGTCGGAACGGCGCAGGCCGAGCAGAAATTGCGCGGCGAAGTCTTTTGTTTTCCAGCAAAAGACGTTCCAAAGCTGGTGAACAAGCTAAGTGAGATAGACGCCTCTCGGCGTGATGTTGTAGATGTTGCGCTCACGCCCAAGTTTTTAATTAAGGACGGGGGGGATTGGCCTGAAAGATTTTTCATCAAAACAGCTGACGCGGAAATAGATGTTCCCATAGAGAAACCGTCTGGCGAGACGCCGACATTTTTGTCGGTCGCTATGCAAAATGCTGATGGCGATATTTGCGTGGCTGATAAAGCTCGCGCGCAGCGCCCTGAAGATGATGAAGGGCTTTATTTTGAAATGGGCTTGGCACCCCTTTTTCATAACCGCTCAGGTGTGCACGACCTCGCGGAGCTAAAAGAAGGCACCAAAGACGGGAAGAAGTTTTATAAAAAAATGATTCCATCAGCGGTAAGTATGTTCATGCCTGATACGAAATGCCTTGCGGTGCGATATGATGATTTTCGGTTGACCTCACAAATTTTTGCCCGCGTCGCAGATCAGGAAATCCCAGTGCAGACGGAACGTTTAAAAGACATGCATGTGGTCACATTGGAAAGTCTCGAAGATATGGGCGCAACAGCGCTCGTGATTAAAGGCGGAGCCTACCAATTGCAGCCAACTGTAAACGTTAAAATGATGAAGCGTTTTGGTTGGGGCGAAGGTAGCGAAAGTGAAGAGTAAAGTTTTTGCGGCATTATTAGCGTGTCTTATATCAGCGCCAACCGTCGCAGAAAGTAAAGAAAACACGCCAGCTTTAAGAGAGCTTGTGACATGTTCTCCATCTAAGAACATAACCAAGTTGATCGCAAAGGT
>CAZJRU010000077.1:0-8175 GCA_964548315.1 uncultured Hellea sp.
ATACAGAAGCAGAGAAAACCGTCGGCCGCGATGTTGGCAAGGCCACCATATTAGCCCTGACTGGGTCTGACGCCGCGATTAAGCGCTTATCCTCCTATATAAGCAGCGCCAAAGATTCATTATCCCGAGCTGATTTGTCCAATTACAAAATGCTCAATAAAGTTTTGGACGCGCAATTTTCTTTTATAAAGCCCGTAGCGCCGTAACTTATGACATCAGCATTAAATGTTGAAGACCTCTCGGTCCATTACGGAAACCACAACGCCTTAAAAACCTTGAGCTTTCAGGTGCAGCCCAAGGAACTTATTGGCATAATAGGCCCTAATGGAGCAGGAAAAACAAGCCTTACCAAGGCTTTATGCGGTAAAGTTAAACATGAAGGCGTCGTTGAAATAAATGGCACCCGCGTTCAAAAACGCCAAAACCGTCAAAAACTCTTAGGCCTCGTCCCGCAAGATATCGGGCTCTATTCACATATGAGCGCCAAGGAAAATCTTGAGGTTTTTTCTCAAATCATGGGGGTGCCAAGACAAAGCCGCAAAGACGCGATTTCCAAAGCCATTAAAGCCGTCGATCTTGAAGATAAAGCCGATGTTCTGATTAAGGATTTATCGGGCGGTATGAAACGCCGCATCAATGTCGCCGCTGCTATAATGCATGATCCCAAACTGATCATCTTCGATGAGCCTACAGCGGGGGTAGACATCCCTGCCCGCGACGCCCTGCACCGTCTCGCGCGAAAACTAACCGAGCAAGGCATGGCCGTGCTCTTGGTTACCCATGAGCTCGAACAAGCCGAAGCCCTATGCGATAAGGTTTTGGTCTTAGCGCAGGGTGAAAAACTCGCCTTTGATCATCCCGCCGTTATCCTCGCAAATAGTTTTTCGGCAGCGCGCGAAGTTGTCGTGCGTTATCAATCCCCCCCAAGCGACGCCTCGCTTGCCGCCATGAAGCCCTTTAAATTTTCGCAAGGCGAACTCCCGACTATTTGGACCGCTATGACGGAAGCCAGTGAAGCCTCTTTTGTTTCCGCCTTCATGGGCGCCTTTCAAAATGACCACCAGCATATTCGAGAAATCAGCGTACGAAGACCAGGCTTAACATCCCTCATGCACAAGATAGAGCAGACGGGAGCCATAAGGTGATCTCCGCTGTCTTTAGAATTATGTGGCTTAGGCTTTGGCGCGATAAGGGCGCTCTCATCCTCGCATTCGTCCTACCCGGTTTTATCTTTGCTATCTTTGCTGCGATTTTTTCAAATGCCTCAGGCGGCGCGCTCGACCTCAGAGTCTCAATGGCGTTGATGTCCGATTCCCCTGCCAGCATTGCCTTTAGTGAAGCCATCGAAAAAGACGCTCAATTTACCCTAAATACCCAGCAAGGCTGGACGTTAGATGATATTACAGAGCGCGTTAAACTCGGCCAAGATGATGTTGGCTTAGTCATAACGGGAGATATATCCAATCCCTCAAACCAAGCCCTTACAATCGTCAAAGACCCAAGCCGCGAAGTTGCGGCCACTGTGCTCATGGGACAACTTCGGCAAATGATGGCGCAAAGCAGCAGCGCAAACGCCTCCGATATGTTCAAACATGTTTCGGCCTTACCCCAAGATGCTGATACAGCTGTAACGGACCCATCCGTGACCTATTATATTGGAGCCACAGCAATCTTATTCTTACTGTTCTCCGCGATGCAAGGCGCGGCCATCTCACTTGATGAGCGCAATTCAGGAATTTCAGATAGATTACTCATTGGCCCCAAAGGCGCCATGGCGATGCTCTGTGGCAAGTTCCTGTTTTTAACCTTGGTTGGCAGTCTACAAGCCGCGGTGATTGTCGCGGTAGGCCATTTTGTATTTGCCGTGCCTGTCATAAATAACATCCCGGCTCTGGTCTTAGCTTGTGCCGGCTCCGCCGCCCTTGCCTCGGCTATCGCTTTATTCACCGCAAGCCTGACGGCAAACGCGACACAAATGCATACGGTATCGACGTTTATTGTTCTCTTATTCTCCGCTATTGGCGGATCAATGGTGCCGCGTTTTATGATGCCAGATTGGCTTCAGTCTATAGGGACTTACACACCAAATCATTGGGCAATAGAAGCGTTCTACGGCATTTTGGCGCGGGGACAATCCATTCCTGATTTGCTACACGTATGGTACATACTATTTGGCGGTGCTTTGATATTATTATATCTTGCCGCTATTATTTCACACCGAATGATGAGAATTTAGTGACCGCTCAGATCGACCCAGCCCCGACACCCAAAGGCTTACTCTTAGCCGCTTGCGTCATTGGCGGCTGGGCAGCGGTTCATATTTACAGCGTGTTTTTTCACGCCCTCTCAGCGCCGATTTGGATAACCCTGGCTTTAATCGCAGTTCAATGCTGGCTCTATGCGGGTATGTTTATTGTAGCCCATGACACAATGCATGGCTCGCTCGTCCCCAATAAACCAAAAAGCAACGCCGTAATTGGTAAGGCTATCATGTTTGTTTATGCAGGCTTTGATTGGGAATATATGCGCAAAGCGCACCACGCCCATCACCGGAACCCTGGAACACAGCAAGACCCAGATTTTAATGCTGACAATCCAAACGCCTTTTGGCCGTGGTATTATAAATTCTTCACCCAGTATTTTGGCCTCAAACAGGTAATGATATTGGTCTGTTTTACTTTGAGCTACGTTTTCATCTTTGGGGCCGACTACCTGAACACCATCATTATGTGGGCCGTGCCAGCTATCCTCTCCTCCCTTCAGCTCTTTTATTTTGGGACCTACCTCACGCACCGCCATAGCGGGGAATTCCCTGACCATCACAACGCGCGAACCAATGAGTTCCCTAAATGGCTATCGCTTTTGACATGTTTTCACTTTGGCTATCATCATGAGCACCATCTTTATCCGCAAGAGCCGTGGTGGCGTCTCCCGGCCCGCAAATTTTTGGTAAAGTGAGATAGACGCATGATTGGAAACATAGCTATCGTCATAGTCAGCCTTATTGGCATGGAAGTATTTGCGATTTATTTTCACAAATATTTCATGCATGGCCGCGGCTGGAATTGGCATGAAAGCCACCATGTCCACACGGATGGCTATTTCGAAAAGAACGACCTCTATGCCGTTTGCTTTAGCGTCATAGCCGCCGTCTTATTTATTTCAGGATCGCTCTGGTGGACACCCCTTTGGTATATCGCCTTGGGTTTCACACTATACGGAATTCTATACGGCTTTGTTCACGACGGTCTTGTTCACCAACGTTGGCCTTTTCATATCACGCCAAAATCGGGCTATCTTAAGCGGCTCGTCCATGCTCATCGGCTTCATCATCATACGGTCACAAAAGACGGAGCCGTTTCTTTTGGGTTTCTATATGCCGAAAAGCCCGAGACGCTAAAAGAAACTCTTAAATCTAGATGAGTTCCTTTGGGCCGGAAGAGCTCTTAGAATGCTACAGGCAAGGCATCTTCCCCATGGCGGATTCCCGTGACGACCCGAATGTCTTTTTTGTCGACCCTGAGCAGCGCGGCATAGTGCCTTTGGGCGGGCTCCATATCTCCCGCTCGCTTTCTAAGTTCATGCGCAAAATGGATTTTGACGTCACTTACGATACAGCCTTCAAACACGTCATTGCGAAATGCGCCGAAGCGGCAACCGATAGAGAAAACACATGGATTAATGCAGGGATAGAATATCTTTATACTGTGCTGCATAATCAAGGGAATGCTCATTCGGTAGAGATTTGGTCCGAGGGAGACCTTGTTGGCGGGTTATACGGCGTCTCCATAGGCGGAGCTTTCTTTGGAGAGAGCATGTTCTCACGCAAAACAAATGCGAGCAAGGTTGCTTTAGTCAAGCTTGTCGAGCGCCTAAATATGACGGGGTATAGCCTCCTCGATACGCAGTTTCTAACTGACCATTTACAGTCCATGGGCGCCATTGAAATTCCTCGTGCGGCATACCACAAATTGTTGAAACAAGCCTTGCAAGTCGACGCTCGCTTTAATCTTGCGCCGACAAGCAACTCATGATTATTTGGCCCTATGAAACATTGGAAATTTTCTCTTTTCGCGTCATTGTCTCTCGCCGTTTTATCCGCTTGCGGAGATGGAAAAGAGACAGAGAAAGATGCGAATAAGGATAAGGCTCCCGCCTTTGCCAGCACCTATTCCCCACTCCCATCTGAAACAACACTCATTACAAATGCGCGTATTATTGACGGAACGGGCCAAGAACTTGAAGGCGCAAGCTTACTTATTGTTGACGGCAAGATAAGCGCCATTGGCAAAGACATTTCTGGCGACGCCAGCCTGTTCATTGACGCCGCCGGCAAATATGTAACGCCCGGCATCATCGACATTCATTCACACCTAGGCAATTACCCCACCCCGTCCGTCCATGCTCACGGTGACGGCAATGAAATAACCTCTCCCATCACATCAGAAGTTTGGGCAGAACATGGTGTTTGGCCCCAAGACCCTGGCTTTGATGAAGCGCTGCAAGGCGGCGTCACCACCCTCCATATCCTCCCTGGCTCAGCCAATTTATTTGGCGGTCGAGGGGTCACATTACGCAATATTGCTGCGCGGACTGTTCAGGGCATGAAATTTCCTGACGCGCCTTACACGCTAAAAATGGCCTGCGGCGAAAACCCAAAACGTGTTTACGGCCAAAAAGGCGGACCAGGCTCGCGCATGGGTAATGTCGCGGGGTATCGTAAGAATTGGATCAAAGCACAAAGCTATCAAAAGAAACGAGCAAAAGGCGGCGATGATTTCATGCGAGACTTGCAATTGGAAACCCTAGCCGATGTCCTAGACGGTAAAATTTTGGTTCAAATGCATTGCTACCGCGCCGATGAAATGGTGCAAATTCTCGATATCGCGAAAGAGTTTGATTACAAAGTCACGACATTTCACCATGCCGTTGAAGCCTATAAAATAGCTGACATCCTCAAAGAAAATGATACCTGCTCAGCTATGTGGGCAGATTGGTATGGATTTAAAATGGAATCCTATGATGGCATTTTAGAAAATGTTCCCTTTGTTCATGCTGCAGGCGCTTGCGCTATGATTCATTCCGATGATGAAAATGGGATACAGCGGCTAAACCAAGAAGTTGCTAAAACATGGGCGAATGGCAACCGTGTTGGATTAAACATCTCCAAAGCCGATGCTTGGAAATGGCTCAGCACAAACCCTGCAAAGGCCCTGGGAATATTAGAAGAAACGGGAACTTTAGAACCGGGGAAACGCGCAGATGTCGTGCTGTGGTCTGATGACCCTTTCACGACCTATGCAAGGCCAGAGAAAGTCTTCCTCGATGGCGCGTTGGTCTTCGACAAAGAAAGCGGCCTTAAACCCAAAAGCGATTTCCGCCTAGGTTATGGGGAGGAGAAGTAATGACTATATTTTCCAAACTGACGAGATACACAGCCGCAGCGCTCTTATTAGGAACAATCTACGCCCCTGCATCCGCGCAGGATTACTTTATTTCCAATGCAAAACTTGTAACCAACGGCTCTGATAACATCGTTGAGGACGCGGATATTGTAATCAGGTCAGGTAAAATCGTTCAGATCGGCTCAAACCTTGTCGCTCCCGCAGATGCCACGCTTGTGAAAGCGGATGGGAAATGGGTAACGCCCGGAATTATAGCGCCATTTTCTCAGCTCGGCTTAGTCGATATAGGAGCAGAAGATGCCACCAATGACATTTCATCTGAAGACTCCGATACGTCAGTTAGTGAACTTGCCAGTGATAGTTTTAATCCGAAAGCCGCCTCAATCGCCAATACACGGCGGAGCGGAATTACCCATGCCGTCATTTCTCCGCGCGCGGCGGGAGACAGTATTTTCGGAGGCACAGGATTAACCGCTAATCTCAGCGGAGACTACCAATCGATCGAAACGGCTCAAGCCTTCATCTATGTTCAGCTCGGCGCGCAAGGCACCTCAAGGTCTGGCGGTTCGCGCGCTGCCGCGTTCCAGCAATTACGGGCTGCGCTGGATGACGCGGCGGCCTATCCGTCCAAATTTAAAAGCCCTGATGATGGTGATGCCTTATCACGGCAAGACGCGGGGGCTCTTTTTAAAGCCGCACGCGGGGGTATGCCTCTCATTATTGCGGCGGACCGCGCCTCGGAAATTCTCAATATAATCAAATTGAAGAAAGACTATGGTAAGCTGGATATTATAATTTTGGGCGCTGCTGAGGCCTGGAAAGTCGCCCCGCAAATCGCAGACGCTAAAATCAAAGTCATGGTTGATCCGCACGAAAACCTCCCCGCTAGCTTTGATAAGGTCGAAGCCAGACTTGATAATGTCGTCTTACTCGACGCCGCAGGCGTAGATTACGTTATCACAAACCACGGAGCATTAGGGGTGTCTAAACCCGTTACACTGACCCAACACGCGGGCAACGCCGTGGGTAATGGGTTGTCGTGGGACAAAGCCTTTGCCGCGATTACAGCAACGCCTGCCAAATGGTTTGATATAGGCAATGTTGATCTGCGGCCTGGAAGTGTGGCCAGTCTTGTTATCTGGGATGGCGATCCGTTAAATGTTACATCCGCGCCTATTATGATGATGATTGACGGAAAAACGCAAAGCCTGAAGTCACGTCAGACGGCGCTTCGCGATAGGTATAACCCTCTTTCTGACGATGAGCGCCCACACAAATACCGTTGATTATGGGTCTTCTTTAACCCCGCCAACAAACCAGACGGATGTGCGCGGGCATGTGCCTCGCTGATCACTGGCGATTGAATCGACCTTTGGCGTGCCGCCAAATTTATAAGTTTTACCAAATACGAGATTTTGGTCATCCATCTTGACTTCAAACTTGAATCTATTTTTTACAACTTCAGCAAAAGGCGGCCAGATGGGCGTGACTAGGCCCCCATCAGGGATGTGTTCAATTTGTATGCACCCATCGACAACAATGAGCTTCCCCATCATATAATCTTTGTCGATAGCATATTCAGGGCTTATGGACGGTGGGTTCAAGAAAATTTTAGGCAGAGTACGAATATCTACGCGCCCACGCTCTTTGCCGACGTCACACCCCGTTAAAGCCAAGCTCAAGCCTAAACTGGTCACTATAACTAAAATTTTAGCATTCATATTTTTAGTATTTTATTATGAGTGATTTACGCTTCGGCCCCTGCGTCATCGTCATCGTCACTCTCTTCAATGCGTTCTACTGAAACAACACGCTCCTCGTCTTTAACGCGGATTACGGTTACGCCGCGCGATGAGCGCGAGACTATTCTGATGTTTTTAACGGGGCATCTAATGAGCTGTCCGCCGTCGGTCACGATCATCAATTGCTCTTCATCTTGGATGGTAAAGCTTCTCACCAACCGGGCGTTGTCTGATCCCTTGCGAGAGAGCTCTTGCGCGGTCACGCCCTGCCCGCCGCGGTTCATGCAGCGGTAATCATAGGACGAACTCCGTTTCCCAAAACCATCATCAGCGAGCGTGAGCAGGAATTGTTCCTTACCGCCCAGTTCCCCGATACGTTCATCAGAGAGAGAACTTTCGATTTCTGTATCATCTGGTGTATCGTCTTCACCTTCACCCAGCGCGCGGCGCATCGCGTTCGCATGCTTCATATAGGCACGCGCTTCGTCTGTATCGACATCGACATGACGCAGAACCGCCATTGAAATTACTTCATCGCCGTCCGCCAGTTTAATCCCGCGCACACCGCTAGAGGTACGTCCAACAAAACGGCGAACATCGGTAACACGGAAGCGAATTGATTTACCCATGGCTGATGTGAGCAACAAATCATCATCTTCATCACAAATGCGCACATCGACAATACCGTCGCCTTCATCAGGCTTCATCGCGATTTTACCGTTACGGTTCACGCGGGTGAAGTCGGCAAGGCTGTTACGGCGCACGCCGCCAGAGCGCGATGCAAACATAATATCAAGATTTGCCCAATCTTCTTCATTCTCAGGCAGCGCCATAATCGAGTTAATCGTCTCGCCCTGATCGAGCGGCAATAGGTTCACCAAAGCTTTGCCGCGCGTCGCGGGTCCGCCAAGGGGTAATTTCCAGACTTTTAATTTGTAAGCCATGCCCGTTGAAGAGAAGAACAGCACAGGCGTATGCGTATTGGCGACAAAGACTGTTGTGACGTAATCCTCATCCTTCATCGACAT
>CAZJRU010000078.1:0-8107 GCA_964548315.1 uncultured Hellea sp.
ACCTCAACGCTGCGCGTCTACCAATTCCGCCACGGCCGCACATTAAGGTGAGCGGGCTATAGCTACGAAAACCGTGTTTGTGAAGCTTTAAAATGATAACAAATACGTCCATAAAGAGCATATGAGCGTGCCTAAGATATATTCAGATGAGCCTGTTGCTTGGCAAGTGAGCGCGGCCCCCGTTCTCTATCCTGAGGCGGCGAGCTTTATGGAGGCGCGGGCGGCGGAGATTGCGGCGGGCGGCGCGCAAGAGATGGTCTGGCTTTTGGAGCATCCCCCGCTTTATACGGGCGGGACGAGCGCTAAGGCCGCTGACCTTGTGGAGCCTGAGCGCTTTGACGTGTTTCAAACGGGGCGCGGGGGGCAATATACCTATCACGGGCCGGGGCAGCGCGTGGGCTATGTGATGCTTGATTTGCGCCGGCGCGGGCGTGATGTCTCCGCCTTTGTGCGCGGGCTGGAGCAGTGGATTATTGACAGCTTAGCCGAATTTGGGATTACCGCCGAGCGCCGCTGTGGCCGCGTGGGGGTATGGGTCGCCCATGCAGATGGCGAAGAGAAAATTGCTGCCATTGGGGTGCGCCTGCGCAAATGGGTGAGCTTTCACGGGATAAGTATCAACCTAAGCCCTGACCTCTCTCATTTTAGCGGGATTGTCCCCTGCGGCATTGCTGAGCACGGCGTGACCAGTCTTCACGCGCTGGGCAAAGAGGTGACAATGGAAGCCCTCGACGCCGCTCTGCGCCGAAATTTTGAACGGCTTTTTTCGCCATTAACCGAGGCATAAAAAAACCCGCTTCGAGAGCGAGTTTGAATTTTAAATTTAACTGGGCTTAAGTCGCCGGACCAAATTGGTTTTCGTGGTCGTCGCTCTTAATCATATTATTAAATACCATTGCGATAAGATAGCTGACGATTGCGCCGCCTATTGCACTGGGCAAGGCCGTCTTTTTGGCTATTGCTGGAGCTAACTCTGTCGTAATCGCAAATATAGAAGATATGTCGCCGGACTCAGCGGCGGCTTCTGTAGCTTCTTTAAGTTGAGCGTTGATATTACCTGCAAACATAGACGTTACGATTTGGCTTAAGATCAAGCTAAGAATAACAAAGGCAATAATAGGAACCAAACTCATCCAACCAGATTTTCCACCGTCATGATAACGTTTTATAAAAAGCGCGATCCAGCACCATATCAAGATAAGGCCGAGTAGGCTGAACATGGACCCAATCGTATAATTGATTAGAGGTAAAACTCCAATTACAAAACTTATTGCGATAAGTATCATGGCCCCTCGCATAAATTCGCTTGGCCCCACCCGTCCGCTTGGTGAAAATAGTAAATTGCCCATTAGTGTCTCTCCCTTACTTATAGTTGTTTTGCGATAAAAGAGTGACTGTTTTTGGCGAAAATGCAAGTGAAATCGGCCAAATATTGCTGACCAAGATTTGAAACGACACCTCATAATTAAGGACGGCGCTCTCTTTTAAACCGAACCAAAAATTGCGAAGAGTGTTGAATAAATCAAAACTTGCATCCAGTTTTGATGAATGCTCGGTTCTTTTGAACCGAGCATTTTAGTTTAATGAGGTCTCGTGTTTAAGGTAATCTTCATAGGCTTTTTTAAGACCTGTTCTAAGGTCTGTTTTTAGACGCCAACCTAAGCCGCGTAATTTATCCGAGCTCATAAGTTTGCGGGGCGTGCCATCAGGCTTGCTTGTGTCAAATTCGAGCTGGCCCTGAAATCCGACAGTATCGCATATTACCTGGGCGAGCTGCGTTATCGATATTTCTTTCCCGCTGCCGATATTTATCGTTTCTGCGTCGCTATAATTTTTCATCACGTGAACAATAGCGTCTGCGCAATCATCGGCATTTAGAAATTCGCGCAACGGGCTCCCGCTACCCCATATCGAAAGCGCCTTTGCGCCTGATATTTTCGCCACATGCGCCTTATGAATAAGCGCCGGAATAACATGAGAATTTTCGGGATGATAATTATCACCCGCGCCATATAAGTTGGTCGGCATTGCAGAAATAAAATTACAGCCAAATTCACGGCGGTAGGTTTCGCACAAATAAATTCCGGTGATTTTCGCCATAGCGTAAGGGGCATTTGTTGGCTCAAGCGGTCCTGTCATGAGGCTCGTCTCTTTAAGGGGCTGGGGGGCGAGCTTTGGATAAATGCAAGACGAGCCTAAAAAGAGCAGTTTTTCAACGTCTGCTTTGTAAGCCCCGTGAATAACATTGGCCGCCATCATAAGGTTGTCATAAAGAAACTGGGCTGGATATGTCGAATTGGCCATGATGCCGCCCACCTTCGCGGCAGCCATAAATATAGCGTCAGGTTTATTGTCTTGGAGCCAGGATAGGGTTTGGGTTTGGTCGCGCAGGTCTAGCTCTTTTGAGCTTGGGGTTAACAGTTGGCTCGGGTTTTCGTGTTTAAGGCGGCGGCAAATCGCTTGCCCCACCATGCCGCTGGCGCCCGCGACCCAAATGCGTTTCTCTGTTAAGTCAAAACTCATGAGCGGCGCGATTGCAAGGCGGCTTGCTTTAAATCATAATCCATCATTTCAGCTATGAGGTCATCAAAATTAGTTTTGGCCTGCCAGCCCAAGACTCGTTTGGCTTTGGCTGGGTCAGCGCATAATATATCCACTTCGGCGGGTCTGAAATATCGTGGGTCAATTTTGATAAGCGTCTTATTGGTCGCCATATCAATGCCGACTTCTTCTGTTCCCTTTCCGGACCAGCGCAAATTTATATCGGCGTGAGCAAAGGCTTTTTGAGCAAATTCTCTGACGGAATGGGTGAGGCCCGTGCCGAGTACAAAATCATCAGGCGTATCGTGTTGGACGATGCGCCACATGCCTTCCACATAATCTTTGGCATGGCCCCAATCGCGGCGCGCATCTAGATTGCCGATATAGAGCATATCATCGAGACCATATTTTATCCGCGATGCGGCGCGCGTAATTTTGCGCGTCACAAATGTCTCGCCGCGCATCGGGCTTTCATGATTAAACAAAATCCCGTTGCTGGCATGAATACCGTAAGCTTCTCGGTAATTGACCGTAATCCAATAGGCGTAGAGTTTAGCCGCCCCATAAGGGCTACGCGGATAAAAGGGGGTTGTTTCTGACTGCGGCGTTTCTTGCACTTTGCCATAAAGCTCAGATGTCGAGGCTTGGTAGAAACGGCAGCTTTTCTCCAGTCCTAATATGCGTAAGGCTTCAAGGAGGCGTAACGTGCCCACAGCATCGGAATTAACGGTATATTCTGGAGTTTCGAAACTCACCATAACATGGCTTTGCGCCCCCAAATTATAAATTTCGTCTGGCTGGGTTTCTTGGACAATTCTGATCAAGTTGGTCGAGTCGGTCAAATCACCATAATGTAAGAAAAACTTAGCGTCATCCACATGAGGGTCCACATAAAGAGGGTCAATGCGGGCCGTATTAAAACTCGACGCCCGGCGCTTAACGCCGTGGACGATATATCCCTTTTCGAGCAAGAGCCGCGCGAGATAAGCCCCGTCTTGACCTGTGACGCCTGTAATGAGGGCTGTTTTACTCATAGTCCATCTTGTGTTTACGTTTTAATAACTGTCAAGCAAGGCTATAACGGCGAGCAGGTTGTAGTCTAGAGTTATGTCATAACCGACTAACGGAGAGTTTTATGCGCTTTATTATCACTGCGGCGCGTAATTGATTATTTATATTTTAACCCTAGTGTTTCGCGAGAATTTAAAATAAACGCGACGTTAGCAGGTGTAACGGCGCGCAAATCGCACTTGAGGGTTATATGACTAGTCAGAAGAAGCAGTTTTTTGGAACTGATGGTATTCGAGGGCAGGCGAATATCGGTAAAATGACGCCTGACAATGTCATGCGTTTTGGCATGGCCGCAGGTAAGTATTTCCGCCAAGCCGACAATCGCCGTCATAGCGTCGTTATTGGTAAAGACACCAGATTATCAGGTTATATGATTGAACCCGCCCTTGTGGCAGGATTTACCTCAGTAGGCATGGACGTAAAGCTTTGCGGGCCTTTGCCAACATCTGGCGTTGCGATGATGACGCGCCGGCTTCGCGCAGACCTTGGCGTGATGATTACGGCCTCGCACAATAAATATACGGATAATGGAATAAAATTGTTCGCGCCCAATGGGCAAAAGTTGTCTGATGAAGCTGAAATTGAAATTGAAAGCTTAATGGATGAGAAATGGAAGCAAGGCTTAGCGACATCTGAAGATCTTGGCCGTGTTCGGCGCTATGAGGACTTTCAAGCGCGCTATATTGAAATTGTTAAATCAAGTTTCCCCAAACGTATGCGGCTAGATGGTCTGAAAATTGTCATCGATTGCGCGAACGGCGCGGCTTATAAAACGGCGCCCGATACCTTGTGGGAACTCGGCGCAGATGAAGTCATTGCATTGGGCGTATCGCCGAATGGCATGAATATTAATAAGGGGTGTGGGTCCACTGCAACCGGAGCCATGGTCGATAAAGTGCTAGAAACAGGCGCGGATGTCGGCATCGCATTGGACGGAGATGCAGACCGCCTCATCATGTGTGACGAAAAAGGACAAGTCATTGACGGGGACCAGCTCCTGGCCTTAATCGGATCAGGCTGGAAAGCAAACAGCTTGCTCTCCAAGCCAGGCATCGTGGCGACTGTCATGTCAAATCTTGGGCTAGAACGGTTTATCGAAGATCAAGGCCTGACCTTTATCCGCACACCCGTCGGAGATCGTCACGTCGCCGCGCGTATGCGCAAAGACGGTTATAATGTTGGCGGCGAACAATCAGGGCACCTTTTAATGACCGATTTTGCGCCAACAGGAGATGGGACGATTGCCGCGCTTCAAGTGCTTGCAGAGATAAAACGACGTAACCGTCCCGCGAGCGAAGTGTTAAAGCTTTTTGACCCTGTTCCGCAGCTCCTTAAAAACGTTAAATATTCAGGCAAATCTCCTATGGAAAACCCGCAGCTGACCTCTGCGATCAAAGACGCGCAGTCCATGTTTGGAAATTCAGGACGGGTTTTAGTGCGGGCGTCAGGGACTGAGCCGCTTATTCGCGTTATGGCTGAAGGTGACGACGCGGCGCAGGTCGAAAAAATTACCTCAGACCTGGCCCAACTTATTGAGACGATAGCGGCCTGATTTTCCTATATTTTGCAATATAAAGTCAATTCTACACTTTCCACGACTCAGAGTTCAGAGTAAGTCTTTGAGCGGCCGTTAGGCTACCATGAGGATAGTGTGTCTTTGAATGATCTCGACATAAATTTAGTAATCACAGCTGGAGCGGTTCTCCTCGCTGTTTTGGCCGCGATTTATGCCTTTCTGGTGGCCTCGGCAGGGGGGCAACCGGGGCAAAAGTGGAAGACTAAATACGCAGACCTTGACCGGCAAATAGGATTGATGGATTCCGTTTTCGGATCCTATCCTGGATTGATACTTGTCTGGGAAGAGAGTGTTCAAAATCCCAAAAAAGACTGGGGATACCCCCGCATTTATGGATCGCCCGCGGCTCTCGCTTCGATGATGCGTTTTACAAAAAACGGAAAATCCAAAAATACGGCCCGCCGTATTCTGGATGGACTCGCAGATCTAAATACAATTAGCGAAGCTGATAAAACAGATACGCTTCGTTTGCATACGGTCAAATTGCTCAGCGAAGGTGAACCCTTTTCAATTTCAGTTATTTTGCCCGAAGGCAATGTTATTGAGGCTGATGGCCGCGTTGCGGGCCAGCAAGTTGTCCTTTGGTTAGAGGATGCTTCCATTCGCGGTGAGGATGAGCGCACAGCGATTTCACGTTTTGAGAACAACCGCATTACGGCGGAAGTTGACCCCATCGCTTTTATTGAAATGATGAGCCGAGCGCCATTTCCTTTTTGGCGAATGACAAGCGCGGGCGAGATAAACTGGGTCAATGAGGCCTATGTCAGCGCCGTGGGCGCGGCAAATGTACGAGCCGTGATTGATGATCAGACTCATTTGGATGACGCGGCGAAAGGGCAAGCTGAAAAAACGCTTGCGACTAATCAAAATGTTGAGGAAATGCGTAATATTGTTTTAAACGGCCAGAACAAATCGACCTATGTGAATCTCTTCCCTGTGTCCGGCGGCGTTGCTGGGATTGCTATGGATGCCTCTGAAACGGAAAGCCTGCGTCAAACACTCACGCGCCATATCCAAGCTCATGATGAAATGCTTAACGCTATGGATGAGGCCATTGTGATTTTTGGCGCCGACAAACGTATGAGTTTTCACAACAAAGCTTTTGCGACATTATTTCAAATATCTGAAGATTGGTTCAGGGACCGCCCGGCGCATAGTGACTGGCTTGATCATTTACGTGAGCGGCGATTGCTACCGGCGCAGTCAGATTATGCGGCGTGGAAAAAGGACGAACTCGCGCTTTACACGGAATGGCCAGAAGAAACGCCGGATGAGCTCTGGGCCCTTCCTGATGGCCGCACCCTACGTTTGGTCCGTATGCGCGATCCACATGGCGGTATCTCATTATTGTTCTCAGATATGACGGATTCAGTCACGCTGAAAAGCCAGCTTGGCACCTTGATTAATGTTCAAAAAGCGACACTGGATAAATTAAGCGAAGGCATTGCAGTTTTTGGCACGGATGGGCGGCTTAAACTTTCTAACGCGGCCTTCGCCAAATTATGGAGTATCCCCGAGGATGAGATGAAGGATAACCCGTTGTTCTCAGCCTTGGCGAAACATTGTTTGAAACTCTATAAGGACGAAGGGTTTTGGGATGATTTGAAAGCGCGGGCCACAGACCCCAATCCTGAAATTCGGCGTCATGTCGCCAGCGAGATCGAATTGGTTGATAACCGGAAGATTACCTGGCTCTCGCGGCCATTGCCAGACGGAGCAACGCTAATTGCGTTTAATGACGTGACCTCAGCGCGTAAGGCCGAGGCCGCTTTGATTGAAAGAGCGGAAGCACTGGAAGAAGCTGACCGTATGAAATCCGAATTTGTCGGCCATGTGAGTTATCAACTTCGGACACCTCTTACCACGATTTCGGGATACTCAGACTTTTTACAAAATGGCGGCGCGGGTGAAATGACGGATAAGCAAAGCGAATTTATATTTGCAATTCAAAGCGCCTCCGAAGATTTGACAAAAACCATTGACGATATTCTGGATATTGCGGCGATAGAAGCCAATATACTCGATCTCGATCTGGGAGATGTCAAAGTCTATGAGATGTTAGAGCATTCGCTCGACTATGTGGCGACGAAAGCTGACGATACACGCATTGCGCTCAAGCTTAAGTGTGACAAAGATTTGGGAATTATTCGAGCTGACGAAACCCGCTTAAAACAAGTTATTTATAACTTACTCTCAAATGCACTACGTTTCACCAAACCTGGCGGCACAATCGAATTGGGCGGAAAGAAATCTGATGGCGGCGGGGTTGTCATTTGGGTCAAAGATGACGGAGTCGGTATCCCGAGCGAGCGTCAACCGCAGGTCTTTTCATCTTTTGAAAGTAGCCGCGGCGGAGCAGGATTAGGCCTGGCGTTAGTGCAGCGGTTTGTTCAGCGCCATGGCGGCTGGGTCGAGCTTGAGTCAGAGGAAAACGAGGGCACACATGTCACCGTCTATCTTCCCAAAGAAGCCGCAACAGATGCGGCCCATCCAGAATTATTTGCTAATGCGGGTTAATTACTGAGATTCAGGTGTGGTAACGACAATGCCGTCAAGCTCATCGTTCATGATTATTTGGCAAGATAGGCGAGAGTTATCTTGAACATCTTCGGCAAAGTCGAGCATGCTCTCTTCCATATCGTCTTTAGCTTTAATTTTGGACATCCATTCTGCAGCAACATAGACGTGGCAGGTCGCGCAGGCGCAAGCGCCGCCGCAATCGGCATCAATACCAGGAATCATATTTTGGACCGCGGCTTCCATAATTGAGGTACTTGCTTTGGTTTCAACATCGCGTGAGGTGCCTTGCGCATCGATAAAAGTAATTTTTGGCATGAGATGGTCCTGTAATTTATTCCAAAGCTTATGTAAGGGCTTGCGATGATTTTGCAAGCGCGTATCAATGCCGCATGCAGTTCG
>CAZJRU010000079.1:0-8043 GCA_964548315.1 uncultured Hellea sp.
AGTAATAGACTATAGACCCTTATACATATGAACAAGAACACCACCATTAATAGGTTTTTCCCAATCAATGACGTACCCATGACGCAGGTAGAGGCTCACGTTCCCTTCAAATAACTTGTTCGTTTCGAGCCTTATCATCTTATGATTCAGGTCTACCGCAAGTATTTCTACGTAGTTTAAAAGACGCCGCCCAAGTCCCATGCGCTGTTTATCAGGGCGTACACACAGATTTTCGAGCATCAAATAATCTTTGCGGTCAATGGTTTCTATCAAAGCGGCAAGTTCATCTTCTTGATAGATTAGATCAAATCTATGGGACTGAATGGACTCGTCATAATTCGCGCTCATCGGAAATGGCTCTCGCCCGATTAAAGGCGCCCATTTTGCGTAAGCTTGACGCGCAAACTCACGAATGAGGGCGACATCTGCGGGGCCACCGCGTCTTATTTGAAAGTCCATTAAATCATGACTGACCATAGGTTCATCTCTACGTCGCGAAGGCAAATCTTTCATCTATTTCGCCGTCTAATATCATCTTCGCCATCAACTCGCCAGAGCCCGCAGAAAGCGTCCAGCCCATATGCCCTTGCCCCGCATTCACCCATAAATTTGGAATGGCGGTTTGGCCAATATACGGACGGCCCGCTTTTGACATGGGCCGCCAGCCAGACCAGACTTCTTTGGCCGGGTCTAACGCCCCCATTATATCCGGGGCCAATTCAAACCAGCGCTTAAGTAAAGGCCGCGCGCTTTTCTCTCTCACCGTACCAGAGATCCTAATATGATCTTTAAAAAACGTCATGGCAGAACGGCTTGTGCTATCCATTAGCGGCGTTTGCGGCAATTCTATATCTGGCCGTGCAAAATTAACCGCAAAGCCTCTTACTTTTTCTATGGATAGACTCATGTCTAATTTTTTTAAAATCGAGGGCGTTTGCGGGCCAGTACATAAAATGACATGATCGGCATTAAATATATGACCCATGAGCCCGGCAACAATTCCGTTATCTGAACGTCTCAAACGAACATTTGGGGCGTCAAAAATAAACATCACGCCGCGTGTTTCGAGGTCAGCCCTGAGCGCCTGGCAATAACTATGCGCGTTGGCCCAAATATCACCTTCAAAAAAAAGCGTGTTATGCCCCAAGGTCGCTTTTACATCCATCACATAACGGGACATAATTCCATCATGGCTATATCGGCTTTGGGCGGCGCGGGCCGCATCAAATGATCGATAAATTTTGTAAGACCCCGTCCTATCTTGGGTCCAAAGACCATATGCCTTGAGCTTATCTTCGAGCATATGCTTTGATTTAACAGCGAGGTCATGGGTCGCTTCAAAAGCCGCGTCTTCGAGATGTTCTTCATCTCTAAAATCCCAAGGCCGCGCTTGGCTGGGGTGTATCATCCCTGAATTGGCGTAGCTGGTTCCCTTGGCTGCGCCGGAACGCGCCTCAACTACCGTAACTTGTACGCCGCGCTTGGCCAGACCGTCAGCCGTGGATAAACCAATAAGGCCGGACCCAATAATTAATATGTGAGGCTGAGCTACCATTCGCGCGATATAACAAGCTTCCGCTCTTTTTAAAGCTCATTTATGAGTCAAAGTAAAAATAACAAAGTTAATCTTCAAAGCTTGCCAAGGATTGACGCCGTCTGTTTACGATAAGGCGTGTTACATCTGGCCGGGAATAATGCCCGCTTGGATCAAAGTTTTGACGTTCTCGGCGAATAAAGGCGGCGTCTAGCGTGCAGTATCTAAGTCCCTCTTCGCCAATCAGGGGCGGCAAAACCCAGCTTCCATCTGGCGCGGCCACGCAGGACCCGCCATCGGCAGGCATATCCCCAAGCGCGGCTTTTATTTCACTTGCGTAAGGCGTATCGTCTCTAACGTCTTCTGGACGCATTATCGCCGACACAGAAATGCAATAGCTGCGTCCTTCCTTTGCCAAAACAGGCGTCAAATCGGCCGTATTGCGCTCACTCCCGGGCCAGCAGGCGACATGGACATCCTCGCCTTGCGCATATAACGCAGCCCGCGAGAGCGGCATCCAGTTTTCCCAGCAATTTAAACCGCCAAGCGTGAACTCCCCTAATTTATGTGTCACCAATCCAGCCCCGTCGCCTGGGGCCCATACAAGGCGTTCCTCATAAGTGGGCTGCAATTTTCTATGAACAGATTGTATGGTTCCGCTTTGGTCGATGTAAACGAAGCTACAATATAAAGAATGCCCACTCCGATCCGCGGCCCGTTCAATAATCCCGAGGTAGCACGCCATATTGGCGACTTTTAGCGCGGCGCATATAGCGTCTAGATGGCCGGCCTCAATGATAACGGCTTGATCTGAGTAATGCGCAAAAAGCTCTTTTTGCTTCGCGTCGTTAAATTTAGCGCCTCCTGTCCCGTCTAGCCAAAACGGATAGCCTGGGACAAAGCCTTCAGAAAAAACAATCAGGTCAGCTTTACCGCTTGCCTCTTTTATCGTTGCCAGAACTTTCTTAAGTCCATAATCTCTACTAAGCCAAGACGGCGCTAATTGGGGGAGAGCTAAGTTCAACATATAAAACCTCTTAAGCTCGAAATTTATACGTATTAAACCGCGCTTTACAATCGAAACATAGCCCTTGCTCGGGCGTATAAATGGCGATTGTGATGGACGGGTCTATGTTCTAAGCTGGGCTATGGGATTTTACGCCAAACATGTTTTGCCGCGATGTTTAGATATGGCTTGTGGTATAGGCCCGATTTCAAAACAGCGCGAGAAAGTCGTTCCTCACGCCGAAGGGCTGGTGCTGGAAATTGGAATAGGGTCTGGTCAAAACCTGCCCTTTTACAATGCAGATAAAGTATCCAAAATCATTGGTGTAGACCCTGATGAGCATATATGGAAACGCGGGAAAGCTCGCCGAGAAGCCTGCCCCATCGAGATTGAACGCATAGGTTTATCGGGCGAAGATATCCCGCTTGAAAAAAATTTGGCAGATACGGTTGTCGTGACCTATTCGCTTTGCACCATTCCTGACCCTATCAAAGCCCTAAATGAAATGACACGGATTTTAAAGCCCGGCGGAAAAATACTCTTTACCGAACATGGTAAAGCGCCCGATGCTAAAGTTCACACATGGCAAAACCGTATTGATCCCTTATGGAAAACAATCGCAGGCGGATGCCATAGCGGCAGAGATATTCCAGAGCTCTTTCGTCAAGCCAATTTGAAATTCGACACGCTCGAAGAAATGTATATCCCTGGTCCCAAAGTTTTAGGGTATAATTATTGGGGCGCGGCCCGGGCGTAATTCCTCTTTCCCAAAGGCGCAAAACCGCTTAAAGCGCCAGCATGTCTAAGAAGAAAAACAAACCTTTTCGTCCCAAAGCTCGCCGGCCGCGCGGATTTGAGGATAAGCCTGCCGCGCTTTTAAGGGCGGAACGCCGCCTAATCGATGCCGCCTTTTCTGTTTATGATATGAACGGTTTTGAACCGCTGCAAACACCCGCATTTGAATATGCCGACGCGCTGGGTAAATTTTTACCCGATGAAGACCGCCCTAATGTTGGTGTTTTTGCGCTTCAAGATGATGACGAGCAATGGCTGTCCCTCCGATATGACCTTACCGCGCCCCTCGCCCGTTTTGTCGCCGAAAATTATGACGGCCTAGCTAAGCCATATCGGCGCTATCAAGCGGGCTCTGTTTACCGCAATGAAAAACCTGGGCCAGGACGATTTAGAGAATTTGTCCAATGCGACGCCGATAGCGTCGGCGCGGCGGGCCCTGCCGCGGACGCGGAAATGATAATGCTGGCCGCTGAGGTCATGCGCGCGGCAGGATTGAAAGACGGACAATACGCAGTTCGCGTCAATAACCGCAAACTTCTGGACGGTATCTTAGAGAGCTCTGGCGTGCCTAATACAGAGGCGGGCGCAATTCAGCGGCTTCAAGTGCTGCGCGCTATCGATAAATTGGACCGGCTTGGACCTGACGGCGTTCAGGCTCTCCTTGGAGAAGGCCGTAAAGACGAGAGCGGCGATTATACTGACGGGGCGAAGCTTGGCAAAGACGGCATCAAAGCGGTTCTAGGGTTCACCACCGCTTCAGATCCTGACCGCGGCAAAACAATTACAAAACTTGAAAAACTGGTCGGCACATCGGAGCGCGGTCAAGACGGCTGTAAAGAGCTTACGGCGATCGACAGTATTTTGACCGCAACTGGATTTGGCAATGACCGCGTCAGCTTTGATACCTCTATTGTGCGCGGCCTGGGGTATTATACTGGCCCCGTTTTCGAAGCGGAGCTTTTAGCCGACATAAGAGATAAAAAAGGCCGCCCTGTACGTATTGGCTCTATTGGCGGCGGCGGGCGCTATGATGACCTCGTCTCCCGTTTTCGCGGGCAAGCTGTGCCGGCAACAGGCTTTAGCTTCGGCGTCTCGCGTTTTCTATCCGCTCTAGAGCGCATGGACGCGCTTGAACACTCCGTTAAACCGCCTGTCGTGATTTGTGCCTTTGATAGGGGCCTGATGGGCGAGTATTTCAAAATGGCCGCCGAACTTCGCGCATCTGGGATACGCGCAGAGGTCTTTATTGGGTCAGGTAATGTTACCAAACAGATGAAATATGCTGACCGCCGCAAGGCCCAAATCGCCGTATTGATGGGCGAAGATGAGCTGGCGAATAACGAGGTCACCTTAAAAGACCTCTATCTTGGCGCAGAAGCAGCAAAGGCGATCACCTCCAATGAAGAGTGGAAATCATCTCGGCCAGCCCAAGAAACCGTTGCGCGAGATAAGTTTGTTAAGGCCATAAAGGCAATGCTCGCATAAATAGTCTACTAGCAATCTTGCATAAAAAAACGGGTTGGCGCCGTTATCACCAACCCGTTAGGGGATTCGCTGTATTTTGGCTGGGGGCTATTGGCAGCGGTCCCACCTGGGGGGAATCGAAAAATTGATCTTGTGCCCAGGATCTCATTAAGCAGGTCTCAACATAACCACAGCCATACAGTTTGATTACAAAGTTGTTAGAAAACAAAAAAAGACGGCTAACCTTTCGGTCGCCGTCAGTTCGAAGGGGATGTTCGTCAAGCGAACGCGTTGCTGTTACCCTATTAAACATGACTGTATGATGACTGACGTCTAACTATTTGCTCATCAACAACAGGTCAAAGAAAAAACCCCGCCATAAAGACGGGGTAGTAAAGAGAGAGAAACTCATCAGAGGATAAGTTAAGCTCGTTATGACCAGCCTTGCCTGAACCTTAACTGAACGGTTTTACTTGACCTGTTAATCATGAGCGGCAAGTTAGGCCTATGGCCAAATTAGATCTAAGATTAATCCCTGTTACGCCCTTCCAGCAAAATTGTAGTTTGCTGTGGGATACAGAAACAATGGAGGGCGTGCTTGTGGACCCCGGCGGCGAAGCTGAAAAAATTCTCGCCCAGGCCAAAGAACTCGGCGTCAAAGTCATTGAAATATGGCTAACTCATGGACATCTTGACCATGCTGGGGGCGCGCAAGATATCCGCGATACAATTGGCATTCCAGTGATCGGCCCCCACAAAGAGGATCAGTTCTGGATGGACGACATTGAAAAACATTGGGCCAATTACGGCCATGCGGGGATGGGGAAAAACATTATCCCTGATCGTTACCTTGAAGACGGGGAAACATTAAGCCTTGGCGATATCACCTTTAACGTCGTGCATACACCCGGTCACACACCTGGACATGTCGTTATATATAATCAAGATTTGAAAATTGCTTTTGTTGGTGATGTTCTCTTTCGGGGCTCTATTGGCCGCACGGACTTTCCTAAAGGAAACCATCAACAACTCTTGGACAGTATTACTACGAAGTTATGGCCCCTTGGCGCCGATATGCGCTTTGTCCCCGGACACGGCCCGATGAGTACATTTGGCGTAGAACGGGCGGACAATCCTTTTGTCGGCGACACTGTGATTGGGACAACCGGAGGAAACACCTCCGGCGTCATGTAAGCGGTTAGCCCGCCGCCTTTTCCATCGCTTCGGCCAAGGTCACATCTTTTTGCGTAACCCCGCCCGCATCATGGGTCGTTAAGGTGACGTCCACGCGGTTATAGACATTAAACCATTCGGGATGGTGATCCATTTTATCGGCAATAATCGCAATCCGCGTCATAAAGCCGAAAGCCTGGGCAAAATCCTCAAAGCGGAAGACTTTAGTTATAAAGTCATCCCCGCCGGTCCAGCCGTCTAGCTCTTGGGCAACATCTTTAGCGTTTAGCAGTTCCATTTACAGGCTCTTTGAGTGTGTCATTAAAACTACAGTAAAACTCTATCACGCATAAGCAAGATTTTTAATAACAGCTTTGCCTAAAAGTCGCCACATTTGCCTTTGTAAACTCGAGGTGCTTACGGCAGGGGGCTGTAAGCAGTGATGGAGCTGGGAGGCTGCGTGATATTTTCTTTGCAAAATAGACCTTATTTCAGCCCTAAGGTCGTCATAAGCTATTCATCTTTTGTCTTTAGTAGCCAAAACATGTCAGCTTCTGAATCATTCCTTCCTGTCTCCATCGTAAAGTCCTTACGGGTTTTTGTGCCTTTATTTTGTCTGTTTATTTTGTGGGCGTCCTTAACATCATCACCAGGCGGCATATCTATTCGCCATGCTGATAAAGTTATGCATGTCGGCGTTTACGGACTTCTGGCATTTGCGACTAGCCTGGCTTGGCCGTACGTGTCCAAGTTAAAGATAGGCCTCGCTTGTTTGAGCTATGGCGGTATTTTAGAAATCGCCCAAGGCGCTCTTTCAACGGGGCGTGTGGCATCTTTTTGGGACTTTGTGGCAAATGGTGTGGGCGCTGTAATTGCACTGTTATTTGTTATGGTAATAAATCGCAAACTCGCCAATTAACTCTCAAGTCCGACAGTGCTAAAATGCTGACGACTACCCCCTAAACGCACCGCAATCGCGGTTTATGGTGACAAATGTTGTGTCACTTTGGATTAACACCGACCCTTTGGGTCTAGAATGGAGCTCGGGAAATATGCTTAGTTCAACTCAAAAGATAACATCATTAACGGCCATATTATTGGGTAGCGCCCTTGCGCCCTTCGCCCTAGCGGGCGGGCCTGATTATATACCTGACCTTGTGCCCGCAAACCCAACGGCGGGTGAATGTTACGCCCGCGTCGAAGTTCCGGCGACATTTTCTCAGGGCTCCCAGCAAGTCATGGTCGAAGAAGGTTATTCACGCCTTGAGGTTCAACAGCCCCAACTTGCTTCGCGCCAAGAAAGCGTAATCACCAAAGAAGCCAGCGTGAAATATCGCGTCAGGCAGCCCTCCTTCCGCTCTATCACAGAGCAAATGCTTGTCCGCCCCGCCTATGACAAACTCACTGTCACGCCGCCCCAGTTTTCAACCGTTAAAGAACGTGTACATACCAGCGCCCCGCGCCTGATCTGGAAACAAGGCAACCCGGGTAAACTTGCGGCGCAAGGCTATAAAATTCACACAACAGCCGACGCAGGCTATCAAGGACGCGGCTACAGCAGCGAAGTCCAATTTACCTCTTCGGGCGGTAAAAACTGCGGCGATAATTGCGAAATATGGTGCTTGGTAGAAGAACCGGGCGAAGCCGTTGAATATGACCGCAAAGTCATGACCTCACCTGGCCAAGTGCGGCGCATACCCGTCTCTGCAAAATACAAAACCATTCATAAGCAAGTTGTCTCTGACCCTGGCGGCGTAGAAGAAATTCCCGTTCCCGCAGAATATAGAAATGTAACCGTCGAGGACGTCGTGCACCCGGGCGGCGAAACGACCGTCAATGTTCCGCCAAAATTTGCCGATGTTGCGACAAAGACTCTCCAAACGCCTGCTCGGTATGAATGGCGCCGCGTCCTCTGCGCGCCGGGAACAGGGACCATAAAATCAAGCGCCGAATTTAGCAGCACGGCCCATTCTTCTTCTGCGTCTTCCTATTCGGCATCTTCGGCCACGACAGGGTCATACAGCGTCCCGAGCTCGAGTTACGGCACTAGTAGCACCTACAGCCAGCCCAG
>CAZJRU010000080.1:0-7867 GCA_964548315.1 uncultured Hellea sp.
TCAAAAATAGCGCGACCATTTTCTGCGGCGCGGTAAGGTGCTAGGCGCGAAAACCAATTTTTAGCGCTGGCCGCAGGGTTAGGAAGGGTCATATTTAGGCCTCGTTATCGTTTCGTCGCTGCAGAAAATATCAAGAAGAGTTGAGCGTGATTCTATTACTATTTTATGAAGCATGAAACGCAAAATGCATCTAAATATTTGGATAGAATACAGTTAAATTACCCCAAGGTCTTTAATAAAGCTTCGGCGAGGCGAATTGCGCCTTTATTTTCTCCGCCTTCCCCCTCTGCATGGGCCAAATAGAGATAAGGTTCTATCATCTCCAGCTCAATAAGTTTTAACTGCCCGTCCAGCCCTCGCAGTAAATCCACCCGCGCATAAAGCGGCGTAAAATCGAGGGCGTCTAGAACCAACCTCGCCGCCGCGCGCTCGCGGCTAGAGGGCTGATAAGTCTCTTCCGTGCCCCCATAGATAGATTGAATGCGGTAATCGCCCGTCTTAGGCCGTTTGATAAGCCCGTGTGAGAACTGGCCGCCAAAATAGAGGAAAGAGAACTCACCTTCTTCCACGACGTTAGGTAGATAGGTTTGTATCATCGCCGCGTCTGGTGGAAGCTCATCTTTAGACGGGAAAGGCGCGCCTTTTTCATAGAGCACCTGACGCCAAGCGCCGCCGCCAATTTGAGGTTTAATGACAATCTTATTTGTTTCTAAGTCCTCAAATGCCTTCTGCACCGCGCTCTCGCTCACGCAATCGACCGTAATCGTTCCGATAACCGGCGCGCCGCGGCCTTCAAGCTCATCTAGATAAGATTTATTGGCATTCCATTTTAATGTCGTAAAATCATTGAGCAGCTTTGTTTGAGCGTCCACCTTAGCCATCTCAACTTTAAAGGCGGTTTCATTGCCTTCGAAATAATCCCAAACAAATAACGGTAGCACCGCGTCATACTCTGCAGCTTTTTCTGAAGCGCCGCGCCACGCAATCAAATCAAGCTCCATGCCATGCGCCTTGAAGGCAGGGATCAGTTTAGCCATTTGCTCGTCGCGTTCAAAGAAGTCTGACCGCTCATTTGGGTGACCTGGCATCATATTTTCGGACGCTAAAATAGCTACCTTTTTCATTTCACAATCTCCGCAAACTCCGTTAGCCAGATAGGTCTATCCGCCCTGCTGAACAAGGACTTTTTAAAATGAAAACACAGTATGATGTTATCGGCGTCGGCAATGCGATTATGGACATTATCGCGCCCGTCTCTGACAAATTTCTTCAAAGCCAGGGCATGGAAAAAGGCGGCATGGCTTTGATTGATCAAAAGCGGGCCCTGGAGCTTAACACGGCTTTATCCAAAGCGGGTAAAACACAAGAAATAGCCGGAGGCTCCGCCGCCAATACAATGGTCGGCATATCTGCACTGGGCTGCCGCGCGGCTTATATTGGCAAGGTTGCCAATGACGCCGTCGGCAAAAGGCTCTCCAAAGGGTTTTCTGACGTCGGCGTTGACTTTACAACCCGCGCCGCGACATCAGGCCAAGCCAGCGCCCGCAGCATGATTGCGGTAACCCCTGACGGCGAGCGCACTATGAATACGTTTTTAGGAGCGTCAACGCAGCTCTCGTCCTCGGACATCGTCAAGGCAAAAATCCAATCTGCAGAGGTGCTTTACCTAGAAGGTTATCTCTTTGACGCTGAGCCTGCAAAGAAAGCCTTTGTAAAAGCCTCAGAAATCGCGAAGACGGCGGGCCGCAAAGTGGCACTCACATTGTCGGACAGTTTCTGCGTTGGACGCCATAGGGAGAGCTTTCGTAGTCTTGTGGATAACCATGTGGATATCCTGTTCGCAAATGAGGATGAAATTCTGGGTCTCTATGAAACAGACCGTCTGGATACGGCCTTAGACGCTGTAAATAAAACAAAAACAACCGCTTGTATCACGCGCGGCGAAAAAGGCTCAATCATTCAAGACCAAGACAGACGGTATATGGTCATGGCTGCCCCTGTGGATAAAGTTGTCGATACAACTGGCGCAGGCGATCAATATGCTGCTGGTGTTCTAGCCGGGCGAGCCATGGGTCTAGGCTGGAAAGATGCGGGCTTTTTAGGGAGCCTCTGCGCGGCGGAAGTGATTAGTCATTATGGCGCGCGGCCAGAGAAATCTATTCATGAAATCGCCCTATCATCTTAAGAACCATGGCGGATTTGTAATTATTCTGAATTCAATATTCAGGCCTTGTTAAAGTTGAAACGTGTAGACACAGACAATAATTTAAACCCGAATAAGGTTACGTCATGAAAAAAAGGTTGGCATATTTAGGCGCATTTGCCCTTTTATCTCCGCTAACGCCCCTTTGGGCCGCGGCTCAGATACAGCCCGGACAAAGCCAAGTTTTAACGGCTCAGCCGCAATATGCGCAGCCTATACAGGCCCCCTTTACCGATCCTAGAAACGTGCCTGCTGATTTGGCCCGCGTCGACGCGGCGATGAATAGCACTGTGAGTTTTTCAGGACGTTTTGCGCAATATGCCTCGGATGGGTCCTTTGCACAGGGTCAAGTTTATATAAAACGGCCCGGCAAATTACGCTTTGAATATGACGCGCCTAATCCGCTTTTAATTGTCTCTGACGGCGTCACCCTCACGCAGCAAGATAAAGCTTTGGAAACAATTGACCGTGTGCCTTTATCGGCGACGCCGCTTAATTTTTTCCTCAAAGAAAATATCAACCTCGCGCGAGACACCGAAGTCACCTCGCTGATTAAAACCTATAATGAATGGCGCGTCACAGCCCGCGACGGGTCAGGCGAAATGGACGGCGCGATCACCATGGTTTATGACGCCAATAATTTAGCGCTTAAGGAATGGATTATCATTGATAGCTTTGGCGGTGAAACCAAAGTCATTCTCTCTGATTTAAAATATAATGAACGCATCAATCCAAGGCTCTTTGTCTTACGCGATGAAAGCCGCCGCGACCGCCGCAGATAATATCCTCGATAATCACGGCGATATCCTAGATTAATCTTGCGTCTTTCAGAAGGTGAGCTATGGCTTGCCTATGAAAGTAAAAGTAGCAACTTGGAATATAAATTCTGTTCGGCTTCGGATTGATCAAGTCATCCGGTTCTTAAATGAGCAGCAGCCCGATGTTTTAGGTCTTCAAGAAATCAAGTGCGAGACTGACCTCTTTCCCAGCCAGCCCTTTATCGACGCCGGATATAACTTCATCGAAGTGGCCGGCATGAAAGGTTATCACGGCGCAGCGACAGTTTCAAAACTCCCCATGGAGCGATTGGAAACAAGTTTTTGTCCCCTTAAGCACGCCCGTCATGTGAGCACCAGAGTGATTGCCGGGGATCAAGATTTTGAATTTCATAATTTTTACATTCCCGCCGGCGGAGATAAGGCCGATCCAGATATCAATGATAAATTCAAACATAAGATGGATTTTATCGAAAATATGCGCGTCTATTTTTCAAAGCGCTTTGCCATTGGCGATGACCAACAAATTCTGGTTGGCGATTTTAATATCGCGCCGCATGAAAATGACGTTTGGAACCATAAACAACTATTAAAGGTCGTGTCTCATACGCCGCTGGAAGTCGGCCTCTTAAAAACCCTGCAAGACACTCATGACTTTACTGACTGTTCGCGGCTGTTCGCAGATGATGATGAAAAGCTCTATAGCTGGTGGTCATACCGAGGCCGCGACCCCATGAAAAGCAATCGCGGGCGCAGGCTAGATCACATATGGGTCAGCCCATCCCTGAAAGCGGCCGCCGAAGCGGGCGGAAAAGAGGCGCATGAAATCCATGTCCCCTGCCGCGTTTGGGACCCCAAGCCAAGTGATCATGTCCCGATGACTCAAGTCTTAGACCTGAGCGCATAACTTCAACGCTTAACCTAATTCAAGACGATAACCGCCAGGCTCCGTCACCAAAAGCGTCGCGACGCCCTTCTGGGGCTCAATCTTTTGCCGCAAACGGTATACATGGGTTTCAAGCGTATGTGTCGTTACGCCTGAATTATAACCCCAGACTTCGTGCAGTAATTCTTCACGGCCAACGGGCTTCCCGCCAGCTCTGTATAAATATTTGAGAATATTGGTTTCTTTTTCCGTTAAGCGAATATCACGCGGCGGTTTCTCACCTTCAACGGTTGGCGGCGTCAACTTCTTATAAGCGGGCGCAAATTCATAAGGCCCCACTTGAAAGATTGCATCTTCGCTTTGTTCAAAGCTTCGAAGGTGGGCGCGCAAGCGCGCCAGCAAGACCGCAAATTTAAACGGCTTCGTAACATAATCATTGGCACCAGAATTAAGACCCAGAATTTCGTTCATATCACCATCATTTGCCGTCAGCATGACAATTGGAGACGCGACGCCTGCCGCGCGCATCAGCTGGCACGCCTCGGTGCCAAGCATGTCTGGTAAATCAATATCTAGCAATATCAAATCAAAGGTGCCGTCTTCGGTGGCTTTGATACCAGCCCCAGCAGTTCCAACATCTATGACATCAAATTCCTTATACAGAGCGAATTGATCAACAAGTTCTTCGCGAAGCATGTCGTCATCATCCACGATCAAAAGGCGTTTTTTTACAGCCATAGTTTTTACTCTCTTTAATTTTTACGTTCTTTAGGCTTGTTTTACCCCAAAGCCCAATGTCAGAAGGCTCTCATTACATCACAAAGATGCGAGTATATTTTGACTTTAATAATCGATACGTCAATGAAATCCTTAGTTTTTGGCAGAGTTTACGCACCTTGCCGCATCGGGATGCAAGGCGCTGTCGCGGGCTCTGAGGGCCGAGAAGGAGATCAAAAGACGCCGCTCGGGCATTATCACCTGCGCTTTGGTCTCTATAGAGCTGACAGATTACCTGCGCCTAAAAGCCCTTTAACATTTCGTCCTTTGCGGCCCGATGATGGATGGTGTGACGCCCCAAATGACGCGGCTTATAATAGGTTTATCCGCCTGCCCTACCCAGCCAGCCACGAGCGTTTATGGCGCGAAGACGGGGCTTATGATCTTGTTATTGTTATGTCACATAACGACAGCCCCCCTAGCCCGCATTTGGGAAGCGCCGTTTTCATTCATGTGGCTCAGCCTGATGACCGTCAAACACTAGGCTGCGTCGCGCTGACGCCAGAGGCGTTCACGCAGCTTCTACCGCATCTACACACAGGCATGGCCGTTGAGATAATGTAGACACCCCCTACAAAAAAGAATGAAATTGACATTTTTTGCGTGAATGTTATACATTTTCGCATGAAAAACTGGTCTGACTATCCAATTTTATTGGCCGTGGTTGAAACTGGAAGCCTCACGGCCGCGGGGCGCAAGCTTGGCATGAGTCAGCCCACGGTCGGTCGGCGCATTAGGGCCTTAGAAGATCATTTTGGCACGCCTTTAATTACCAAGGAAAAAGGCGCGGTTGTTCCAACAAGTTTCGGTCACTCTATGCTGGACCATATTCGGCGCATGCAAGATGAAGCCGCGGCCATTGATAGGTCCTCTGCCACGCTTGAAAACTCGTTAGCGGGCGTTGTGCGTCTCTCGGCAACAGAGGGTATTGGGACATCATGGCTTCCCAGCGCTTTGCAGAGCTTTAGAGAGCTTCATCCGGATATTTTGGTAGACCTTGGCATTGGCTTTAAAAACTATAATTTAGCGCAGCGCGAAGCCGATATCGCTATCCGGTGGATGAGCCCGGGCGATCAAAATAGTTTAATTGGCCGCAAGGTTGCCACGGTCACCTTTGGCCTTTTCGCCTCAGAGAGTTACTTGGACAAAAAAGGCGCGCCACAATCTTTGGAAGAGTTATCGGACCATGACGGCGTCCTCGCAACAATCATGGATAATAAACTGCTCTGGTTATTGGACGATAATCACCAGCCCCGTCATTTACCCGAGCGCGTAACTTTTAAAACCAATTCAATCTGGGCCTTTAACGAAGCCATCGCCAATGGATATGGCATTGGCGCTTTGCCAGTCTTTTCCGGCGAAAAAGACCTCTTAAACGGCAATATTCGCCGGGTACTGCCAAATTTCTCACAGCAAGAAGATGTGTTTTTGGTGGCTCATGAAGACCTGCGGCGCTCGGCGCGCATCCGGGCTGTTTTTGATTTCCTGACGGAGGCTTTTACAAAAGACGCTACGTTTTTCTTAAACGGCGGAACCTCTTTTTACCGCTAACGCTCAACCTTATTCCCCTGAAGGCGGCCCGTATTTATTGCTCTGAGCGTCAGATTTAGAGAGCCCGCACCAAAGCGTAAAGCCTCCAATAATTGCCCACATGATGGCCCTCACGGGGCCGTTAGCCTCGGCCAGACGTGCTTGATACTGGTCTTGTATCGCGGCTTTAACGGCGGGGTCTATATCTGACTTGCGTTCATATTGCGAAAATTCAGAAAAATACTCTGAACCGCCAAAGGTCAACATAACGATAATTGCCGCTATAATGAGACTGACCAACATCGCCGTGAGCGGCCAAAAACTGCGGCCCATATCATGTAAGCGTTTGCCATAAATACTATAGGCCATATGTAGCGCGAGAAAGGGAAAGGGCAGCGATATTAAAAAAGCCCAGACGGAATTTCCGAGCTGCTTGAGACCAAAATTAAATAGCACCACAAGCACCGTAAACACGGCCATACCACGCCAAAATTCTTGACGCCCAATGCGCCCCGCTGGTGAGAGTAAAAGCTTATACATAAAGCAGTCCTAGGCCGTGACTTTAGTTTCGATATCACTACTCGCATGTAGCGTTTTATGGACGGGGCATTTATCGGCGATAACCAACATGCGTTTGCGCTGCGCCTCATCGATATCCCCCCTAATTGTTAGAACGCGGGTAAAGACGTCTTTGGGCGGCAAATCGCCAATGGCAACTTTCTGATGGGTCACTTCGCAAGCCAGGTGTTCGACTTCCCAGCCTTTGCGTTCGACATACATGCGCAGCGTAATGGTCGTGCAAGCTCCAAGCGCCGCGCAAAGATATTCAAACGGCGTCGGCCCCAAATCGGCGCTGCCATAACTTTCCGGCTCATCGGCCAAAAGATGGTGCCGCGAGGTCACGACGTCCTGCGTATATATTCCGCCGCCTTGGTCTTTGGCGCGTTCTTTGACAATAACGGGGGCCATAGCCTGTCCTATAAATAATCTAATAGACGGCACAACGCCGTAATCTCTTGCGCAATCGCGTCAGTGCGTTCCTGCGCAATCTCATCTTGGCCCCAATATTTTATCTGCCAAAGCTCATCAAGGCGTGATTTTGCAAATCCCTCTTCTGGGCTAAGATGACGCGCCATGACGGCCATGGCTAAGACCGTGGAACCAAATGTGGAGAGCAAATGCACAAAAAGCGTGAGCGCAATATCATCCAGCCCGCGCGCATAATCCGCCACAGCCTCCAGCGCCGCTGGGTCCTGCGAAATTACCTCAAGGCCCTCAGTCGTCCTAAGCGCAACGCCCTGCCCTGCCGCCCAGTCCAAAACCGGGTCCCAGTTTTCGGACTGGTGCTCTAAATATAGCCGCGTCTCGGCTGAGCGGTAACAGAGCAAATCAGAGCCCGTATATTTTTGCGCCTCAGAAATTAACTCTTCGCGCGTTTCGGGCGTGCGCGCCACGGCAACATTTAGGAGCCGCGTAATCGGCATAGTGCGCGGGTCAACCTTATCGCCTTGCGCGTCCCATTCAGCGGCCACCAAATCGGCAATACCTTGGCCGGGCAGTAACAGCGTTTTCTTATCCGCAGCCTTTTTACCCGGTGTTTTGAGCCGATATTTATCGAGTAAAATAACAAAGCCCGCACCTTCTGGCGCCACGCTCACAGATTTATAAAACCGTTTACCAAGCGCCTTAGCCATT